>NZ_VFMM01000001.1:2400000-2725423 GCF_006715085.1 Kribbella jejuensis | reverse complement strand
CGGCGCGTGCCGCAGGTCGCCGATGGTCGGGCGCTGAATGTTCGGCGTCTCGATCGGCTGCCGGGCCCAGCCAGCGCCGCCGCCCTGCGTCGCCCGGAAGAACAGGATCCCGCCGATCACCAGCAGGACCACCGCGACGAGTGCGGACACCCAGTGTGCGCGGAAGGTGTTCCGTGCGGTGATGTGCGCACCCCGGCGTAGCGAGCTGCCGCCAGGGCCCCACCAGCTGCAGAACAGGGCAGTCAGGGCCGCCGTACCGAAGCCGACCGCGGACAGGGGCTGCCAGTCGAGGCCGTAGGTCGACGCGGCGATGCCTGTGACGACTCCGCCGACCACAACTGCTGTGAGCAGCGGCAGGATCAAGCAGGGCACTGTGATGAGGGCGGCCGTAGCCAGCTGCACCGGGCTGGCTGCTGCCGCCACCAGACCGTCCGACTTTCCGGAGCGGCCGCGGAGTTGCCGGCGTCGCATGAGCGCGGTGCTGGAACGGTCCACTGTCCGGGCGAGTACGAGCAGGATGATCGCGACGGCCGTACCGAAGCCAGGTGTGAACGCGACGAGTCCGGTCAGCAGCAGCATGAAGCCGACGATGACGGCCGTACGACGTCCTGTGGGCGGAGCCTTGACGGGCTGCTGGACCGGCTGGTGGACGGGTTGCTGGACCGGTGGCTGAGCGCGCTGCACAGGCGCCGGCAGCGGCGGAGACGGCTGCTGATACGGCGCCGGAACGTAGGGGTTCGCCACGAAGGGCTCGGCCGGGTACGGCGTTTGCCCGTAAGGCGGCGGCGGTTGCGGCTTCTTCGCCGTGGCCTCCCGCAGTTTGTCGCGGATCGGCGCGAACGCCGACAGCGGCGGGATCACCGGCGGTACCAGTTCGGCGACCTGAGTCGGGGTGGGCCCTTCGTCGACCGCAGGCTCCTCCGTCGGCATCACCTTCGTCAGCAGCCTGGTCGGCGGTACGGCGGCCAGCGTCGGCATCTCACGCGGCGGGAGAGCGTCGCGGCCCTCGGCGTACCGGCTGAGGCCCGTCATGATCTCGTCCTGCGTCGGGCGGTCGGCCTTGTCGGGAGACAGCGCGGCTGCGAGCAGTGGCTTCAGCCGTGGGTCCAGACCGTCCAGGTCGGCCTGACCGGAGTGCACGCGGGCCAGCACCGCCTCGAACGGGCCCTTGCCGAAGGGACGGCGTCCGGTCGCAGCGAACGCCACGGTGGCGGCCCAGCCCCACCAGTCGGCGGACTCCGACACCATCTCGCCCTCGATGAGCTCCGGCGCCAGGTAGCCCGGCGTACCGATCACGAGGCCTGTCTGCGTCAGCCGCAGGTCGTCGGCGGCCTGGGCGATACCGAAGTCGATCATCACCGGCTTGCCGTTGCACATCATCACGTTGCCGGGCTTGAGGTCGCGGTGGATCACCCCGGCCGCGTGGATCGCCTGCAGTGACTCCGCGAGACAGCCGGCGAGTGGGAGCCACTTACGGGGAGTCAGTGGCCCGCGCTCGTCGACCTGCTCGTCCAGTGGGCGACCGGGGACGAAGCGGGTGACCAGATACGGCTGGTCGGCCTCCAGATCGTGGTCGAGAATGCCTGCCACACCAGGGTGATTGACCTTCTGCAACGTGGTTGCTTCACGCTGCAACCGGGCGCGGGCGATCGGGTCGTGGGCGACGTGCGGCCGCAGTACCTTGAGTGCGACCTCCTGGTGCTCGGGTCCCTCGGCCAGGTAGACGACGCCCATGCCGCCCTGCCCGAGCCGCCGGATCAACCGGTACGGCCCGACCCGCTCTTCCACCTCCTCTTCATGGGTGGAAGGCGGTCCCCCTGTGACTGACATGCCATCTACGGTACGTCCCCGGCAGACCAAGCAATCCCGATGACCTCAGAGGTAATCGTCTGTATTCACGGAGTCCCCGATGCTGGAGCCATGGGACAGAGAATGAAGGCTTACGCGATCGCCTACCTGCGCAACGTCCGGATGGGCACCGAGATCGTCGAGTACCTCGAACGCATCGACGAGACGCTCGCGCCTTTCGACGGCCACTTCATCGTGCACGGCGCGAGCCCCGAGCCGATCGAGGGCGAGTGGGAGGGGGCACCGATCGTGATCGAGTTCCCCGACTACGACCACCTCCGGGACTGGTACGAGTCGCCGGACTACCGGGAGATCCTGCCGCTGCGGACCGAGAACTCCGACGGCGTCGTGATCTTCGTCGAGGGCGTCGACCGGACCCACAAGGCCACCGATGTGCTGGTCGACGCGTCAGCCCACTAGCTCCGGGTAGAGGGCGGTCAGGTCGCCGGAGAGCGCGGCCTTGGCGCCGCGGGCCGTGTCGTCGGCGAGGACCTCGTACGCTCCGGTCTCGATGCCGTCGAGCGCGGCCTTGGCGATGTCCTCGGGGCGGGACTTCGGTGCGGTCACCGCGGTCGTCATGTCGGTGTCGACGTAGCCCATGTGCAGGCCGGTGACACCGATGCCGCGGTTCAGCAGTTCGAGGCGGATCGCGTTGGTCTGCAGCCAGAACGCGGCCTTGGTCGCGGAGTAGGCGCCGTGCCGGCCGATCCAGGACAGCGCCGAGTGCGCGTTCAGGATGTGGCCGCCGCCGTTGCGCTCGATGATCGGGACGAACGCCCGCGTAAGCTGCAGCGGGCCGAAGAAGTTCGCGTCGAAGACCGCGCGGACGTCGTCGATCGAGCTGTCCAGGTAGCTGTCCGGCGAGTTGGCGCCCGCGTTGTTGATCAGCACCGTGACGTCCGGCGCGGCCTCGGCGAGGGCGTCGATCGACGCCTGGTCGGTGACCTCGAGCGGCAGCGGTACGACCCGCGGGTCGTCGCTCGGCTTCGGGCTGCGGGCGGTGGCGTACACCTTCGCGACGCCCCGGGTGAGCAGTTCGTCGACGATCGCCTTGCCGATGCCGCGCTGCCCGCCGGTGACCAGGACGACGGCGCCTTCGAGTGTGGTCATGCAAACTCCTCAGTAGAAACCGATCTGTTTCCGCTACCGTAAACCGATCGGTTTCTCTTTTCAAATCCAGCCGGTACCCTCGATGCCATGAGCACTTCCGCGACTCCCCGTGAGCGGCTTCTGGACGCCGCGGGCGAACTCTTCTACCGCGACGGCGTCAACATCGGAGTGGACGCGCTCTGCAAGGCGGCCGGGGTGTCGAAGAAGTCGATGTACCAGCTGTTCCGGTCGAAGGACGAGCTGATCGCGGAGAGCCTGGCGAGCCGCGGCCCGGCGTACCAGACGACGCTGCAGCCGGGCGCGGAGGACGAGCGGTC
This sequence comes from Kribbella jejuensis, assembly GCF_006715085.1. Lineage (NCBI taxonomy): Bacteria > Bacillati > Actinomycetota > Actinomycetes > Propionibacteriales > Kribbellaceae > Kribbella > Kribbella jejuensis. The sequence continues at coordinate 2,722,148 of NZ_VFMM01000001.1, read as the reverse complement.
GCCGCGGGAGCGGATCCTGACCGTGTTCGAGCGCCAGGACGAGATGGTTGTTGAGGGCAACTACCTTGGCTGTCCGCTCGTGAGTACCGCGGTCGAGCTGAAGAACCCGGAACACCCGGGGTCGGTGGTCGCGCGGCACTTCAAGCAGCAGCTCACCGACTTCTTCCACCGCGAACTGGTGAAGGCCGGCGCCGAGGACCCGGCCACGCTCGCCGTCCAGTTGACGATGATCTTCGACGGCGCCAGCGCTCGCGCCGTCGTCCGCGCCCAACCCCTCGGCGGCATCGGCGCGGCGACGGCCGCCGCCCTGATGGACGCAGCCGGCGTCCGCGCCGAGGAGCTCGCCCTGAACTAAGGGGCCGTTTGTTCCACAGGAATGGGACAACGGGGCGTTCTGTTCCAGTGGAGTTCCGGTACCGGCGGGGTCTTGACCCTGGTCGTCGTACGTCGTGACACTGCCGTGGAAACCGCTGTCCTACCGCCCCCAAGACAGGACACCGCCCATGCGAAAGATGCCCTTCGTCCTGGCCGCCGCGCTGCTCGCCGGGACCCTTGTCAGTCCATCCGCACAGGCCGCCGACGCACCGGCGACGTTCACCCATCCCGGTGTCGGCGTCAGCCAGGCCCAGCTCGACTTCGTCCGGTCCAAGGTGCAGGCCGGCGCGCAGCCGTGGACCGACGCCTACAACCAGGCCAAGAACAGTTCGTACGCCTCCCTGTCCCGGACGCCGAAACCGCGCGCGATCGTGGAGTGCGGTCCGTACTCGAGCCCGAACTACGGCTGTACCGACGAACGTGAGGACGCGATCGCGGCCTACACCGACGCCCTGCTCTGGTACCTGACCCGGGACGACCGATACGCGCAGAAGTCGATCCAGCTGATGGACGCGTGGTCAGCGACGATCCAGGACCACACCAACAGCAACGCCCCGCTGCAGACAGCCTGGGCCGCGTCGTCCTGGCCGAAGGCCGCGGAGATCATCAAGTACGAGTACGGCAACTGGCCGAACGCGGGCCGCTTCGCCACCATGCTCCGCAACGTCTATGTCCCGAAGATCATCAACGGCTCCAACTCCAACGGGAACTGGGAGCTGAGCATGACCGAGGCTCTCCAGGGCATCGGCGTGTTCCTCGAGGACAAGACCATCTACGACAAGGCGATAGCGCTCTACAGGCTGCGAGTCCCGGCGTACGTGTACCTGGCGTCGGACGGTGCGCTGCCGAAGACCGTCCCGAGCCAGAACCTCAACACCCGCGACAAGATCGTCAGCTACTGGCAGGGCCAGGGGACGTTCGTGACCGGCCTGACGCAGGAGACGTGCCGCGACTTCACCCACACCGGCTACGGCATCTCCTCGATCTCACACGTACTGGAGACGGCACGTATTCAGGGCGTCGACATGTACCCGGAGTTCGGCGAGCGGCTGCGCCAGGCACTCGGCTTCCAGTCCAAGTGGGAGCGCAACCTCGAGCCGGTGCCCTCCTGGCTCTGCAACGGCACACTGAACCGGGGACTCGGTCCGATCACCGAGGTGGGCTACAACGCTCTGCACACCCGCCTGGGTATCGCCATGACCAACACCCAGGCACTGACCGAGTCGCGTCGTCCGGCCGGCTCCAACAACCTGTTCGTTGCCTGGGAGACCCTGACCCACGCAGAGAACCCGTCCTAGCAGTGAGCTTCGCCGCGCTTCCAGTAGCCCTGGAACGAGATGGCCGACTTCGGCATACCGACGGCGTTCACGAGGTGGCGGCGTACCTCTTTGATCATTGACGACTCACCAGCGACCCAGGCGTAGTCAGGGTCGAACGGCAGCGCTGCTGACTTCACCGCGTCCACTAGGGATCCCTCAGTGACCCACGTGACGTCAGCAGCACCTGCCAACGGCCGTACGTCGGCTTCGGAAGGTACGGCGACGAAGACGGTCGCATGTACTCCCGCGGGAAGCTCCTCCAGGATGCCGGCCAGCGCAGGCAGCGCGGTCTCGTCCGCAACGAGCACCCGGCGGACACTGGTCGCCGGAGGTATGTAGTCGACGCCGGAGTGCAGCAGGCCCTTCGTGCTGGTCGTGTCGACTGCAAACGGAAGCAGAAGACCCACCTGATCTCCGGGCTGGGCCGAGCCCACCCAGGCCGATGCAGGACCATTCACTCCGTGCAGGACGAACTCCACGTCGAGCTCAGCGACTTCCGGGCGGAGGGCGCGCACGGTGTACGTCCGCATGATGAACCGCTCGTCGACGGGCTGTCCGCACCAGTCGGCGTACCACTCGGGGCCTGACGGAAGCCGGATCGCGCTGCCGTTCGGCGGAGCCAGCAGGACCTTGATCCGCTGATCCGGTCCCGCTGTGACCGCTTCCTTGATCCGCGGTGCGACGAACGTCACGCGACGCAGGTGCGGGCTCAGGTCGTCAACGGCGGCCACGGTGGCCAGCAGCGAGTCGAAGACGATCGGGCGCTCGAGCACAGTCGTCATGGCGGGTTTCTCCATACACTTCGCAGGGGAGGAACGTGCGGACCCGAGGGCGGCCGGGTTAAGGTGAGGCGTCTAGAGGTTAGCCTTACCTAAGAGGATCCCGAAAGTCCAATGCCACCGCCCAGCGCCACGGCCGAAGCCGGCCCGGACACCGCTGCCCCGTCGCGTCCACGCCGGGCCCGGCGGACCACGCTCGTACTCGGCCTGATCGGTTGCGTCGTCCTGCTGGTGCTGGTCTGTCTGCTCAGCATCGCGGTCGGCTCGAAGCAGATCCCGCTGCCCGCCGTGATCGATGCCCTGCGCCACTACAACGAGGCCGACACCGACCAGGTGATCGTCCGCTCACTGCGCGTGCCGCGGACCCTGATCGGCCTGCTGGTCGGCGCCGCGCTCGGATTGTCCGGGGCGTTGATGCAGGGCGTGACCAGGAACCCGCTGGCCGATCCGGGCATCCTCGGCGTGAACGGCGGTGCCGCGCTGTTCGTTGTCGGCGGCATCTACTGGTTCGGGATGTCCTCGCTGACGTCGTACGTCTGGCTGGCCTTCGTCGGTGCGGCCGCCGCGTCGGTCGTCGTCTATCTGCTCGGGTCGCTCGGCCGGGAGGGCGCGACGCCGGTGAAGCTCGCGCTCGCCGGTGCGGCGCTGACCGCGATGCTCGGGTCGTTGACGACCGCGTTGCTGATCGGCGACGTGGACACGTTCGACCAGTTCCGGTTCTGGTCGGTGGGGTCGTTCGCCGGCCGCGGTCCGGACATCGCCAAGCAGGTGGCGCCTTTCATCCTGGTCGGGATCGTGCTGGCGATCTTCTGCGGGCGGCTGCTGAACGCGTTGTCACTCGGGGACGACGTGGCCAAGTCGCTCGGACAGCGGGTCGGGTTGGCCCGCGCGTTCGTCGCGGTCGTCGTCGTTCTACTGTGCGGTGCGGCAACCGCGGCGGCCGGTCCGATCGGCTTCGTCGGGCTGACCATCCCGCATGTCGCACGGCTGGTGACCGGCCCGGACTACCGCTGGATCCTGCCGTACTCCGCTCTGCTGGCGCCGATCCTGCTCCTCGGTTCGGATGTGATCGGCCGCGTCGTCGCGCAGCCAGGCGAACTGCAGGTCGGCATCGTCACCGCGGTCTTCGGCGCCCCGTTCTTCATCATGCTGGTTCGCCGCCGGAAACTGGCCGACCTGTGACGGCTTCCGCGGTCCACCTCGTTGCGCGTGCTCGCGTCGCTCGGCAGACGCGTTCGCTGGCCGTCATCGTCGTACTGGCCGCCCTGGTGTTCGCGGTGTTCTGTGTCTCGTTGTCGCTGGGCGACTTCAAGATCCCAGTGATCGACGTGGTGAAGACACTGTTCGGTGGTGGCGATCACGCGACCGAGTTCATCGTCAACCAGCTTCGGTTGCCCAGGGCACTGACCGGGTTGCTGGTCGGCGCGGCGCTCGGGCTGTCCGGCGCGATCTTCCAGAACATCGCCCGCAACCCGTTGGCCAGCCCCGACATCATCGGTGTGACCTACGGCGCGAGCGCGTTCGCCGTACTCGGGATCGTGACGCTCGGACTGACGGGGGTCGCGGTATCGGCGCTGGCGATCGCCGGCGCGGTGCTGACCGCGTTCGTCATGTACGTACTCGCGTGGCGGCACGGGGTGTCGAGCTACCGGCTGATCCTGATCGGCATCGGTATCGGCGCGATCGCGACCAGCATCACGTCGTACCTGCTGACCAAGGCCCGGGTGGAGATCGCGCAGCAGGCACTCGTCTGGTTGACCGGCAGTCTGAACGGACGGGACTGGTCGAACGTGCGGTCGCTGGCGATCACCCTCGTCGTGCTGCTGCCGTTCATGGTGTTGTTGGTCCAGCAGTTGCGGATCCTGCAACTCGGCGACGATACGGCGTACGGGCTGGGGTTGCGGGTCGAGGCGTCCCGGCTCGGATTGATCGTGATTGCCGTACTGCTGGCCGCGGTGGCGACGGCGGCGGCCGGGCCGATCGGGTTCGTGGCGTTCGTGGCGCCGCCGATCGCGCGCCGGCTGACCCGGTCAGCGGGGCCGGCGATGATCGCGTCCGGTCTGCTCGGGGCGCTCGTGGTGGCGGTGTCGGACCTGATCGCGCAGCACGCCTTCGGTGCGACGCAACTGCCGGTCGGGGTGGTGACCGGCGTGGTAGGTGCGCCGTACCTGATGTTCCTGCTGGCCAGGACCAATCGCGTCGGGAGTGGTGGCTGAGATGGAGGAGAAGTCTGTGGAACCCACGATCCGGCACAGCTTGGCCGCTGACGGTCTCATGGTGGGGTACGACCAGCGCGAGATCATCCATGACCTGTCGGTGCGCATCCCGACCGGCAAGATCACCGTCATCGTCGGCGCGAACGCGTGCGGCAAGTCGACGCTGCTGAAGACCTTGGCCCGGCTGCTGAAGCCGTCGCGTGGAACGGTGTTGCTGGACGGGAAGAGCATCCAGCAGATCCCGACCCGCGAGGTCGCGACCAAACTCGGCCTGCTGCCGCAGTCGCCGACCGCGCCGGAGGGGATCACGGTCGCGGACCTGGTCGGCCGGGGGCGGTACCCGCGGACCCGGTGGATCCGGCAGTGGTCGCGCGCGGACGACGAGGCGGTCGCGGAGGCGATGACGTCGACCGACGTACTGTCGATCGCGGACCGCCCGATCGACGAACTGTCCGGCGGGCAGCGGCAGCGGGTGTGGATCGCGATGGCGCTCGCGCAGGAGACCGACATCCTGTTGCTGGACGAGCCGACCACGTTCCTCGACCTGACCCATCAGTTCGAGGTGCTCGATCTGCTCGTCGACCTGAACAGGTCCGACGACCGGACGATCGTGCTGGTCCTGCACGACCTGAACCAGGCCTGCCGGTTCGGCGACCACCTGATCGCGATGAAGGACGGCGCGATCGTTGCCGAAGGCAACCCATCCGAGGTGATCACCGAACAGGTCGTGCAGGACGTGTTCGGCCTGGCGGTCAAGGTCGTTCCGGACCCGGTCGCCGGTACGCCGATGGTGGTTCCGATCGGCCGCCACACCACCCGGCAGGCTACCCCGGCTCCGGGCAACGCCGCGGCGGCAGCACTCGCGGCCGGTGCCGCGGCGAACGGGATCTGCCGCCCGACCGACCGCTGAGGTTGTCCACAGCCCCGTCTGACGGGGCTCGGTTTCTGTCGGTCGGGGTGGTTATCGTGGCGGGCATGTTGTCAGCGCTCGCGTATCACCGGTCCGTCCTGGCGGTTGTCCGCCGGGTGGACGAGCGTGCCTGGGCGGCCCTGCACGGTGATCCGGAGGGTTCGCTCGACGACCTTCTGTTGCGGAACGCGTACCGCTTGGAGGCCGATGTCCATCCGGACGTGTTCCGGGCCGGCGAGCGGGCGGCGCGAGCGTTGGAGCTGGCGGCGGACGTCGACTATTACCAGGTGAACCGCGCACCCAACGCGTCGTACGTGCATCAGGCCGGCAACGCGGTGATCGTCTTCCAAGGGCCGCTGCTCGAGCGGCTCGACGAGGACGAGTTGACTGCGGTGATCGGACACGAGCTGGCGCACCGGTTGTTGTGGCAGGCCGACAAAGGTGGGTTCCTGGCGGTCGATCGGCTGCTGGACGCGGCGGCGGGTGACGCGCGAACCCCCTCGCAGTACTTGGAGACTCATCGGCGCTGGTCGCTCGCGACGGAGCTGTTCGCGGATCGCGGCGCGTACACGGCGTGCGGCGATCTGCGGACGACAGTGCGCGCGTTGCTGAAGCTGGAGACCGGGTTGAGTACAGCGGACCCCGATGCGTACCTGCGGCAGGCGGAGGCACTCGACCTCAGTTCGGGCAGCCGCGGTACGTCGCATCCCGAGGCGGTCGGTCGCGCCTGGGCGCTGAAGAACTGGCTCGCCGGCGAGGACGTCGAGGCGCTGGTGACCGGGCCGCTCGACGTGGACGCGCCGGATCTGCTCGACGCGGCGCTGTTGCGCGAGCTGAGCCGGGACTTCGCTGGGGCGATTGCACTGACCGAGGGCTTGCGGACGGACGCGATCGCTACTGCCGCGGCGACGTTCTCGGACGGTCTTGGTGCGGCCGGCGGCGAGGTGCGCTTCGACGAACCGCTGGCGGTGCGTCCTGTTGACGGGGCGCCGTTGCCGAGGCGGCGACCGTTGGCACCCTCAACGATGCGCTACCTGTGTTATCTGCTGCTCGATCTGGCGACGGCGGATCCCGAGGTCGGTGACGACGGCCTGATCGCGTCCCTGGCCGTGGCGCGCCGGTCCGGGCTCAGTGGGTACGTCGATATCGCCGACGACGAGCTGGGCTGGAGCGACAAGCAGCGGGCGCGGTTCGTCCAGGCTGCCGCGGAGGTGGCCGGATGAGCGCCCACGACCTGGTCGCACTGGCCGTCTCGCAGGGCGGGCTCGGAAACGACGCGCTGCTGGCGGCGGTGCTGCCGTTGTTCCACGAGACGGCGGCCGTGCACGAGCGCGGGCTGGTCGCGCCGTTGCGCGGGCTGGATCGGATCACGATCGACGAGCAGAGCAGGTTGGGGTTCGCGCCGGAGGACGCGGGCCGACCGACGTTGGCGATCGCGCGGATCGACGCTGTGCAAGGGAAGCGGCCCAGCGCCGTCGAGGTGGTCGCGCATCGGCAGTCCGAACTCGACCTCGGCGAAGACGGGGGAAGCGAGCAAACCGTCGTACCCGAGACGATCACGGCGCCGACGCTGGTTGCGGGGTGGCAGAGCTGGGAGCACGTGGTCGGGCATCACGACCAGCTCACCGACATCTTCAGCCTCGGCCAGTTGCTGCTCGCGCTCGGGTGTGGCCTGGATCTGTCCAGGACCGCGGACGTCGCGACGCTGATCGATGCCCGGGGCAACTTGTATCAGCTGGATCCGGACCTGCACCCGGTGATCGTGTCGGTCGCCGCGCAGATGGCCGAGCCGGACCGGTACCGGCGGGCGCAGGATCTGCACTCGCTGATCGAGCAGCTCGAGAACTACCGCGATCAGCCGCTGGACTTCGACGTCGAGGCGGTCGTGCGCGGCGCGGCGGACCGGCGTACCGCGGTGCTCGGCGCCCTCCGCGACCGGCTCTTCGACCTCTCCCGGCGGAACCGGCTGATCAACTTCCGCCCGACCGCCCAGACGCTGAACCTCACCGAGGTCTCGGTCCCACTGATGCTCGACGTACGGACGATCCGCTCGGAGCAACTGTTCACCTGGCGCGACGACCTCGCGGGCCAACTGCTCGCGAAGGCGCAGCCGCTCGGCAAGTGGATCCGCTGGGACGAGGCGCCGTACGCCGCGAACACCTTGGACAAGCTGATCTCCACGGCGCGCCGGGACCGCGCCGACTACGGCCAGGACCAGCTGCGGCTGGTGCCGGCGTTCCTGCGCTGGCACGACCTGAAGAACGATCGCGACACCCGCCTTGCCTCGCCGCTCGTCCTGGCCAAGGTGGAGCTGACTCGCAAGCGGGGTGTGCGTGACTCCTACACGTTGCGGGTGACTGACCCGATCGCGGAGGTGAACCCGACGCTGCGGCACAGCCTGCGCCAGCTGTACGGGATCTCCCTGCCGGAAAGTGTCGACTTGTCGGTTCCCGGTGCACTGCACGAGTTGCACGAGCGGCTCGCGAAGGAGATCCAGGCGACTGAACCAGGGCTGCAGCTCCACCTCCGCGAGAAGCCTCGGATCGATCTCGTTCGGCAGCGTGCGGTGACACGGCTGCGTACGTACAACCGGCGCCGGCGTGGCGACGTGGAGACCGGCTTCGGCGGGAAGCAGTACGCGTACTCGTACCGGCGTTCGGACTACCAGCCGCTCGGAGTGCAGATCTTCCGGACGCAGATCGCGCAGCAGACGCTGCCGCTGGGGATCGCGCTCGGCGAGGAACCGCGGCGGCCCGGGGTGCTCGAGACGGACATCTACTCGATCGACACCGACGGTGGTCCGTACTCGTGGGACGTCGACCTGTGCGCGGTATCGCTGGCGAACTTCAACTACCGGACGCTCGGTCTCGTCCGGGACTACGACGAGCTGCTGACGACTGGCGAGTCGGCCGCGTCGTTCGAGCAGCTGTTCTCGGACCGGCCGCGGCCGGTGGGCAGTGCGCTGCCGGAGCTGCCGCCGGGCGATCGACATCTGGTGGTGCCGGCGGACGGGTCGCAGGTGGCGGCGATCGCGCGGGCCCGGCGGGGCGAGAGCTTCGTGATCCAGGGCCCGCCGGGGACCGGCAAGTCGCAAACGATTACCAACCTGATCGCGGACTTCGTGGCCCGTGGGAAGCGAGTGCTGTTCGTCTGCCAGAAGCGGGCGGCGCTGGACGTTGTGCATGCGCGGCTGGCGAGTCGGCGGTTGAACGGGTTGTGTGCGCTGATCCATGACTCGCAGGCGGACAAGAAGGCGTTCGTTCATGGGCTGCGGGAGACGTACGAATCGTGGTTGGAGGCCTCGGACGACCTGGATGTGCTGACGGCACGACGCGCGGAGCTGGTGACGCGCGTGGATCGCCTGCTGGCGACTGTCGACGAGTTCGAACAGCAGTTGGCGAGCGGTACGCCGCGGTTGCGTGAGGTGGTGGATCGCCTCGCGAAATTGCATGACCACGCCTGGAGTCCTGGGATGGCGGAGCCTTCCGTTCCGCCGGTGACGGATTGGTGGGAGGCGCGGGAGGTCGTTCGGGATGTCGCGCAGGCGCTGGCTGCTGCTGATCCGGCAACCGGTGGGGTGCTGGCGCGGAGCCCGCTCGCGTTCGTTGCGGCCCATCGGTGGGACAACGTCGACCTCGGGGATCTCCGCACTCGGTGGTCTGCGGTCGTTGCCGATGCTGCCACGGTCCGGGAAGTCCGGGCGTTGGCGGGGCTCGGGCGGTTGATCGAGCCGTTGGCGGCCGCGGACCGGGTCGAGGCGATCGTCCCGCGGTCAATGCTCGCGCGTGACCTGGCCGACGCCGCGAACGAGCGAAAGAAGCTGGTGGCCGCTGAACGAGCCGCGTGGAACGAGGCCGCGGGCTGGCAGGAGCCGCTCGCGCCGGCCGACGCGCGTTCGGCGCTGAAGGTTGCCCAGAGCAAGGAAGGTGGCGTGTTCTCCTTCCTGAGTGGCGATTGGCGCCGGGTGAGGAATCTCGTCCGCAGCCGGTTCGACAGCAGTGCCCGAGCGGTCCAGCCGTCCGTCACGGAGATCCTGACTGATCTCGTCGCCGCCCAGTCCGCGACAGCCGCCGTCGAGCAGCACACCGAGCAGATCCGCCACGAGTGGGGCTACGACGATCCGTGCGAGTTGATCGACCAGTTGGCGGCCGCCCGCAAGAGCGTTCCCGACTGGCAGTTGGTGCTGGATGACGGCGCCTCGGCTCGCTTGTCCGGTCTGGCCGACGCCTCCGAGCCCGCCGATGAGGCGACCCGCGACGTCCTCACCGACGACGTGGACGACTTGTCGTTGGACAGCCTCCGAGAGCTGATCGACCGCCTCGCCGCTGCTGGTCCCGTCGTCCGCGCGATCGGCCCCAAGCTGCGGGAGCTCGCGACAACGCCGGCGTCCGTGCAGACCGCCGTACGTCGACTGGATGCGTCACCGGACCAGCTCGAGTACGCCGTCTGTGCCGCGGAGTGGGAGCGGGCCCGGACCGCCGCGCCGTTGCAGCTGTCCTCGGCAAAGGTCGATGCGATCGTCGGTGAATTGAGCATGGTGTACGACGACCTGACCGAGGTCAACGCGCAGGTCGTGATCGCGCAGGTACGGCGCCGCTTCCTCGTGGAGGTCACGCACTCCGAGCAGAGCGTGTCCGGGATGTCGCCGGAGGACCGCGAGCGGAAGAAGACGTTCGCGACCGGACGACGCGAGCTGGAGCACGAGTTCGGCAAGGTGATGCGGTACCGGTCGATCCGCGACCTCGCGTCCGGCCCGCCCGGCGAGGTGGTGTCGATGCTACGGCCGGTCTGGCTGATGAGCCCGTCCTCGGTGTCCGACACGTTGCCGTTGACAACTTCCTTCGACGTCGTGGTGTACGACGAGGCGAGCCAGATCCCGGTCGAGGAGGCGATCCCGGCGCTGCACCGGGCGCCGCAGGTGATCGTCGTCGGCGACCAGATGCAGCTGCCACCGACGCAGTACTTCCGTGTCCAGCATGATGACGCCGAGGACGAGGTCGGCGTCGCGCTGACCGACGACAGCTTCCTCTCGATCAGTGCGCTGCGGCTCGCGTCGACGATGCTGACGTGGCACTACCGGAGCCGGTCGGAGGCGTTGATCTCGTTCAGCAACGCGGCGTTCTACCAGGGGAAGCTGGCGACGGTACCGGACCGGATGCCGCCGCATGCCGCGCCGCCGTGGACGTTGCGTTCGGACTCGCCGGTGGCCGAGGTGTGCGACAACGTGCTCGCCGGCAGCATCACCGCGGTGCGGCTCGTCGACGGTGTCTACGTACGGCGTACCAACCCGGCGGAGGCGCGGTGGATCGCGTCGCTGGTGCGGGAGCTGCTCGTCCGCGAGATCGGGAAGAGTATCGGCATCGTGGCGTTCTCCGAGGCGCAGCAGGGTGAGATCGAGCGGGCGCTCGACGAGCTGGGCGAGAGCGATCCGGCATTCGCCGCGCTGTACGAGGCCGAGCAGGTGCGGACGCGCGGTGAGCAGGACGCCGGGTTGTTCGTGAAGAACCTGGAGAACGTGCAGGGCGACGAGCGGGACATCGTCCTGATGAGCGTCTGCTACGCGGCCGGTCCGGACGGGCGGATGCTGATGAACTTCGGCCCGATCAACACGTCGGGCGGCGAGAAGCGGCTGAACGTGATCTTCAGCCGCGCCCGCGAACACATGGTGATCGTCAGCAGCATCGAGCCCGACGCGATCACCAACACCTACAACGACGGCGCCAACACGTTGCGCCGGTTCCTCGGGTACGCCGCGGCCGTGTCGCGTGGGGATCAGGCCGCCGCGAAGTCCGCGCTGTCGACGGTGAAACCTGCCGGCGTTCGAAAGCCGACACCGGTCGTCGAGCAGCTTGCTGCGGAGCTTCGCAAGGTCGGCGTCGAGGTCGATGTCGCGGTGGGGGAGTCGGTCTTCCGCTGCGACCTTGCGCTGAAGCTGCCCGGCGACAGCGGCTATCGGCTCGCTGTGCTTGTGGATACGCCTGAGCGGGTGGCGGACGACACGCTGCTGGAGCGGCTCACCACGCACCCGAGCGCGCTGATGACCTCCGGGTGGCGGGTCCATCACGTGCTCACCACGGACTGGACCCGCTCGCCGGAGGCCGTCGTCTCACAGTTGCTCGACGCGCTCCAACGTCCGGTCGATTAGGAGCTTCGCAGCGACTGTCGCGCCATCGCCTTTGATCGAGCCGCTCACCTCGCGGGCTCGCGGTGCTGCTGCGAGCGCCGTGCCGAGCGCGGCCGACAGCGAGTCGACGATCGGCGGCGAGCCCTCGTGGGCGGCGCCGATGCCCAACGCCGCGACGCGGGAAGCCCAGTACGGCTGGTCGGCGACGAGCGGGACCACAACCTGCGGTACGCCGGCCCGCGCGGCCGTGGTCGTCGTACCGGCGCCGCCGTGGTGGACGACCGCCGCCACCCGCGGGAACAGCGCCTGCTGGTTGACCTCGCCGACGACGAAGCTGTCGTCCGCTTCGAGTTCGGACCAGCCGCGTCCGAGTACGACGCGGCGACCGTGCGCCCGGGCGGCTTCGACGGCTGTCCGGGCGATGTCCTTCGGTGCGTGGGCGGCCATGCTGCCGAAGCCGACGTACACCGGTGGCTCGCCGGCCTCCAGGAACGCCTGCAGGTCGTCCGGTAGCGGGCGGTCGTCGGGCAGGATCCACGCGCCGGTTTGTACGACCTCAAGGTCGGTCATGCCCGCCGACGGGCAGAGCGTCGGATCCGCCGCGAGCCACGGGTGCTCGGTGAAGACGTAGTCGCGGACGTTGTCGACCGGCGGGAGGCCGATCGCGGCGCGCTCACGGTTGAGCGCCGGGCCGTACAGCTCGTTGACGCGGCGGGCGTCGTACTCCCATTGGACGCGCCGGTCGGTCACGTCCGGCGGGGTCGGCGTACCGGGACGTGCTCCGGGGGAGAAGTGCTGTGACGGGATCCCGCCGAGATGGAAGCCCGCGAGTACATAGCCGATGCCGAGCTTGTCGGCGACGTCCCGCGCACCGGCCGGCATCAGACCGCTCGCCACGATCGCGTCGGCTCCCGGCGCGACCCGCCCGAGCGTCTCGAAGCGCGCCGCGACCAGCCGCGGCGCCAACGCGAACGCCGGATGCACCCCCTCCTGCTTGGGCGCCGTAACCACCTCCCGCACCGACGGTCCCAGTGGCTCCATCGGCACCCCGGCCCGCGCGAGCAATTCCTCGAACTCAGCCTCGGGCGGCACGCACACGGTCGCCTCGGCGCCCAACCCCTGAAGCGCCACCGCAAGCCCCGCCAACGGCTCCACGTCCCCGCGCGACCCCCAGCTCACCAAGACAAAACGCACAGTTCGGCTCCGTTCCCCAGTTCGGCAAAGACACCCATTTTCCGAGAAAATGGGGGGCTTGCGGCAAGTCCCCCCACCCGCTATACGTTGAAACTAGAGGGGGTTGTGAACCGCGCGACCACGAGGCCGGCCAGCAGTGCGCCGAGGGTGCCCAGGGTCAGGTCGCCGAGGGTGTCGGTGTAGGCGGTTTGGAGTTCGGGGGATGTGCGGACGAACGTCACGTACTCGCCAACCTCCCACACGACCGCGGCAGTGGTGCCGAAGCCCAGGGCCACGAAGGTGGTGACGGGGCGGGAGAGGGTTCGCGGTACGAACGCGAGCAGCACGCCAGCGGTCAGGAAGGCCCAGAGGACGAAGTGCATCGCATCGTCCCACCAGTTGACCGTGTCGAAGAGGTTGAGCCGGTTGCCGAGCAGGTCGATCGTCCAGGGCAGCGTCATCAGGAGGTCGGCCGGCCAGGGGAAACGGTCCTTACGGCGGAGCCACCACCAGAGGGGGAGCACCATCCCGCCGACCGGGTAGACGATCAGCCGCGCGGTTGATGCCTTTCCTTTGATACCGCTCAGATCCGGCCAGATGAGTGCCGCCAGCAACAATGCGAAGAGCAGCAGCTTCACGGCCACGGCGGCGTACCGGATCCAGTTCGTCCGTCGGGGCTGTGGGATCGCCATTGTCGTCATGCCGTTCAGTCAACCGCTGGGAGGGCCGCGGTGGATGAGTACAACTACGTGAAAACTGAACAGCCGGCGGTGACCACCTGGTCGCCGCCGGCTGCTGTTCGATCAGCTGACGCTGATCAGGTCCACGACGAAGATCAGGGTCTCGCCCGGCTTGATCGCGCTGCCGGCGCCGCGGTCGCCGTAGCCCAGGTGCGGCGGGATGACCAGCTTGCGCCGGCCGCCGACCTTCATGCCCTGGACGCCGGTGTCCCAGCCCTGGATGACCTGGCCGACGCCGAGCTGGAACGCCAGCGGGGCGCCGCGGTTGTACGACGCGTCGAACTCCTCGCCGGTGGAGTGCGCAACGCCCACGTAGTGCACGTTCACCCGCGAGCCGGCCTTGGCCTCGGCGCCGTCGCCCTCGGTGATGTCGGTGATCTCGAGATCCGCCGGCGGCGGACCGTCCGGGAAGTCGATCTCTGGCTTGTCAGTCATACATCCAGCTTAGAGGTCGCCCGGAGCGGTGCTGCCTGCTACACCACTACCGCTCCGCGCGACCTCGCAGAAACAGCCGGGAAAGTTCCGATTGGGTTCCTGTTGGGGGAGATCGCGAGCGTCTAGGCTCTCGACACGAGGCCGACCAATGGGGGTGGGCCGCCGCAGCGAGGAGTTCGACGATGCCGGAGCCCGTGACCCAGACCCTCGACGTGCCAGGCGCGACGCTGACGTACGACGTCCGCGGCGACCTGTCGAACCGCCCGGTGCTGCTGATCATCGGCTCGCCGATGGCCGCGAGCGGATTCCCGACCCTGGCCTCGCACTTCGAGGACCGCACCGTCGTGACGTACGACCCTCGCGGTGTCGAGCGCAGCGTCCGCACCGGCGAGCTGACCGAGCTCTCTCCGGACGACCACGCGGGCGACCTGGCCGCCCTGATCGAGCACCTGGACGCAGGCCCGGTCGACCTGTTCGCAAGCAGCGGCGGCGCGGTCAACGCCCTCGCGCTGGCCGCACACCGCCCGGACCTGATCAACCACCTGGTCGCGCACGAGCCGCCGCTCGCCGCGCTCCTCCCCGACAGCGAGAACGCGCTGACCGCGGTCGCAGACATGTACGAGACGTACCAGCGCGACGGGATGGGCGCCGGGATGGCGAAGTTCATCGCGTTCGTCGGGTACGACGGTGAGATCCCGGCCGACTACACCCAGCAGCCCGCGCCGGATCCCGCGATGTTCGGCCTGCCCACCGAGGACGACGGCACCCGTAGCGACGCACTGCTCGGGCAGAACCTCCGCGGCTGCACGTCGTACCAGCCGGACTTCGAGGCTCTGGACAAGATCAAGGACCGGATCGTGGTCGGTGTCGGCGAGGAGTCCGGCAACCAGATGGCCGCCCGCGGCGGGAAGGCAGTCGCCGAGCGGCTCGGTCTGACGCCGGTGGTGTTCCCGAGCGGCCACGGTGGCTTCCTCGGCAACGAGTACGGCCAGCCGGGCAAGCCGGTCGAGTTCGCCGCGAAGCTCCGGGAGGTCCTTGGGTAACCTAGCTCTCTGTGATCAAAGCACTGGTTTTGGTGATCGGCCTGCTGACGTCGCCTACGCCTGAAACCTATGCGCAATATTCCCTGATGTTCGAGCGATCCGCCGGTCAGTACTTCGCCGGCGGCACCGTGGCCGGCCAATGGGCATGGACGCCCCTGTCCGCCACCGAATCCGACATTTCCTGGGGTGACCCGCAGTCTTGGCCGCCTGCGTCAGCCGAACACTTCATCCACGACGGCGACTGGGTTCTCCTGGACGGCTACAACGACGGAGCCGGCCGCCCGCTCACTCAAATCCAGCGCGTAACCACCGAAACCATCGGCGACGCGAACTGCACCGACATGCAGCCGATCCCGTCCGCCGACGGCCGCCAGCACTACGTCAAATGGACAGTCCCCACCACGGGCTACTGCCTCGACGCCGCCGGCACCATCAAACCCCCGAACGGCTCCACCACAGTCCACTTCCGCCACCTCCAGAAGTGGCTCCCACCCCACCCCTGCACCAACCCGTACTACTCAGGCCAGACCTGCATCACCCAGTCCGAACAGTGGTGGGACGACAACCAGCACGCGTACTCCCTCCAACTAGCCCGCACCGTAGAACTAGCCAAAGGCCTAGGCATGGCCTTCACCAACCGCACCACAGTCCCTCTCCAGTGGAACGCTGACGGCCGCTACTACTGGAAATACTGAGTCCTCGCCACGGTTTCCAGGCTGACCTACGTGAACGGCTACGCCTACGTGATCGGAACGCTCTGGGGCGGTCCGGGCGACGTGATGATGCCGAAGATCTACCTGAACTGCTGAAACTGCTGAATCCCCGCAACTGCCCGGTCCGTCGGGGCATGGACGACACCGTCGCCAAGTTCCCGACCGCTTCACCAAACTGGTCGGCCAACCGCCGCTGACCTAACCGACCGGTTGGCGGGGCGGCTGCGGTACCAACCGACGAAGCACGCCTGGGACTGACTGCCGGTGCTCGGGTCGGGGCACGCTAGGCTGAGCGCCCGTGAAGGTTTTGGTGATCGGGTCTGGTGGGCGCGAGCATGCTCTGGCCTGGGCGTTGGCCCAGGATTCGGAAGTTGTGCAGGTGGTGGCGGCTCCGGGGAATCCGGGGATCGCGGCGTTGCGGCCGGTGTACGACGGGCAGACGGTCGAGTGCCGGCCCGTGGACGTCGAGGACCACGACGCGGTGGTCGCGCTGGCCCGGGAGCTCGAGTCCGATCTCGTGGTCGTCGGCCCGGAGGCGCCGCTCGTCGCGGGGCTTGCCGATCCGTTGCGGGATGCCGGCATCGCGGTGTTCGGTCCGTCCCGGGACGCGGCGCAGATCGAGGGCTCGAAGGCCTTCGCCAAGGACGTGATGGCGGCGGCGAGCGTGCCGACCGGTCGCGCGTACGTGTGCACTACGCCCGAGGAGGCGGCGACGGCGATCGACGCGTTCGGGCCGCCGTACGTCGTGAAGGACGACGGGCTCGCCGCGGGCAAGGGCGTCGTCGTGACCTCGGACCGCGAGGAAGCGCTCGCCCACGCGGCCCAGTGCGAGCAGGTGCTGATCGAGGAGTTCCTCGACGGTCCCGAGGTCTCGCTGTTCGCGATCACCGACGGTACGACCGTGCTGCCGATGCAGCCGGCGCAGGACTTCAAGCGGCTCGGCGACGGCGACGAGGGCCCGAACACCGGCGGCATGGGCGCATACACGCCGTTGCCGTGGGCGCCGGACGACCTGGTCGCGGAGATCACCGACAAGGTCCTGCAGCCGACGATCGACGAGCTCCGGCACCGCGGTACGCCGTTCAACGGCCTGCTGTACGCCGGTCTCGCGCTGACGTCGCGCGGTGTCCGGGTGATCGAGTTCAACTGCCGCTTCGGCGACCCGGAGACGCAGGCGCTGCTGCCGATGCTGAAGACCCCGCTCGGCGGCCTGCTGTACGCCGCCGCCACCGGCAAGCTCGCCGACCAGGGCGACCTGAGCTGGCGGAACGCGTCCTCGGTCACGGTGGTGGTGGCCGCGAAGAAGTACCCGGCCAGCCCGCGGAAGGGCGACGTGATCACGGGGATCGACCAGGCCGAGAGCGACGACGTACGCGTCTTCCACGCCGGTACGGCGATCGAGAAGGGCGAGCTGGTGACCGCAGGCGGCCGCGTACTCGCGGTCAGCGCCGTCGGCAAGGACCTGGCCGAGGCTCGCCAACGCGCGTACGCCGCAGTCGGCCAGATCCGGATCAAGGGCTCCCAGCACCGCACCGACATCGCCCTCAAGGCAGAACGCGGCGAGATCACGGTCTGAACCACGACGCGACAGAACCGCCGGTCCAAGCGCGGCCGGCGGTTCTGTCTGTCCGGGGTCAGGCGGTGTGGGGAGCTGCCCCAGCCAGCTTGGGCATGACCTCGGCGTTCGCGGGCACGGTGCGCAGGTGCGCGTACCCGAGGACAGAGAGGATCAGCAGCAACCCGGCGGCGGTGAAGGCTGCGATCGCGGCGATCAGGGCGATCTGCCCCATCTTCCAGAACGCGTAGGCGTTCAGCAGCAGGCCACGCAGCGTCTCACCGCGGAACACGGTCTGCACCTGACCGGCCAGTTTGGTGTCGTTCGGGTTGGCGAGCGACTGCGCCGACAGCTGGGCGTAGGTCTTGCCGCCGGCCATCTCGTTGATGTGTACGGCGATGTAGTGGTTGGCGTAGGCCTCGGCCTGAGCGCCATTGACCAGCTGCTGTCCGGCGTACTGCGACAGGTACGGCTTGACGGCCGGGTCGTTCAGCGACTCGGAACCGGCCTTGGGGAAGTAGATCTGTTGGGCGGCGAGCTGGTCGTGGACCTGGCTGTCGACGAACGAGTGTGCCCACAGCAGCATCGCTCCAGCCGCGACCATGACAATCGCGAGGACCAGTCCGGCGGAGGTGAGCAGCGCGTCGAATGTCTTGCGGCGCATGATGGTGTCCTTTCGGGCCGCGCTCCTCAGAGCCGCGGAGTTTGATTGGCCTGTACTCCGAGTGTTCGACAGCAACAGGCGTCACCAACAGGCACCGAAAGACCCCTACCACCGGGTCCAAGTACCCCGGATTCCAGGGGCTACCGGTTCACGTGCCGGCGGTCCACGTCCCTTCGGAGGGGGCGATCGAGCCGTCGAAGGTGTTGTCCCGGACCGGGAGCATCGGGTTGATCCGCGGCATCGGGGGCCGTGGCTGCCCGAGGACGTCGCGCAGCCGGTCGTCCGCGATCCCGGGTACGCCGAGCACCGCCACCCTCCGAACCCCGGTGCCGGGCCGCTCGGTGAGCTCGCGGTAGGTCGGGCTGAACCAGCGCAGGAACCGGAGCTGACCCTTCGCCCGCAGTGCCTTCTCGAGGTCCGCGACCGCCGGACTCGCTGCCAGGTCCGCGAGGAACTCCGCGACGCCGAGCCCGCTGTCCGGGACCAGCTCGAGCGCTGCCGCCTCGATCGGGTACTTGGACCCGGTCCGGGCGACCTTGACCCGCTGCCGGTTGTACGCGACCTCGAGGCGGCCGTCCGTCACCAGTGTGACGAGCACCACCAGCGCCGCGCGCGGTGCGCCGCCGACCAGGTACCCGGCTTCGTAGTCCGTCAGTCCGTCCATCTGTTCAGCCTGGCGTATGAGAAGGTCGGAATCCGTCACAGTTCGATGGAACCGGATCATCGGTTCGGGGGTGTAGGTCGGTATGGAGACGGAGGGGCTGCGGGAGTTCTACAGCGCCCATCAGCCGCGGCTGGTGGGTGTTGTCTCGTTGCTGACCGGGTCGCGCGCCGAGGCCGAGGACATCGTCCAGGAGGCGTTCGTGCGGTTGGTGCCCCGCTGGGAGAAGGTGTCGCGGTACGACTCACCCGAGGCCTGGGTGCGGCTGGTCGCGCTGCGGCTCGCCGCCAACAAGCACCGGGACGGCAACCGGGTCAGCCAGCTGTTCCACCGGCTGCCCGCCGAGCACGTCCCGGACCATGCCGACAGGTATTCGGGTGACCTCGAGCAGGCTCTCGCCGGCCTGCCGATACCGACCCGGCAGGTCGTCGTCCTCCATTACGTCTGCGACCTGAGCGTGGCTCAGGTGGCAGACACCCTCCGGATCGCGGAAGGCACGGTCAAGTCGCGCCTGTCCCGCGCCCGGGACGCCCTGTCCGATTCTTTGCTGTTGAGGAGTGACGACCATGCCTGAGCTGCAGGAGGACCTGCAGGCGCTCGCCGACCGCCGCGCCGCCGAGTCCACCGGGGACTTCGAATCCGTGCTGGTCGCGGCGAAGACCCGCAAGCGCCGCCGGACCGCCGGCTTGACCGTGATCGGAGCAGCCGCGGTGGTCGCGGCAGTTGCCATCATCCCTACGCTCCGCCCTGCTTCTAACAACGCGCCGGTGGCTGGCAGCCCGGTGCCCACCAACGCGGTCGCGCCGCCGGTGGTGGGGACGCAGCCGTCCACCTCGGCGCTGCCGAAGGTCGCCGGCCCGCTGGCGCTGCGGACGTCGACGGTCGCGTCCGGTGCCCAGTTCGTGGTCGCGTTCCCGGACAAGGCGGTCCGCGCGGCGACGTTCGCGCTGTTCTCCGCCGCGAAGCCGGACGAGCAGCTGTACACGCTGGTCGCGAAGGTCCCCGGCGACCCGATGACGCCGTACTCGTTCAAGCTGGCGGGTGAGATGGGCATCGGACTCCCGTCGTACACGGGCGCCGGGCCGTACACGCTGGCCGTCCCGAAGGGCCTCCCGGCCGGTGCGTACCAGGTCTGCACCCTGACCGGTGCCCGCCTCTGCAGTCCTCTGACCGTCAAGTAGTCGCGATCTGGGAGAATGGGGTGTGACCAAACCCCGGATCCCCAACGTTCTCGCCGCGCGCTACGCCAGTCTTTCGATGGCGGAGCTGTGGTCGCCGGAGCACAAGATCGTGCTCGAGCGCAAGCTCTGGGTCGCCGTACTGAAGGCCCAGAGCGCGCTCGGGGTCACGGTTCCGGACGGGGTCGTCGAGGACTACGAGCGAGTGATCGACCAGGTCGACCTGGCCTCGATCGCCGAGCGTGAACGGATCACGCGGCACGACGTGAAGGCGCGGATCGAGGAGTTCAACGCGCTCGCCGGGCACGAGCACATCCACAAGGGGATGACGAGCCGTGACCTGACCGAGAACGTTGAGCAGCTGCAGATCCGCGCCGGTCTCGAGCTGGTGCGGGACCGAGCGGTCGCCACCGCCGTACGGCTCGGCCAGCTGGCCGCCGACCATGCGGCCCTGGTGATGACCGGTCGCTCGCACAACGTGGCCGCGCAGGCGACCACGCTCGGCAAGCGGTTCGCGTCCGCCGCCGACGAGCTGCTCGTCGCCGTCGCCCGGATCGAGGAGCTGATCGAGCGGTACCCGCTGCGCGGCATCAAGGGCCCGGTCGGTACGTCGCAGGACATGCTCGACCTGTTCGGTGGCGACGCGGACAAGCTCGCCATGCTGGAGACGACGATCGCGCAGCACCTCGGCTTCAACAACGCGCTGACCAGTGTGGGGCAGGTGTACCCGCGGTCGCTCGACTACGAGGTTGTCTCGGCGCTGGTGCAGCTCGCCGCCGGACCGTCCAGCCTGGCGACGACGATCCGGCTGATGGCCGGGCACGAGCTGGTCACCGAGGGCTTCAAGGAGGGCCAGGTCGGTTCGTCGGCGATGCCGCACAAGATGAACACCCGGTCTTGTGAGCGGGTCAACGGACTCGCGGTCATCCTCCGCGGCTACGCGTCGATGGCGGGTGAGCTCGCGGGCAACCAGTGGAACGAGGGCGACGTCTTCTGTTCGGTCGTACGGCGGGTTGCGCTGCCGGACGCGTTCTTCGCGCTGGACGGGCTGTTCGAGACGTTCCTGACCGTGCTCGACGAGTTCGGGGTGTACCCGGCGGTCGTCGCGCGCGAACTCGAGCGGTACCTGCCGTTCCTGACCACGACCAAGGTGCTGATGGCCGCGGTGAAGAACGGCGTCGGCCGGGAGACCGCCCACGAGGTGATCAAGGAACACGCGGTCGCCACCGCGCTCGACCTCCGCCAGGGTCTCGCGGCGAACGACCTGTTCCACCGCCTCGGCACCGACGACCGCCTCGGTCTCACCGAGGACCAGATCGTCGGCATCGTCGGCGAGCCCCTGTCCTTCACCGGCGCGGCCGTCGCCCAGGTCGGAGCCGTCGTCGCCAAGATCGACGAACTCGCCAAACGCCACCCCGAGGCAGCCGCCTACACCCCGGGTGACATCCTCTAACCCGTGTTCGCACCGCTCACCTGGTTTCTTGTTGCGCTGTCGTTGGCGGCGATGGTGTACGCCGTTGTGCTGGCGGCGCGGAACAAGCGGATCGACTGGACCGTGCTGGGCGCGGTCGGCGTCATCGAGGTCGCGCTGCTCGCGCAACTGGTCGTGGGGATCGTGCAGTTGGCCGGGACCGATCGGCACGTGTCCGGGCCGTTCTTCGTCGGGTACCTGATCGGGTCGTTGCTGATCCTGCCGATCGGCGCGTTCTGGGCGCTGGCCGAGAGCAGCCGTTGGGGTGCCGGTGCGCTGGCGATCGCGTGCGTGGTGATCCCGATCCTCGAGCTCCGGCTGCACGACGTGTGGACGGCCTGAGATGACCGATCCCGCCGCCACCAAACACGGCCCCGGCCGGATCCTGATCGCTGTGTACGGCGTGTTCGCGCTGGCCGCGACCGCCCGGGCCGGCGTACAGATCGCGACCAAGTTCAGCGACGCACCGATCGCGTACGTGTTGTCGGCCGTTGCCGCGGTCATCTATTGCGCGGCGACGTACGCGCTGGCCAAGGCGACCGCGGTGTCCCGCAAGGTCGCCACGATCGCGATCGCGGTCGAGCTGGCCGGCGTGATCGGGATCGGCGCCTTCAGCTACGCCGAACCCCAGGACTTCCCCGACGCCACCGTCTGGTCTCACTTCGGCCAGGGCTACGGCTTCGTCCCGGTAGTGCTTCCGGTTCTCGGCTTGCTCTGGCTGCGTCGCACCCGGTAACTGCCAGCGAACTGCCAGCCATGCGCAGGGGCTGACCAAGGTTCACCGGACAGCATCGGTGGCATGGAGATTCCAGGTCATCCTCGGGTCGAGATCGTCGTACCCGTCAAGAACGAGGAGAACGACCTCGGCCCGAACATCCGGCGGCTTCGTGAATTCCTCGACACCGCTTTCCCGTTCCCGGCCGAGGTCTGCATCGCGGACAACGGAAGTACGGACGCGACTTATGAGCTCGGCACCCTGCTCGCGAGCGAGCTGCCCGGGGTCCGGGTCGTCCGGCTCGAGCAGTCCGGCCGCGGCCGCGCGCTGAAACAGGTCTGGTCGAGCAGCACTGCCGAGGTGCTCGCCTACATGGACGTCGACCTGTCCACCAACCTGAACGCCCTGCTGCCGCTGGTCGCACCGCTGCTCGCCGGCCACAGTGATGTTGCCATCGGCACCCGGTTGGCGAAGAGCTCCCGGGTGGTCCGGCGGCCGAAGCGGGAGTTCATCTCACGCTCGTACAACCTGTTGCTACGGGCAACGCTGAGCGCGCACTTCTCGGACGCGCAATGTGGGTTCAAGGCGATCCGCGCCGACGTCGCGCGGGAACTGCTGCCGCTGGTCGAGGACACCAGCTGGTTCTTCGACACCGAGCTGCTGGTGCTGGCCGAGAAGGCCGGTCTGCGGATCCACGAGGTCCCGGTGGACTGGATCGACGACCTGGACTCCCGGGTCGCGATCGCGAAGACGGTGGGCGAGGACCTGCGGGGGATCGCCCGGCTGATGCGCAGCCGTGTCGACCTCGAGCCGGTCCGGCAGAAGTACGGACGACCGCGGATCCTCGACCCACGGACCGCGCTCGCGGCGCGAGTACTGCGGTTCTGCGCGGTCGGCGTACTGAGTACGGCGGCGTACGCGTTGCTCTATCTGGTCCTGCGCCAAGGGATGCCGGCCCAGGTCGCGAACCTGCTCGCTCTGCTGATCACCGCGGTCGGCAACACCACGCTGAACCGGCGGATCACCTTCGGTGTGACCGGTGTCGAGGGTCGTTGGCGGCACCAACTGCGCGGTCTGGTTGCCTTCGGCATCGGCTGGAGCTTGACCGCGGCATCGCTCTGGTTGTTGCACACGGCAATCACTGCTCCACATCAGGCGGTGGAGATCACTGTCCTCACCATCGCGAACCTGGCCGCCACCGTCGTCCGGTTCAGCCTCTTCCAGACGTGGGTGTTCGACGACGACGCGCCTACCTTGCCCGCCTTCGAACCCCCTGCGGTTCTCGATCAGACCCGGAGCCACTGACGATGACAACCGTCTCCGATCCCGTCGAGGCAACCAGACCTCGCGCGATCACCACGCAGTACACCCTGAGTCGCGACAAGATTCTGTACGGCGGCCTGCTGGCGTTGACCGCGATCGCGTACTTGTGGGGCCTGTCCAAGAACGGGTACGCCAACGAGTACTACGCGGCCGCCGTACAGGCCGGGTCGAAGAGCTGGAAGGCATGGTTCTTCGGGTCGTTCGACTCGTCGAGCTTCATCACCGTCGACAAGACCCCCGGCTCGTTGTGGGTGATGGGCCTGTCCGCGCGGATCTTCGGGTTCAACAGCTGGAGCATGCTGGTGCCCGAGGCGCTGATGGGCGTCGCGAGTGTCGGATTCGTGTACGTCTCCGTACGCCGCTGGTTCTCCGCGAACGCCGGCCTGCTCGCCGGGGCGATCCTCGCGCTGACGCCGGTCGCCGTACTGATCTTCCGCTTCAACAATCCGGACGCGTTGCTGGTCCTGTTGCTGTGCGCCGGTGCGTGGGCGGTGACGCGGGCGATCGACTCGACCAAGTATGCGGCTCGCTGGATGATTCTGGCGGGTGCGCTGGTCGGGTTCGGGTTCCTGACGAAGATGCTGCAGGCGTTCCTGATCCTGCCTGCGTTCGGTATCGCGTACCTGGTTGCCGGCAAGCCGGCGCTGGGCAGGCGGATTCTGCACCTCGTGCTGGCGACGGTCTCGTTGATCGTCAGCGCCGGCTGGTGGGTCGCGATCGTGGAGCTGCTGCCGGCGTCGGCGCGGCCGTACATCGGTGGGTCGCAGAACAACAGCATTCTCGAGCTGACGCTCGGCTACAATGGTCTCGGGCGGCTCGACGGCAATGAGACCGGGTCGGTCGGCGGTGGCGGGGGTGGCGGTGGCGCCATGTGGGGCGGCGCGGCCGGCGTGCAGCGGTTGTTCGGTGGTGAGTTCGCTTCGCAGATCGCTTGGTTGCTGCCGGCTGCTCTGCTGGGCATCGTCGTACTGGTGGTTGCCGCGGGCAAGGCTCCGCGGACGGATCGGAAGCGCGCGTTCGCATTGCTGTGGGGCGGGTGGCTGCTCGGTACCGGGCTGGTGTTCAGCTACATGCAGGGCATCATCCACAGCTACTACATGATCGCGCTGGCACCGGCGATCGGCGCAGTGATCGGCGGGGCGATGTCGGTGCTCTGGAAGCACCGGGCCGAGTTGTTGCCACGGGCAACTCTTGCAGGTGGGATCCTGCTGACTGCTGGTTGGAGCTTTGCGCTGCTGCACCAGACGTCCTCGTGGCAGCCGTGGTTGCGGTGGGTCGTGCTGTTCATCGGCGTACTCGCGGCGGGGTTGCTGGTGCTGGTGCCGGAGCTCAAACTGAACCGTACGGCGACACGTCGGGCCGGGCTGTTCGCGGCCGCGGTGATGACGCTGACCGCCCTGGCCGGACCGACGGCGTACTCCGTCGCCACAATCAACTCAGCCCACACCGGCGCCCTACCCTCGGCGGGCCCCGCTGGTGTCGCCGGCATGGGCCGAATGGGCGGCTTCGGCGGCGGCCCTGGCGGCGGAATGGGCACCCCACCCGGCCAAACCGGCACCGGAACCGGCGGCACAGGCACTGGCACTGGCGGTACGGGCACTGGCACTGGCGGTACGGGCACGGGTGCGACCGGCACGGGCGGCACCGGAACCGGTGGGACTGGCAGTACGCGGCAGGGTGGTATGGGTGGTGTCGGCGGGTTCCTTGGTGGCGGTGGGATCAGCGGGGTGTCGAGCGAGCTGATCACGTTGTTGCAGCAGGGGGCGAAGGGGTACACCTGGGCAGCCGCCGCGGTGACCGCGAACGGTGCCGCGCCGATGCAGATCGCATCCGGTGAGCCGATCATGGCGATCGGCGGATTCAACGGAACAGATCCCGCGCCGACCCTGGCCGAGTTCAAACAACTCGTTGCCCAAGGCAAGATCCACTACTTCATCGGGTCCGGCGGCGGCATGGGCTTCGGCGGCCGCGGCGGCAGTGACGGCACCTCCAGCCAGATCGCCACCTGGGTAAGCGAAAACTTCACCGCCCAAACCGTCAGCACCACAACCGTCTACGACCTCTCGACCGCAAAGGGAGCATGAAGATGACGCAGTCCCCAGAAGCGCAATTCCAGGCAGCCCGAACGGCGCACCAGCCCGCCGGAGTGCAGCCCTCGCCCCCAGTACAGCCCCCGCCCGTCGGCGTACAGCCCCAGGCTCCAGTACAGCCCCCGGCCGTCGGCGTACAGCCCCCGGCTCCAGTACAGCCCCAGGCCGCCGTACAGCCTCCGGCTGGTGGTCAGGGTGCGGCGGTTGGGCAGCAGACCGGCGTGCCGTCGCCGGCGGGTGTTGGTCAGCCGGTTGCAGCCGTGCCGACTGGCGGCAAGCGGCCGAGCAATCTGATGTTGGCCGGGGCCGGGTCGATTCTTGCGGTGCTGGCATTCCTCGGTGGAATGGCGGTCGGGCACTCGTGGGACGGAACCAGCAACCAGCAGGGTCAGTTCGGTGGGCCCGGCGGGCGCGGTGGATTCCCGGGGAACGGCCAGCGTTTCGGCAACGGCCCAGGCCAGAACGGCACCGGCCAGAACGGCACCGGCCAGAACGGCACCGGCCAGGGCTTCGGGCAGGGGACTCAGCAGGGGAACGGCACGCAGCAGGGGAACGGGCCCCAGCAGGGGACTCAGGGTCAGACCCAGACGAGCTGAACAGGCACCTGAGCCAGACAGCGTCAGCTGGGCTGGGATGGGCAGCCCGGCGGGCCTCGAGCGGACAACTCGGCCCGTCGGGCGTTTCAGCAGGTGGAGTGGGGTGGGTCGAAGCGGTCGGTCGTCCAGGTGACGAGCTCGGGGACGAGAGGCGAGTCGGTCGCGACCAAGCCGACGTGGTCGCGACCGGCGTACGTGCGGTAGTCGACCGGGTGTCCCGCGGGACAGCGGGGGGAGGGCCCGCCATATCTGGGCGGCTGTCAAGGCGCTCAAGGGTTCACCTCGGCGTCGGGTGGGGTATTGAACGGGCGTGGAATGGTCGAATGTCACCTGGTTTCTGACCGCGCTCGGGGCGGTCGTCGTGTTGATTACGCGGGTACGGCTCGGTGGCACCGTTGTCGACGGCACCGGTCATGGGGCCGGGCGGCACGGGTACTCGGCGATCCTGCTTCGCCTGCACACGATCGTCGGGGTGGTCACGCTGATCGGCTGGGTCGTTGCCTTGATCACCGGTCAGCGAGGGATCGCGCTGATCGTGCTGGCCGGCTGGTGGGCACTCACAGTGGTCGGATTGTTGCTGTTGGCCCGTTGGTTGCCGAGCGGTGGTAAGCATTCCGAGGATGCGCAGAGTGACTCCTGGGGTTCCGGCGCAGGACTCTCCGTACTCGGCCACGTCGGCATGCTGCTCGGCGTCTGCTATTTCACATTCGTAGCAGTCACCGACCGCCTCTGAGTCCACCGGTCAGGAGGTCTTGAGGCCGGTGAGGAGGGCGGTTATGGAGCGGCGGACGGCGGATTTGAAGGCTTCTGGAGGGAGGGTTGAGCCGGCGCCGGCGACTCGGTCGTAGAGCAAGCCGTCCATCATTGCCGCGACCGGCCAGGCCGCGGTTTCCGGATCGGGTACGCCGATCCCGGCGAGCAACTGTGCCAGCATCGTTCGCAGTTGACGGCCGCCCTCGTCGATCGTGGCGCGTAGTTCGGGCTGACGGCTCGCCTCCAGGGACAGCTCGTACCGCGCGACCAGATCGTCCGGCCGTTCCTGGGCGAGCCCGGCGACCATCGCCACCATCAACTCGATCGGATCCGCGCCGGGCGGTGGCATACCGGTGACGTCCCGGGCGAGCATCCGCCGTACGCAGGCGGTGAGCAGCGCGTTCCGCGTTCGCAGGTAGTACGACGTGGAGCCCGGCGGTAGGCCTGCTTCGGCGTCGACCGCCCGGTGCGTGAGCCCACGCAGCCCGCGCGTAGCGACGAGATGGATCGCGGCGTCCGCGATGGCGTCCTGCCGATCCGCTCCCCGAGGCACAGTCACGCCGGAAAGTCTCGCACTTCCCAGGCTGACTCTACAGATGTAGAGTCAAGAGCATGGGTACGGCGATCGTGGTCGGAGCGGGTATCGGAGGGGTCAGCGCCGCTGTCGCGCTGCAGCGGCGCGGTTGGCAGGTCACGGTGCTGGAGCGAGCACCGGAGCTGGGCGAAGTAGGAGCCGGCATCTCGGTCTGGCCGTCGGCGGTCGCCGTACTGGAAGAGCTCGGGGTGAAGGGCGTCGAGAAGTCGTCCGTGCAATCCCAGCCGGCCGGGATGCGCAGGCCCGACGGCCGGTGGGTGGTCAGCGCACCCCAGCTCGGCATGGAGCTTCCGGTGATGATCCACCGCGCCCAGCTGCACGACCTGATCACAGCGGAGTTCAAAAACATCAGGCATACCAAACCGTTTGGTATGGGCCAGGTGACGGTGCGGACCGGGTACGACGTGCGGGAGGTCGTGCAGGATGACGACGGCGTCACGGTGAACGGGGAGTTGCGGGCCGACCTCCTCGTCGCCGCGGACGGGATCCGGAGCGCGGTCCGCAGCACGCTGTACCCGCAGTACGCCGGCCCGCGGTACTCCGGGTTCACGGCCTACCGCGGCATCGCCGACATCGACCTCGACGACGGCGGCGGCGAGACCTGGGGCCGTGGGCAACTGTTCGGGTTCGCACGGCTGATCGACGGCCGGTTCTACTGGTACGGAACGGCGAACCAACCGGCCGGTACGACGAGCGAACCGACCGTCTTCGAGAGCTGGCACGACCCGATCCCGCGGCTGATCGCGAACACCGAGAAGATCCTGCAGAACGACATCCTCGACCTGACCACGCCGCTGATGCCGTTCGCGCAGGGCCGGATCGTGCTGCTCGGCGACGCAGCGCACGCGATGACGCCGAACCTCGGCCGCGGCGCCTGCTCCGCGATCGAGGACGCCGGCGCGCTCGGCCGGATCCTCGCCGGCACCGACGATCTACACGCAGCACTGGCTGCGTACGACGCCGAACGCCGTCCCGCGACCACCAAGCTGGTGAAGCGCTCCCGGTCCGTCGGCCGCGTCGCCCAGACCGAGAACCCCGTGCTCTGCACGCTCCGCGACGGCGCCTTCGCGCTGGGCGGGAAACTCCTGAAGCTCCGGCAGCGTTAGGGGCGGACCTGCACCACTCACCAACCCGCGGGAACGGGGCTTGTGCACGCTCCGCTGCCATCGGCGGAGGGCCGATCGCCCAAGTTGGTGAGTGCTGGGCGTCCGCCCCCCGGCGCCGGATGGAACAATCCACCTGTGATCACTCCTCCGCAGGCTCCTGAAATTCCCGGCGCGAAGCATCTGCACTCCGGAAAGGTCCGCGACCTGTACGAGCTGGAGTCGGGCGACCTGTTGATGGTCGCCAGCGACCGGATGAGCGCGTTCGACTGGATCCTGGACACGCCGATTCCGGACAAGGGCAAGGTGCTGACTGCGATGAGCCTGTGGTGGTTCGAGCAGCTCGACGTGCCGAACCACATCGTCTCCACCGATGTGCCCGCGGAGGTCGCCGGGCGGGCCGTGGTGTGCGAGAAGCTCGCCATGTACCCGGTCGAGTGCGTCGCCCGCGGGTACCTGAGCGGCTCCGGCCTGCTGGACTACAACGCGACCGGCGCCGTCTGTGGGATCCCGCTGCCGAGCGGGCTGGTCGAGGGATCGCGGCTGGAGACACCGATCTTCACCCCCGCGACGAAGGCCGAGATCGGCGAGCACGACGAGAACGTCTCGTACGACGCGGTCGTGCAGACCGTCGGCGCGGACGTGGCGGAGGCGCTCCGGCGCAGCACGCTGGACGTCTACACCAGGGCGCGGGCGATGGCCGAGGAGCGCGGGATCATCCTGGCCGACACGAAGTTCGAGTTCGGCGCCCGCGCGGACGGCACGATCGTGCTGGCCGACGAGGTGCTGACACCGGACTCGAGCCGGTTCTGGCCGGCCGACCAGTGGGAGCCCGGCAAGCAGCAGCCGTCGTACGACAAGCAGATCGTCCGGGACTGGCTGCAGTTCGAGTCGGGCTGGGACCGCGCCTCCGGCGAGGCGCCGCCGCGGCTGTCCGACGAGGTGATCGAGCGGACGCGGTCCGCATACATCAACGCGTACGAGCAGCTCACCGGGCGGAAGTTCTAGAAAGCGCTCACGCCTAGGGCCAGTAGGACGAAGCGCGCGCCACGGCCCACGAGGACGGACAGCGTGAACACGAGGGTCCGCATCCGGGAGGCGCCGCCGATCAGCGCCACGCCGTACAGCGGGGGGATGCCGACGAACGCGCTCAGCAGCGTGACCGGGGCACCCCACCGGCTGTCGCTCATCGCGTCCAGCAGCCGCTTGCTGAGGTCGCGGTTCCACTGCACGAAACGGCCCCAGCGGGTGTCCAGGTTGACCGGCTTGGGCTCCTTCTTCGCCTTGCGGGCCGCGTAGCCGGGGCGGTGCCGGACGGCGAGGAACATCGCGACCTTCCCGATGGTCTGGCCGATCGTGATGCCGACCGCGGCGACCACCGGGTTCAGGGTGTGGGTGGCCCCGAGCGCGAGGACGTAGGCCTCCGCGTTCATGAACGGTACGACGGCGGACCCGATACCGAAGCCCACTGCCAGTGCCAGTTGCCAGACCCACATAACTCCGAGGCTAAGCGCCATCGCGGCCGTTGCCATGGAACCCAGGCCTACTTCGGGGCGGGGCCAGGGTTACTACCCATGGGCCCCCGCCTCTGGTACGGCGGCCCAGCGGCCGCAGATGATCATGATCACCCGGTACGACGACACGATCTTCACCACCAGCGCCGCGATCGCGACCGTGTACGGCAGCCACTGCGCGCCGGTCCGGCCGGCCACGACCAGCGAGATCACCACGGCGGCGGTGTTCAGTGCCTTGGCCGGCTTGGACCAGTTCCACAGGTAGATCGGCCGGTCCACCTTGTAGAAGTAGTTCGGGCTGAGCATCCACGGCCAGAGCAGGAACGAGAACGTCAGCATGGTGTCCAGTACCCCGAACTGGACCAGGTAGATCGCCAGCGGGCCGATGGTCGCCGGGTACGTCGCCATGAACGCGGCCGCGAGCAGGAACGAGCAGGCCCGGTCGCAGACGATGTCGAACACCGCGCCGGACAGCGACTCCTCGTTGCGCCGGCGGGCCACCCAGCCGTCCAGGCTGTCGCCGAACCAGTACGAGAAGTACCCGACCACGAGCCAGGTCAGGTCGCCGGTACGGAACGCGTAGGTCGCGACCGCCATCGCGATCACGGTCCGGATCAGCGTGATCCGGTTCGGTATCCCGAGCAGCAGCGCCGGCCGGATCGCCAGGGGGAGTGTGGTCATCAGGCCGCCCTCAGATTCTCGGGATCGAGTGCGTCCCGCAGTTGGTTGCGAAGCAGGAAACCGGCGACCGCGCCGCCGAGCTGGCCGAACACCCAGCCCGCCGCGGCCAGGATCGCCGCGAGGACAAGGATCACGGGGTCGAAGACCGCCATCGCACCGCCGGCCAGCCGGTCGATGCCGATCAGCGTGCCGAACAGCAGGCCGACCGCGAGCGCGGGTGCCGCGACCACGCTCAGCTGGCGGCGGACCACCCGGCGCAGGAACGGCAGATCGACGCCGAGCGCGGTGAGGCCGGCGAACTGGCGGCGCTGGTCGACGAGCTGGTCGGCGACGCCGACGATCAGCGCGGCCATCGCGGTCAGTACGACGATCAGCAGGCCGACGATCGCGAGCCCGAAACCGGTGTCGTAGAACGTCTCCGACCCGCCCAGCTGGTCGTCGCCGAGGACGGTGGCGATCCCGCCGGCCATCGTGCCGACCAGGAAGCCGCAGCACCCCAGCAGCACACCGATCCGGGACGACGGCCGGCCGTCGGCGATCAGCCGGATGCCGGCCAGCAGGTTCGCCGGGTCGTTGGACCGTTGCATCCGCCGCCCGAGCCAGCCGGTCCAGAGCGCCGACAGGCCGAGGAAGAGCAACCCGATCCCGGCCGGCGCGGCGGTCGCCGCCACGTAGCCCTGGTACGGCGCGGCGAACAGGCCGAACGCGAGCAACACCGCCCCGGCGATGAGGCCGGTACGGGGCCGCGAGCCACGCGGTACCGCGTGCGGCGACCCGTCGCGGTGCAGGAGGCTGCCGATCACTGCACCGGCGGCCGTGGTCATCACCACGACGAACACCCACACGACCGCGTCCAGTACCTCGGCGCCGGGCAGTACCCGGACCATCCGCGGGAGCGCACCGAGGACCAGGCTCAGCAGCAGGTACGCCGGCCCGGAGACCAGTCCACCGGCCAGACCGGCCATGGCTGCGTCGGCCACGGTCAACTGCCGCAGCTGCTTCCGGGAGGCACCTGCCAGACGTAGTGCGGTCAGCCGCCGCTCACGGGCCGCCGTACCGAGCCTCAGCGCCTGCACCGCCAGACCGCCGATCAGGACGGCCAGGACGACCAAGGCCGCGATCAGGCCGGAGCGGAGACCGCTCTCGGCGATGTAGTTGCTGTAGACGCCTTCGTCGAGCTCACCCTGGCCCATCCGCGCGATGCGCAGCGCTCCGAGCAGAACAGCCCCGCTGAGGGCGAAGGCAGCCGTGGCGAGCTGGACCCGGCCGCGGTCCGCAGGGGTCCGTGAGCGCGCCAGCTGTACCAGGGTCTCGAGGGTCATAGCGCTACCTCGTGCTGGATCACGCCGTCACGCAGCCTGATCTCACGGTCGGCCGACGCGGCGACCAGGTTGTCGTGCGTCACCATCATCAGCGCGGCCCCTCGATACCGGGCGGCCTTCAGCAGCACCTCCAGCAGCTCCTGGCCGGCCCTGCTGTCCAGACTGCCCGTCGGCTCGTCCGCCAGCACCACAGAAGGTCCCGTGATCAAGGCGCGCGCTACAGCCGCACGCTGCGTCTGGCCACCGGACAGCTCCGCCGGTACTGCGTCGGCGTCGTCCGCGATCCCCACCTGCTCGAGCCAGTCCATTGCCGATACATGCGCCTCCCCGCGCTCGTGACCGCTCAGCAGAAGCGGTAACGCCACATTGTCGATCAGCGGCAGGTCCGGCACGAGTTGCCCGAACTGCAGCACGATGCCGATCTTCGTACGCCGGAGGGCCGCACGCCGCTCTTCCGGCAGTTCGGCCAGGTCCTGACCGTCCACCTGGACCGCCCCGGCGTCCGGTGTGAGGATGCCGGCCGCACAGTGCAGCAGCGTGGACTTGCCACAGCCGCTGGCGCCGGTGACGGCCACCACCTCTCCCCGTTCGAGCTGCAGGCTGACACCGCGCAGGGCCGGGTTGCGGCGGTACGAGTACTCCACTTGGTCCAGGGTCAAGGCTGCGTTCATGAGCGAGTCCCCCTCTGCTCGGCGATGCGGTCCAGGGCGCTGTCCAGCCAGCGCAGGTCGGCGTCCAGGTGGGCCACGATGTACTCGCGGACCAGTGGTGACGTCGGGTCGTCGTCGGCCGGGCTCTCGCGCAGTTCGCGGATCCGGCGCAGGTGGCTGGCGCGCTGCCGGGCCAGGAACCCCTCGGCGTCGCCGCCGGTGCGGATCGCCGCCACGAGCTTCCGCAGTACCTCGTCGGCGCTGCCCCAGGCCGGTGGAACGGGGTCGTTCAGCCAGTCCGTCAGGTGGTCCCGGCCCTTCGCGGTGATCGCGTAGACGGTCCGGTCCGGTCCGCCGCCGGACGTCTTGTCGACCACCTCGACCAGGCCGTCGCGCTCCAGCCGCCCCAGCGTCGTGTACACCTGCCCGAACGCCAGCGGACGGCTGTCCGGGAACCAGGCGTCGTGGCCGCGCTTCACGTCGTACCCATGGGCGGGCCCGGCCGACAGCAGCCCGAGAACGAGCTCCGCAGTGGCCATGGCCAGAACTATACCTCGCGTGTATGTACTCAGTGTATAGTTCACGATGCGGGACTTCCCCGCGCAGGTCGGTAGGATTCAGGCGTCACCCCGGAACGAAACCTGGAGTAGTCAGTGGCTCGCGTTGTCGTCGACGTCATGCTCAAGCCCGAGATCCTCGACCCGCAGGGCAAGGCGGTGCACGGCGCGTTCGGCCGGCTCGGCTTCGACGGCGTGGCCGATGTCCGGCAGGGGAAGCGCTTCGAGATCACCTTGGACGGTGAGGCGACCGAGGAGCGGGTCGCCGAGATCCGGAAGGCCGCGGATACCCTCCTGGCCAACCCGGTGATCGAGGACTACGCGCTGCACGTGGAGAACGACCAGTGAAGATCGGGGTCGTCACCTTCCCGGGTTCACTCGACGACGTCGACGCCCGGCGCGCGGCCGCGGTGGCCGGTGCCGAGGCGGTCGCGCTCTGGCACGGCGACGCGGACCTGCACGGTGTGGACGCGGTCGTCCTGCCCGGCGGCTTCTCGTACGGCGATTACCTGCGCGCCGGTGCGATCTCCCGGTTCGCGCCGGTGATGGACACGATCATTGCCAAGGCCGGCCAAGGCATGCCGGTGCTCGGCATCTGCAACGGCTTCCAGGTGCTCTGCGAGTCGCACCTGCTGCCCGGTGCGCTGATCAAGAACCACCACCGCAAGTTCGTCTGCAAGGACCAGCCGCTGCGGATCGAGAACAACCGCACCGCGTGGACCAGCGACTACGACGCGAACCACGAGATCACCATCGTGCTGAAGAACCAGGACGGTTCGTTCGTCGCCGACGAGGCGACGCTGGACCGGCTGGAGGGCGAGGGCCGGGTGGTCGCCCGCTACCTCGGCAACCCCAACGGTTCCTACCGCGACATCGCCGGCATCACCAACGAGCGCGGCAACGTGGTCGGCCTGATGCCGCACCCGGAGCACGCCGTCGAGACATTGACCGGCCCGAGCACGGACGGCCTGGGCTTCTTCACCTCGGTGCTGAAGGCCGTCGTCGCCTCCTGATGAGGTTCACCGGAGTGCGGCGCGCGCTCTTCGTCATCGCGGCCGCACTGCTGTGCACCACTGGTACGGCGTTCGCGCAGCCGTCGACGCTGATGGCGAAGGTCGTGGTGATCGGTGTTTCGGGTCTGACCTGGGGCGATGTGAAGTCCTCGCCGGGGCTGACCGCGCTGGTGAACCAGTCGAACGTCGGCTCGATGTCGGTGAAGACAGCCGGTCCGCGGACCTGTCCGGTCGACGGCTGGCTGACCATCAGCGCGGGTAGCCGGGCCTGGGGCACTGGGACCGAGCAAGAGTGCGCCGACCTGCCCGCGGTGACCGGCGGCAAGGTCGAGGGCTGGCAGACCTACGTCGACCGCCAGGCGCAGCACCACACGGGCGCGCCGATCGGCCGGCTCGGCGCCAGCCGAGACGGTATCTGCGGCTTCGGGCCGGGTGCAGCGCTCGCGGTGGCGAAGCCGGACGGTTCGGTGGCCGACTGGTCGCCGGCGTTCGACGCGGCCAAGCTTGCGAGCCCGGCCTGTCAGGACGCGATCGTCGACGGCGGTGTGCTGCCGCCGCGCGAAGGCCGGACGGAAGCCTTGCTGAAGGTGGCCGATCTGGTCGCCAAGGCACGAGCGGCTGGTGGCTGGGTGCTGCTCACGGGTGTCAGTCAGGAGAAGCTGCTTTCGCACCAGCAAACGCTGGTCGCGCTGCAGTTGCCGCCCGACAACGGTGCCCGCTGGCTGACCAGCGACTCGACCCGGCGACCCGGTCTGATCCAGCTCACGGACATCACCGCCACCGTGCTGCGCGGCCAGGCTGCGTCGGTCGACCCGGCCGGTGAGGAGAAGGCCGGACCCCTGGGTGGTAGCGAGATCCATGCGACCGGGGACGTCCACACGAACGCGGCTGCGGTCATCGACGACAGGTTGGACGCGAACCAGCGCTACGAGCAGCCCCGCCCGGTGTTGAAGGCCGTGGCAGCCACCTTAGCGGCTGCGTTGGCCTTGTCCCTCGGTTGGTTCCTGATCCGGCGCAACAGCCTCTGGGCACGCCGTACGGCGATCTTCGCGCTGCTGACCCAGGCTGGCTTCTTCGTCGCGGTCTTCCTGTCCACTGCGACCGTCTGGTGGCGCTGGCCTTCGCCAGGTTTGGCCCTGTACGGCGTGACGATCGGGATCAGCGCCGCCTCGGCAGCGCTCTCCCTGCTGCTTCTGAAGCGCTATGCGTACCTCGGGCTGTCCCTGGCGGTGTACGTGGTGCTCGTGATCGACGCCGTCCTCGGTACGCCGATGCAGCTCGGCAGCATGTTCGCCGACGGGCCGGTGATCGGTGGCCGGTTCTACGGCTTCGGGAACTCGACGTTCGCTGCACTGGCCGTGGCCGCGCTGGTGCTGGCCGGATGGGCCGCCCAGCAGCTGCTGGACCGGAGCCGCGCGCTGGCGGCGCTAGCCGTGCTGGCCGTCGGCGGCATCGCGATCGTCGTGGACGGAAAACCAGGATGGGGTACGGATTTCGGCGGCATCCTCGGTCTGACCCCAGCGGTGCTGCTGATGGCCTGGATGACCTGGCGCGGCCGTGTGTCGTGGCGGGCCTTGCTCGGCGTGGCCGTGGGCGGCGTACTGGCGGTGTCCGCGGTTGCCTACCTCGACTACCTGCGCCCGCCGGCGCAGCGCAGCCATTTCGGAAACTTCGCGGCTCGGGTGATCGAGGGCGACGTCGGCGACGTCCTGGTCCGCAAGCTGCAGGCCGCGCTGGCTGTCTTCCACAGCCCGGCCGGCTGGATTCTGCTGGTCGCACTGGTCCTGTGCATGCTCGCGACCGTGCTCCCGGAGCGGGTGCCGTTCGCGTCGTACCGGACCTTCTATCTCAGCCGTCCGATGATCCGCCCGACGCTGGTGGCGCTGACCGTGTGCGGTCTGGCGGGCAGCCTGCTGAACGACGTCGGCATCATCGTCGCCGGAATCATGGGCGGCTTCGCCGTTCCGATGCTGGTCGCCCATCTGATGGGCGTGCCTCGGCCAGCTACCGTTTCACCTGAGTCCCACCTAGTGCAGGAGTCCTGAAGTGTCGACCGACACCGTTAGTAATGCCAGCAACACGCCGGAGGCCGAGCAGCCGTGGGCCGAGCTCGGGCTGAAGCCGGACGAGTACCAGCGGATCCGGGACATCCTGGGACGCCGTCCGACCAGCTGCGAGCTGGCGATGTACTCGGTGATGTGGAGCGAACACTGCTCGTACAAGTCCTCCAAGGTGCACCTGAAGCGCTTCGGTGAGATCCCGCAGGAGACCCCGGCCGGCAAGATGCTGGCCGGCATCGGCGAGAACGCCGGCGTGATCGACATCGGCGAGGGGTACGCGGTCACCTTCAAGGTCGAGTCGCACAACCACCCGTCGTACGTCGAGCCGTACCAGGGCGCGGCCACCGGGGTCGGCGGCATCGTCCGCGACATCCTGGCGATGGGCGCCCGCCCGGTCGCGGTGATGGACCCGCTGCGGTTCGGCCCGCTGGACGCGCCGGACACCCGGCGCGTACTGCCCGGGATCGTGTCGGGCGTCGGCGGGTACGGCAACAGCCTGGGCCTGCCGAACATCGGCGGTGAGGTCGTCTTCGACCCGACGTACGCCGGCAACCCGCTGGTGAACGCGCTCTGCGTCGGCGTCATGCGGCACGAGGACCTGCACCTCGCGAACGCCACCGGCCTCGGCAACCAGATCATCCTGTACGGCGCGAAGACCGGCGGTGACGGCATCGGCGGCGTGTCCGTGCTCGCGTCGGAGACCTTCGCCGACGGTGGCCCGACCAAGCGGCCGGCGGTCCAGGTGGGCGACCCGTTCATGGAGAAGCTCCTGATCGAGTGCACGCTCGAGCTCTTCCAGGCGAACATCGTCGAAGGCATCCAGGACCTCGGCGGTGCCGGGCTGTCCTGCGCGACCTCCGAGCTGGCCAGTGCGGGCGACGGCGGTATGCACGTCTCGCTCGACAAGGTGCCGCTGCGGGACGCGTCGCTCGCGCCGGAAGAGATCCTGATGAGCGAGTCGCAGGAACGGATGATGGCGGTCGTCACGCCGGACAACGTCGAGGCGTTCCTGAAGATCTGCGCGAAGTGGGACGTGCAGGCCGACGTGATCGGTGAGGTCACCGACACCGGCCGGCTGCAGATCGACTGGCACGGCGAGCGCGTGGTCGACGTACCGCCGCGCACCGTCGCGCACGAGGGGCCTGTGTACGAGCGTCCGTTCGCGCGGCCGGACTGGCAGGACGAACTCCAGGCCGACGGCGCCGAGAAGCTGCCGCGGGCAAGCACCGGTGCGGAGCTGCGGGACACGCTGCTCGAGCTGGTCGCGTCGCCGAACCTGTGCGACAAGTCCTGGGTGACCGACCAGTACGACCGGTACGTGCTCGGCAACTCGGTGCTCGCGCAGCCCGAGGACAGCGGGATGATCCGGGTCGACGAGACCAGCGGCCTCGGCGTCGCGGTGTCCACCGACTGCAACGGCCGGTTCGCCAAGCTCGACCCGTACACCGGTGCCAAGCTCGCGCTCGCCGAGTCGTTCCGCAACGTCGCGACCACGGGTGCCCGGCCGGTCGCGGTCACCGACTGCCTGAACTTCGGTTCGCCGGAGGACCCGGGCGTGATGTGGCAGTTCGTCGAGGCGATCCGCGGCCTGGTCGACGCCTGCAAGGAACTCGGGATGCCGGTCACCGGCGGGAACGTGTCGTTCTACAACCAGACCGGCGAGACCCCGATCCTGCCGACGCCGGTGGTCGGCGTGCTCGGCGTGATCGACGACGTCACCCGCCGTACGCCGATCGGCTTCACCGCCGAGATGGAGGGCCACCAGTTGTACCTGCTCGGTGAGACCGAGGAGGAGCTGTCCGGGTCCGAGTGGGCGCACGTCGTGCACGGTCACCTCGGTGGGCGGCCGCCGGCGGTGGACCTTGAGGCCGAGAAGCAGCTGGCCGACATCCTGATCAACGCGTCCCGGGACGGGCTGATCGACGCGGCGCACGACGTCAGCGACGGCGGGGTCGCGCAGACGCTGGTCGAGTCCGCGCTGCGCGGCGGCGCCGGCGCGCGGGTCTGGGCGCCGGACGGGCTGGACCCGTTCCTGTTCCTGTTCGCGGAGTCGGCCGGCCGTGCAGTGGTCGCCGTACCGCGGACCGAAGAGGTGCGGTTCACCGACATGTGCACCGCGCGCCGGTTCCCGCACGCGAAGATCGGCGTGATCACCGGCGACACCCTCGACGTCCAGGACCAGTTCGAGATCCCGCTGACCGAGCTGCGGGAGGCGTGGACGTCCACGTTGCCGTCGGTCCTGAACTGATGGTTGTGTGACCCGGGCACCTTGGTGCCCGGGTCACCTGGCCGAGGCGTCCACGACGTCAGCCGACCAGGGTCGCTCGCTGGGTCGCGACGGCCATGATCTTGGTGAGGCCGGCCTTGTCCTGCGGGCGGCCGGCGACCGTGACCTCGATGTAGGCACGCTTGCCGTTCGAGTAGATGTCCAGGAAGCGGGTGGAGACCAGCCGCTGCCCGCGGGCGCCGTCGCGGTAGGTGTAGGTGAGCGACCTGTACGCGACGGTGGACCCGTCGCCGACGAGCGACGGCGCGGTTCCGTGGGCGCGGGACACGATCTTCAGACCGGGGACGCGACGCAGTTCCTTCACCCGCTGCTGGGCCACGGTGCCGGTGCTGACCTTGCCGTCGAGGCTGCCGTCGACGCGGAGCATCCAGGTGTTCGAGCTGTCGGTGAACTTGGCTTCCCGCGTGCTGAGCTTGGTGAACTTCCACCCGGTCGGTGCGTAGACGGCGACGTTGCAGTTGGTGGGGTGGCCCCAGCACTTCCAGCCGAAGTGGAGGCTTGCCGGGTTGAGGGCGGGCTTCGCGTACGTGCTGACCGCGGCGGCGCGGGCCGGTACGGCGGCGTCGCTGGGTGCGATTCCGAGCAGCAGGCCCGCGGCGCCGAGGATCGCGGTGCCGGCCAGAACGCGAGCGGTGAGGGTCTTCTTCATGGTTCTCGTCTCCATCGTCAAGGGGCTCCGTCGGCCCGTCGAGATCAGAGATGACGCGGTGCCGCAGTGACGTTGAGTGCCGTTCTTGTGATCAGCGTCTCGCCAACCAAGCACCTCGATGCGACGTCAGACGACGTCTTCCAGGGCGTCTGGCACACTCGGAGGGACGAGGGTGAGGTGAGGCGAATGGCTGAGCGGCGACCGGTGAAACCGGCCGATCTGATCGGGTTGGCGACCGCGGCCGGGCAGGAGGCGCGCGAGGTCGCGACCCGTCGGCGGATGGTCAACATCCGCCTCACCGACTCCGAGCGGCACGTCTGTACCGACGAGCTGGCCGAGCAGTTCGCAATCGGCCGGCTCGACGAGGACGAGCTGCACCGCCGCGTCGACCTGCTCAACGACGCGGTGACGCACGGCGATCTGATCCCGGTCTTCGCGGGCCTGCCGACGCCGTCGCTCTACAAGCCCGCGCCGCGCAAGCCGGGGAAGTGGCGGTGGGCCGCGTTCGTCGGCGCGGTCTGGATGGCGTTGCCGTTCGCGCTCGCGGGCCTGCTGTTCCTGGTCTTCGGGCGCGAGTTC
Organism: Kribbella jejuensis; assembly: GCF_006715085.1. Classification (NCBI taxonomy): domain Bacteria; kingdom Bacillati; phylum Actinomycetota; class Actinomycetes; order Propionibacteriales; family Kribbellaceae; genus Kribbella; species Kribbella jejuensis. Next base: position 2,682,305 of record NZ_VFMM01000001.1, on the reverse strand, counting down.
GCCGCGGCGATCTTCGGGCTGCCCGCGCTCGCCTGGGTCTTCTTCGCCTACCGCTGGGCCTCCCGGCCGCAGCGCGAAGACCGCCGGAAATCAGGACCCTAGCGTCGACTCCCGGGTGATCAGCTGGGCCGGGAGTTCGAGGACGCCGTGATGCGGCCTGCCCGCGATCGCCTTCAGCAGCAGGGTGGCAGCGCGGCGGCCGAGGTCCTCGAGCCGTGGGTCGACCGTGGTGAGCGGCGGACGGCTCGCCAGCGCCATCACCGGCCAGTTGTCGTAGCCGGTCACGGCAACGTCCTCGGGGACGCTGCGGCCGAGTTCACGGAGGCGGTCGCAGACGCCGCGCGCGATCTGGTCGCTGCCGCAGCTGATCGCGTCCGGGTTCTGCCGCAGTACGACGTCGGTCGCCTGGCGGCCCCAGCGCTCGGTCCATTCGCCGTACAAGGGCTCGCCGCAGAGGGCCTCGCCGGCGGTCGCGGCGACCGCCTCGGCCCGCCCGACGGCGGACCGATGGGTGGCCGGGCCGGTGATGTGGGCGATCCGGGTGCGACCGAGGCTGAGCAGGTGGTTGATCGCGGCGGCGGCTCCGCCGGCGTCGTCGACGATCACCGACGCGTCCCGCGGGTTGCTCGAGGGGGCCATCGCGTAGACGACCGGCAGCGGTACGTCGATCGGCGGCCGCGGCTCGGTCCGCCGGCCGGTGACGACGATTCCGTCGACGCCGCGGGCAACCATCGAGCGCAGGTACGTCTGCTCGCGCAGCGGGTCGTCGCGGGTGTCGCAGAGCACGGTGGCCAGCTCGCCGGCGCTCAGGACGTCCTCGACGCCGCGCATGATCGGGATGCTGAACCGGCCGGTGCTGTCGGTGGTCAGCAGCGCGACCGTGTACGTGCGGCCGGAGGAGAGCGCGCGGCCACGGGAATCGGGCGTGAAACCCAGCTTCGCGGCGGCCTGCAGCACCCGGTCGCGGGTCTCCTGGCTGAGCTGGCCGGTGTTGTTCAGCGCCTTGGACGCGGTGCCGGCGGAGACGCCCGCGAGCGCGGCGACATCCACCATCCGCACTGCCGGTGGCCGCATCTGATGTCCTCTCGATCGTGCCCGAAGCTTAACCGACTCGGGTCGGAAAACGTGTGCCGTCTTTCCGCATCCGCCCATTCTAAGAAGTGCCCCAACCCCGAGTCCGGCTAGCCTGAGCGCATGACTGCTGGTACTACTGTCACCGCGCCGGACGGCACCGAGGTCGTGCTCGGGGAGATCGGGACCCGCGTGCTGCTGAAGAACTCGCGCGTCCGCGTCTGGGAGGTCGAGCTGCAGCCCGGTACGGCGCAGGGCTGGCACCTGCACCACAACCCGTACGTCGTCCTGTGCCTGTCGACGTCGCCCTGCCACATGGACTGGCTCGACGGTAGCCCCGCGCGCCACCTGAGCGAGACCGTCGGCGGCTCGGTCTACCGTCCCGTGTCCCCGGTCCACATGCTCACCAACGACGGCGACAACCTGTACCTCAACCGCCTGATCGAGATCCTCGACCTGGGCGAGGAGGCCTCGGGTGACCCGTACTTCGCGATCACCGGCATACCGGCCGAGGCAGGCTTCGAAGAGGCCGGGGAGATCCCGACCAAGGTCGTGGTCGACGAGGACGACGTACGTGTCCAGCACGTGACTCCTGAAGCGGGAGAGTCCTACACCTGGCACACCGGCGCCTACCCGGCTCTGGTGGTCGATCTGGACCTGGAACACCCGGACCTGACCTACCTCGAGCCGGGCGAGTCCTACACGCTCCCGGCCAAGCCGGAACGCACCTCGGGTTTCAACCTGGTGGAGCTCCGCTACTACAGCAAGCCGCGTACCTGAGCCGCGTCGCGGGCAGCTAGTGCTGCGGCGGTGTCGATCTGACTCAGGTCAGTCTGCCGCAGCGCTGCCTTGACCAGGGGGACCTGGGGGCCGATAGCACTTAGTTCGGTCACGCCCAGGGCTGCCAGCAGTACCGCTGCCTGAGGGTCGCTGGCCAGGTCACCACAGACGGCTACTCGTACTCCGGCGTTCTGCACGACGTGGCTGATCAGCTGGAGTACCGCGGGATCCAGCCCGTCGGCCAGTGGGGCCACGGCGGCGTTGGTGCGGTCCGCCGCGGTCGTGTACTGCGTGAGGTCGTTGGTGCCGATGCTGACGAAGTCGAGGTCCCTCGCGAGCGTGTGCACGCGAAGGGCGGCGGCCGGTACCTCGACCATGATGCCGACCTCGAGGTTGTCGCGCGGGCCGAGCTCTTCGAGGGCCCAGGCGACCTCGTCGGCGGTCGTCACCATCGGGAACATCACGTGGACAGGGGTTTCGGCCGCCGTACGGCGGATCGCGTCGAGCTGATCGCGGAGCAGTTCGGGGCGGCGGCGGAAGACCCGGATACCGCGTTCGCCGAGGAACGGGTTCGGCTCCCGGTCCTGCGGGAGGAACGGAAGCGGCTTGTCACCGCCGACGTCCCAGGTCCGGATCGTGATCGGCTTGCCGTCGAGGGCCCGCGCGATCGCCCGGAACGCGTCGACCTGCTCGCCGACGGTCGGCGCCGCACGCCACTCCCCGAACAGCACCTCGGTCCGCACCAGCCCGGACCCGTCCGCCCCTCGCGCCTCGACGGCGTCCTGCACGACTCCGACGTTCACCAGCACGTGGAGATGCTTGCCGTCCCGCGTGATCGCCGGCTCCGAGGCTTCCGCGACCGCCCGCTCCCGCTCGCCCAGTCGCTCCGCGATCGTGGCGCGTACGGCGTCCGCATCCGGCGCAACCTCGAACGAACCGGCCCGAGCGTCGAACGCCACCATCTCGCCGACAGGCACTTCGACGTCCCCGATCCCGGCAATCAGAGGAATCCCCCGAGACCGAGCCACAATCACTCCGTGCCCGGTAGTCCCGGCTGCCCGCACGGCAACTCCCGCGACCTTCGTCGCGTCCAGGGTGGCGGCCGTGGCCGCATCCAGCTCGGGTACGACGAGGATTCCGTCAGCGGGTGGCTCTTCGGTGACGCCGACCAATAGTCGCAGGACCCGGTCCCGTACGGCCCGTACGTCTTGGGCGCGTTCGCGTTGGTAGGGGTCGTCGAGGGCTTCGAAGGTGGTGGCCAGGGCGTCGTACGTTTGTTTCCAGGCGACGGGGGCTGATGTGCCGTCGACGAGTGTCGCGCGGATCTCGTCCAGGAGTTTGCGGTCGGTGAGCAGCGCGAGGTGGGCGTCGAAGATGGCGCCGTGCGCGTCGGTGGTGTCGCGCAGGGTGCGCAACTCGGCGGCGGCGGTTTCGACGGCAGTGTCCAGCCGGGCCTGCTCGTTGTCTCCGGCAACATAACTGTCGAGGCTGACCTCGGCACCGGAAAGCACCGCCGGACCGATCGCCACATCGAGCCCCGACCCGCCGGCCAACGCTACGGCGGCCTTCTGCACTACAGCATCACCGAAGTTGTCGGCGGCCAGGGCCTCGACCGCCGCCAGGGCCTCGTCAGCCTGCGGACCGCTCGCACCGACCCGCAATCGATGTCCCTGCTGGGCGTTCAAGGTTGCGACCATGCTCAAACTGCCCGCATCCACCGGCCCCTTGCCGGTGTCCAGATCGGTCAGCGTCACCGCGGCATCGAAACCGTTGACCACAGCAACCAATCGCGCTGCCGGCCGTGCATGCAGCCCGTGCTCGTTCCCAACGACCACCTCAAGACTGCGATCACCCGCAGCCACCGGCGCCGCAACAACCCCGACATCGCCGAGATGGTCCTGCTTACCCGCCAACCCACGAGCAGCCTCTGCCGCCACCGCATCCAGCGACGCACCAGTAGAAGCCGTGACCACAGCCGCCACCAGCCCCTCGACCAACGGCGCGCTGGTCAACCGCACCCGTGAGGCAACCTCGGGATCCACGAACTCCAGCGCCATCTCGGCGCTCAACACCGCCGACCCGAGGTCCAGCAGGACCAGCACCCCGTCCGGACTATCCGCGACCCCGAGCGCCTCCGACACCGCCATCGCATCGGTCCCGAACGTCGTCGCGTCCAGCCCGGCCGCGACCGCGATCACCGGACGCTTGTCCTCGGCAACCATCTCCGAGGCCAGTCCGACCGCCGCATCGGCCAGCGCGCGGCTGTGCGACACCACCACGATCCCGATCATGCGAGTGTGCGGGCCGCCGACTCCAAGATCAGCGTCGTACTCGTCGCGCCCGGATCCTGGTGACCGGCGCTGCGCTCGCCCAGGTAGCTCGCCCGCCCCTTCCGGGCGACCAGCGGCGTGGTCGCGTCCCGCCCCTTCGCGGCCGCCTCCGCCGCCGCGGTCAGCGCCGTACCGAGGTCAGCTCCGCCTGCGACCGCGTCGTCGTACGCCGTCAGCGCCGGGGCCCAGGCGTCGTACATCGTCTTGTCCCCGAGTTCGGCCTTGCCGCGCGCGAGGACGCCGTCGACGCCGGCGTGCAGGCCCTTGCCGATCGTCTCCGGCGTCAGGTCGGCCCCGGCCAGTGCGGTTCCGAACCGCAGGAAGAACGTCCCGTACAGTGGCCCGCTTGCTCCGCCGACCTTGCTGACCAGCGTCATCCCGGCCTTCTTCAGCAGCTCGTCGGCGCTCTCGAACGACGTCTCGTCCAGCAGCGCGACCACTGCCTGGAACCCACGGTCCATGTTCGCGCCGTGATCGGCGTCCCCGATCGCCGAGTCCAGCTCGGTCAGGTACGCCGCGTTCTCGTGCAGCGAACCGGCAACGTCCCGCAACCAGTTGACGAAGGAATCCACTCCCATGCTCACGCGCCCCAGCGTAGGCCGGGGGTGTTCACCGGGGCGTCCCAGAGGCGTACCAGTTCGTCGTCCGCCTTGAGCAGGGTGACCGAGCAGCCGGCCATCTCGAGCGAGGTGATGTAGTTGCCGACCAGTGAGCGGGCGACGGTGATACCGGCGCGGTCGAGCAGCTGGGCGACCTCGTTGTACATCACGTACAGCTCGATCAGCGGCGTACCGCCCATGCCGTTGACGAAGGCAATCACCGAATCGCCTTGCTGGTAAGGCAGGTCCGACACCACCGGATCGACCAGCAGTTCGGCGATCTCGCGGGCCGGTGCCAGCGGCAACCGTTGCCGGCCGGGCTCGCCGTGGATGCCGATGCCGACCTCCATCTCGTTCTCGGCGAGGTCGAACGTCGGCTTGCCGGCGGCCGGGACCGTGCACGACGTGAGCGCCATGCCCATGCTGCGGCCGTTGTCGTTCACGCGCTTGGCGAGATCCGCGACCTCCTGCAGCGGGCGGCCTTCCTCGGCGGCGGCGCCGACAATCTTCTCCAGCAGGACGGTCACGCCGACGCCGCGCCGGCCGGCCGTGTACAGGCTGTCCTGGACGGCGACGTCGTCGTTGGTCACCACCGACAGCACCTCGGTACCGGCGTCGGCCGCGGCCAGCTCGGCGGCCATCTCGAAGTTCATCACGTCGCCGGTGTAGTTCTTCACGATGTGCAGCACGCCGGCGCCCGAGTCGACGGCCTTCGTGGCGGCCATCATCTGATCCGGCACCGGCGAGGTGAAGACCTCACCCGCGCAGGCCGCGTCCAGCATGCCGACCCCGACGAACCCGCCGTGCATCGGCTCGTGCCCCGACCCGCCGCCGGAGATCAGCCCGACCTTTCCGGGTCTCGGGGCGTCCTTGCGGTAGACGATCCGGTTCTCCAGGTCCACCCGGAGCCGGTCGGGGTGCGCCGCCGCCATCCCGCGCAGCGCTTCACTCACAACATCGGCAGGGTCGTTGATGAGCTTCTTCATGCCCACCATCTGAGCACACCGCCGCCCGGAACGGGAGCCCTCGATTCAGGCCGCCTCGACTTCGGAGAGCAACGGGATCGTCCGGATCGGCTTGCTCGCGGTGAGCAGGACGGCGCCGACGCCGAGCAGCGCGCCGAACACCAGCAGCGCGGTCCGCGCGCCCAGCGCCGCCAGGAAGACCCCGCCGAGGAACGGTGCCAGCGGACCCGCGGTGTTGGACATGAACATGAAGGCGCTCTGCGCGCGACCCTGCAACTGGTCCGGGGTGATCAGCATCTGGTAGCCGAACAGGCCCGAGTTCAGCGCGGGCAGCAGGAACACGGCGGCCGCCGGCAGCGCGATCAGTACGGCGGGGAGGGTACTCAGGGCCGTCGCCGCGAACGTCACGGCCACGATCCACGCGCCGAGAATGGTGATCTTGCCGGCGCTGTACCGGGCGAGCAGCCGGGGCGCCGCGAACGCGCCGGCCAGGCCGCCGACGCCCATCGCGGTCTCCAGCAGCCCGATCACCGACGGCCGGACGCCGCGCTGCTGCATGCTCAGGATCAGCACCAGGATGGTGCCGTTCGCCGCGAAGTTGAGCAGCGTCGCGGTGACGGCGATGGTCCGCAGGTCGCGCTGGCGCAACAGCCAGGACAGTCCCGAGCGGATCGCCTTCAGGATCGGTTCGTGCGTACCGCCCTCGGGCGCGGCGGCGGGCAGCCGGTGCCGGATCGTCGTCAGCATGACCGCCATCACCAGGTACGACACCGCGTCGGCCGCGATCGGGAGCGCCCGGCTGATCGAGAACAGCAGGCCGCCGAGCGGTGCGAGAGCCGGTGATGGCCAGGCCGAGCAGGGTGAAGACGAACGAGCTCATCGCGGAGCCCATGGAGCTGACCGTTTGGCCGGTCAGCAACTTCAGATAATCACCGTTGCGCAGCAACCCCCGGGCGGACATAACCGCGAGGGTATGCCCGCACCAGGCTCAATCGGTCTAGTCCTTCGGGCGCAGCAGCGGGCGGACGACCTCGCGGGCGTCGTGGATCCGCGACTTCACGGTGCCGAGCGGGGCGCCGACCTCGGCCGCGATCTCCTCGTAGGACAGGCCGTAGACGTCCCGCAGGACCAGCGGGGTGACCATCTGTGGCCGGTCCCGCTCGAGGGTTTCCAGCGCCTCCAGCAGGTCGAGACGGGTGCCGGCGATCACGCTGGTGGTGCGCGGGTCGGGCTTCTCCATCTGCTCCGGGTTATGGGCGGCCTGTGCGGAGCGCTTGAGCTTGCGATAGGTCGAGCGGGCGGAGTTGGCCGCGACGGAGTGCACCCAGGTGGAGAAGCTGCTGCGACCGGAGTACGTGTTGATCTTGGTCGCGATGTTCAGCAGGGCCTCCTGCGCCGCGTCCTCCGCGTCGGCGGAGTACGGCAGGACGCTCCGGCAGATCCGCAGGACGCGCGGATACACCTGCCGGAGCAGGTCGTCCATCGCGTTCTTGTCGCCCGCCTGCGCCGCCTCCGCCAGGGTGGCGAGGTCGTCGGTCGGGCTGGTGCTCTCGCTCATCTGCGCCTTTGCTCTCGATCGGCCCCGGCACGGGACACTCCAGTACTCCATAATGCCTTGTATGGGGGTCCCAACCAGACTCGGTCGGTACGTCGTGCGCCGACGCCTGGGCGCAGGCGGTTTCGCGACCGTGTGGCTGGCTCATGACGAGCAGCTGGACGCCGACGTGGCGATCAAGGTGCTGGCCGACAACTGGGGCCACGACGAGTCGGTCCGGAAACGATTCCTGGAAGAGGGCCGGTTCCTGCGCCGGGTCGAGTCCGAGCACGTCGTCCAGGTGCACGACGTCGGCGAACTCGAGGACGGCCGGCCGTTCCTGGTGCTCACGTACGCCGACCGCGGCACGCTGGCGGACCGCCTGAAGCAGAAGCCGCTGGAGCTCGCCGAGGCCGTCGACGTGGTCGTCCAGGTCGGCCGCGGACTGCAGGCGCTGCACCGGCGCGGGCTGCTGCACCGCGACGTGAAACCCGCGAACGTCCTGTTCCGCAGCACCGACGACGGCGAGCGCGCGGTACTGTCCGACCTCGGCCTGGGCAAGTCCCTCGACGAGGTGTCGCGGATCACCATGCCCGGCGGCACCCCGTCGTACGTCGCTCCCGAGCAGGCGCTCGGTGAACGCCTGGACCAGCGCGCCGACCAGTACTCTCTGGGCGCCGTCGCGTACGCCGCTCTGACCGGGCGCTCACCGCACCAGGTGGACGGTCTGGGCGCGGCCGGCCGCGTACAGGTGGCGCCGCCGCCGAGCTCGCTCGGGTTCGAACTGCCTGAGCAGGTGGACGCGGCGATCGTCCGCGCGCTCGACCCGGATCGGGAGAAGCGCTGGCCGGACGTCCAGTCGTTCACCAAACAACTGGTGGGTGCGCTCGACGAGAACACCCGCGCCTTCCCCGTCCGCGAGACGATCGAGGTCACCCCTGACGACTCAGAGGATTCGGGTGAAAAGACCGCGCTGAGCGACGAGAACCAGCCGACGATCGTGAAGGCTGCGGAACCGTCCGAGACCGCCGTGGTCAGCGAGACCGAGCCCCCGAAGCCGGCAGAGCTCTTGCTCTCCGCAGTGGTTGCCGCCGAGGCGGAATCTGCTCCGGCAGCACCTCCGAAGAAGAAGCGCCGGACCGGCCGCTGGGTGGTGGCCGCACTCCTGGCGCTGGTCGTCGGCGGTGGCGTCGGCTACGGCGGCCACTGGTATGTCGCCGGCCACAAGCTGGTCCCAGTCAGCCAGGGCCATTTCAAGGTCGAGCTGCCCGAGGCGTGGGCCCAGTCCCGCGTCACGTCGAACTGGACCGCTCCCGGCACGAACTCCAGCGCTCCCGCCTTCCGGGTGAGTGAGGACGCGGACTGGTCGGGCAAGACCCCGGGCGTGTTCATCGGCGCGTCCAGCACCAAGCTGGCGCTGCCGGACGGCAACCAGTGCGCCAGCCCCGGCACACCACTTCCGCACCCGGTTGGTGAACAGACGGTCACGGACCGGCTTTCCAGTGGCTGCTTCGGTGCGGATATCGTGCTGCTCCAACGAGTCGTCGATCACGGGGACGGCGGCTCGCTCCTGGTCCAGGTGGTGGTCCCGGGTTCCGACCCGGTGCGCGCCACCGAGATCGCCGACACGGTGCAATACACCCCCTAGGAAGTCCCCATGCGTCTCCCGTCCGAGCGGCTCCGGCCGTCGCCGGCGCTGCTCCAGTCCGTACGCCGCAGCTTCTACCGGCTCCGCTCCACCATCTTCCGCACCATCTGGCCGGTCGACTGACCTCCCTGCACGGTCAGCCAGGTGATGCCCAGGGCAACAGCCCACAGAACACCGCCCAGCCAGCCGAGCACGTGCAGCCCGCTGACGAAGCTGTGCGCGTGGCCGACCACGGCGCCGTACACACCGATGCCTAACGCGCCGACGGCCTGACGGCTGGTGTTGTTGACGCCGCTGGCGAAGCCCGCGCGTTCCTTCGGCAGGGCGGCGATCGCTGCGTGCACCACAGCAGCGGTGAGGAAACCCATGCCGATTCCCAGGCCCAGCTGAACCGGTACGACGGCTGCGTAGCCGCTGTGGTCGTTGACGCGCAGGAGGAACAACGAGCCGATGACACCGAGTCCTAGTCCGATCGACATGGGCAGGCGGGGACCGGAGCGGGCGGTGATGCGGCCGGAGATCGGTCCCAGTACGGCCAGCGGAAGGAAGAGCGGGATGAGCTCCAGGCCGGCCCGGAACGCCTTCTGGGACAGGTGTTCCTGCAGGTAGAGCGTCAGTACGAGGACCGTGCCGAGTCCGACGAAGTTCATCAGGCCTGCGATCACGTTGGCGCCGACGAAGTCCTTGCCGATCCGCAGTCTGGTCCGCGCGCGTTCTTGATGGGCCTGGCGTCGCGGTACGAGCCGCCACGCGAGGGGGAGTCCTACGGCGATGATCGGCAGGTTGATGAGGAACACCGCGCGCCAGCCGAGGCCCGCTACCAGCGCACCGCCGAGCAGCGGGCCAGACGGCAAAGCCAGCGCGCCGGCGCCTGACCAGATGCCCACAGCGCGTGCCCTTGCGGCGCTGTCGACGTACAGATCGGTGATGACGGCCAGTGTGCCTGGCAGGAGCAGGGCGGCGCCGATGCCTTGTACTGCTCGCGCAGCGACCAGTAGCTCGATGCTGGGCGCCGTACCGCAGGCGAGCGACGCAGCGCCGAAGACGCCGAGTCCGGTGAGCAGTACGCGTCTGTGGCCGATGCGGTCGCCCAACGCACCCGAGGGCAGCAGCAGAACAGCCAGCGCGATCATGTACGCCGCCACGACCCACTGCTGTCCCGCGAGACTCGTCGCGAGGTCGACCCGGATCGTTGGCAGGGCGACGTTGACGACGGTGACGTCCAGCTGGATCAGGAAGATGCCGACACACAGCAGTGCAAGGAGCATGTCTCCCAAGTTCCCATCACAACACTTCGGTCTGCATGGAAGTGTGCCGGTGCAAGCATGGAGACATGGACGGAGATGCTGACGTAGCCCGTGTAGCGGCACTGATGGCCGAGCCTGCCAGGGCGAAGGTCCTGATGGCATTGGCTGACGGCAGATCCCTGCCTGCATCGCTACTGGCCTCAGAAGCTGGTGTGTCGCCCCAGACCGTCAGCGCACACCTCCACAAGCTCCTGGACGGCGGACTTGTCACGGTCGAACGCTCCGGCCGCCACAGGTACTACGGACTCGCCGGGCCCGCGGTGGCCGCCGCAGTGGAAGCCCTGGCTCGCCTGGCCAAGCCCGAGCCCATCAGGTCCCTCCGCCAGAGCACCCGCGCAGCAGCACTCCGAGAAGCCCGCACGTGCTACGACCACCTCGCCGGACGGCTCGGCGTGGCCCTACTGGAAGGCCTCGTACGACGCGGCGCCCTGATCCGCACGGACGGCCTCGAGGGCACGGAACGACGCCCGGACGATCCCCTGGCGCAGCAACTCCCCGACGGTCCTTACGCTCTAGGTCCCAACGCCACAAGCGTTTTCGAAGCACTAGGAGTAGACCTGGCGACCCAGCCAACCCGACGACCGCTGCTGAGGTTCTGCGTCGACTGGAGCGAACAACGCCACCACCTGGCTGGCCAGCTGGGCGCAGCAATCGCGACGTCCCTCCTGAACCGCCACTGGCTCCACCGCCGCCCGCACCAACGAGCCGTCTACCTCTCGGACAAAGGCCGCGAAGAGCTGGAGCAACTCCTATGAGTTGAGCGGGCTGTCCCGCCGTTGAACGCTCTTGGTGGCGTGCTCCAGCACATCCATCAACGCGTCCTGATCCTGCGGCAACCCCGTGGAACTCATCTCCACCGCACAGTTCCCGGTCTCATTGGCAACCCACCGCACGATCGTGTACCGCAGAACGGCTTCGCGTGCCTGCTCGGTCGGCGGCACCGAGGTGTACGCGATCGTGGCGTAGTTCTGCTCCACGTCCTGCGAGAGCAGGTGGAACATCTGGTTGGCGGGCAGGATGCTCAACTGGGCGAGCCGAGCCTGCATCGACACGGCCGGTGCACGCTTGATCGTGAAGCCGCCTTCGATCCGCAGCCATCGCTTGCCGGTGGGATCGGTGAATCGCCCTGTCGTCGGCGGATCCGGCTGGGTGAAGCCCCAACCGTCCGGAACGCGCACTGTGATCCGTGACTTGACCACGCTCTGCACGGTGAACGTCTGGGTCCGGTAGCTCAGATCATCCGTGTGAAGGGCCGGCGAGTTGTCGTACGTGATCTTGCGCGGCGTCGGCGTCGCGGTCGGTGACGGCGCGCTCGTCGTACCGATCGAACCCATCGGCAGTGGGGACGCGGTGCCGGCCAGGCTGGGCTCGGCGGTCAGGAACCAGCCCGCGCCGTACCCGCCGGCGCCTCCCACGGCGGCAAGCGTCAGCAGCCCGGCGCCGAGCATCGCACGCCGGGTGACGGTCCTCGCCATGCCCCACCTCCCCAGGTCTCCCTAACAAAAGACACCTCAGCTGCCGCTCAGGTTGCACCAGCGAGGTAACAATTCTGTGAAAGCCGCTCAGCCGGTCTCACTCACCGAGGCCGAGGTCTTCCGGAGGATCTCGTCGAGGGCCGGGGCGTCGGCGGGAATGCCGGTGATGCTCATCGAGATGTTGGCCAGTAGGCCGTCGACCGCGATCCAGCGGACGATCACGTAGCGGAGGGTGTCGCCGGGGATATACGTGTAGATCAGGGTCGCGACCGCCCGGGTCCCGCCGTCGTCGCCGGCGATGGTGTCAGTCGTGTGTGACTGGATCTGGACGTCGTTCTCAGGGGCCTGGCTCTTCTTGAGGTCGATGATGAGCTGGGCCATCGCGGCGGCCGGTGTCTGCTGCTCGGCCTGCGCGACGGACTGGACCCGCACCGCGCGTTGCCTGAGATCGTCCAGGAACTTGACCTCGTCGGGATGCTTCGAGTCCCGGGTCAAACTCCAGCCCTGGGGTATCTGGAGCGAGAGTTGAACCGCCTGGTCCGGCTCGGGATGGACGGTGAAGGTGCGGGTCGCGTAGTCCAACCCGGGTTGCAGCGGGTCCAGATTGCTCGGGCTGGGAGTCTTCACCGGGAGTGGTGGCTCGGACGGCGTCTGGGACGGCGTAGGGGAGGCAGAGACTGCGCCCAGCGGGTCGGCAACGCCGGCTGTCGTCGGCTTCGGGTTGTCCAGGTAGTTGCCGGTGTAGTAGCCGCCGCCGACACCGAGCGCCAAGGCAAGCAACAGCAGGCCGATCAGAAGAACTCGTCTCACGCCCGCACCGATCCGTACGCCGACGAGGAGTGCCGCGGCGCGCAGAAGTAACCGGGCGTCACACCGGCACGATGCGGGGAGGCGGTCACGGGCACGGGGTCATCTTCTCAGGCGACCAAGTCACCGGGCCAAAACGCTCGCGGACGGCTTTTCGGACCGGGATCGACTGAATCCTTTCAACAGGGTCTTGACACCCTCCCGGGCCAACCGTAGCGTCCCGATGACAAAAGTAACACGATCTAGCGGTTACTTCACACGCTCGGCCGGTATCTCAGGAGGAACCATGGCACTCGATCGGTCCGTCAGCCGAAGGCGGCTCCTGCAGTGGGCCGGCGGTGCGACCCTCAGCGCTGCGGCGGCCGGCGCCCTCGCGGCCTGCGGTGGTGGCAACGGCAGCGGCTCGTCGTCCGGCGGCGGCACGGTGAAGGTGATCGGCGTCGGCGACCAGGAGGCCGGCCTGCGCAAGGTGCTGGACTCGTACAAGAGTTCGCACTCCGGGTTCGACTTCAACCTGTCGTTCGCGCCCGCCGACCAGGTGCAGACCGCGCTGCGGACCCAGCTCGGCGGCGGCAACGCTCCCGACGTCCATGTGGTCTATCCGGGCAACGGCAGCGCGATGTCGATGGTCCAGCTCAGCAAGGCCGGGCTGCTCGCCGACCTGAGCAGCCAGTCCTGGACGCAGAAGGTCCCGGCCGGGTTCAAGGGCGCGTTCCAGAACGACGGCAAGACGTACATCTTCTCGCCGGGCTCCAGCATGCTCGGCGCGATCTACAACAAGAAGGCGTTCGCGACCGCCGGCGTCCAGCCGCCGACCACCTGGTCCGAGCTGCTCGAGGTCTGCGACAAGCTGAAGAAGAAGGGCATCACCCCGATCGCCCTCGGTGCGCAGACGCCGTGGATCACCCAGCTGATCCCGTACGCGCTGGTCCCCGGCACGGTCTACTCGAAGACGCCGGACTTCGACGACAAGATGGCCGCGGGCCAGGCGTCGTTCGCGGACTCCGGCTGGGTCGACGCGATGAACAAGTACCTCGAACTGCAGAAGAAGGGGTACTTCAACGACAACCCGAACGGTACGACGTACGAGCAGGCGACCTCGATGGTGGCGACTGGTAAGGCCGGCCTGGCCGTCCAGGTGTCCGCCGTACTGTCGGCGTTCCGGGCCGCCGCGACGACGCCCGACGACCTGTCGATGTTCCCCTTCCCGGCGACGGATGTTGCCGCCGACAACTGGATCCCGGCGGGCGTGGTGGTCGGCATCGCGGTCAGCGCGAAATCCAAGAAGGCCGACCAGGCCAAGTCCTTCCTCGACTACTGCGGCCAACAGGAAAACCTGAACACCTGGGCCGAAGCGGTCTCCTGCGTCCCGCTCTACGGCGACGCGAAGGTCGACCCCGCCCTGACCTCCTTCCTCCCCCTCCTGAAGGCCAACAAAGCAGTACCTTTCATGGACCAACGCTGGCCCAACGCCGAAGTACAACCCACCCACTTCGCCGTAGTACAACAACTCCTCGGCGGCAAAACCACCGTCCAGGACGCTCTCAAAAAGATGGACGACGCCTATCGGAAGGGCGCATGACGGCTTCAGCGGTGGATGTGCGGGTAGCGGCCAAGCGGATCCGGCGACGCGGGGGGATAGTGCCGCCGTGGTGGTTTGCGGTGCCGGCGGTGGTGGTTTATGCGTTGGTGGTGCTGTATCCGAGTATCGCGGGTGCGGGATCGGCGTTCACCGACTGGTCGGGAGTGGGGAATGCCAAGTCGTTCGTCGGCTTGGCCAACTTCAAGGCGTTGTTCCAGGACGACCAGGCGCTGGGGGCCTTGCGCAACACCTTGTTGCTGACGGTGGCGATTGTCGTTGTGCAGAACGGGATCGGGCTGCTGCTGGCGCTCGGTGTGCATACTCAGATCAAGAGCCGGATGTTGTTGCGGCTGGTGTTCTTCGCGCCGGTTGTGGTCAGTCCGGTGATGGTCGCGTTTCTCTGGAAGTTCGTTTACAACCCGGCGCCGGACGCGGGGCTGAACGCGGCGCTCGGTGCGTTGGGTCTCGGTTCGTTGCGGCAGGACTGGTTGGGTAATCCGTCGATCGCGTTGTGGTCGGTCGCGTTCACGGTGATCTGGCAGTGCGCCGGGTACTCGATGGTGATCTTCCTGGCGGGACTCGAGGGCGTGCCGGCCGAGCTGCACGAGTCCGCGATGGTCGACGGTGCTGGGACGGTCGCGCGGTTCCGGCACATCACCTGGCCGCTGCTCGCGCCGGCTGTCACGATCAACGTGATGCTGTCGACGGTCGGCGGGCTGACGCTGTTCACACAGATCATCGCGATGACGAACGGCGGCCCCGGGTACGCGACCGACACGTTGTCGACAGTGCTGTACAAACAGGCGTTCGTGTACGGGAAGTTCGGCTACAGTACGGCGGTCGCGCTGGTGCTGGCGATCTTCGTCGCGGCGGTGTCGTTCGTGCAGATCGGGTACCTGAGGTCGAGGGAGACGACGGCATGAAGTACCGTCCGCGGACGTTCCTGCTCGAGGTCGTGATGATCGTCGTCGCGATCGGCTTCCTGTTCCCGGTGTACGTCCTGGTCACGCTGGCGTTCAAGGATCCGCAGCAGATCGCGAACAGGCCGCTCTCGCTGCCGTCGCCACCGAGCGTCGGCGCCTTCGGCGAGGCGTGGCGCGAAGCCGGGCTCGGATCGGCCTTGCTGAACAGCACGTTGATCACGGTCGTCAGCGTGTTGCTGCTGATCGCGCTCGGGTCGCTGGCGGCGTACTTCCTCGCGCGTACGGCGACGCGGCTGAGCTACAGCCTCTACATCCTGTTCCTGGTCGGCATCATCCTGCCGTTCCAGCTCGGGATGATCCCGCTGTACCAGCTCGTCGACAACCTCGGCCTGCTCGGGACGTACCAGGGCATGATCATCTTCTACACCGGGATCCAGCTGCCGTTCACGGTCTTCCTCTACACCGGCTTCATCCGCTCGCTGCCGGCCGACTACACGAACGCCGCGCTGATCGACGGAGCCTCGCACCTGCAGGCGTTCGCGCACGTGATCTTCCCGCTGCTGCGGCCGATCACCGGCACGGTGCTGATCCTCAACGCCGTACAGATCTGGAACGACTTCTTCACCCCGCTGCTCTACCTCGGCGGCTCCGGCCACGAGACCGTCCCGGTCCGAGTGTTTGCCTTCGTCAACCAATACACCTCGAACTACGGCCTCGTCGCGGCAGGCCTGATCCTCGCGGCCTTGCCGATCCTCCTACTGTTCCTCTTCCTCCAACGCTACGTAATCCGCGGCTTCGCCTCCGGCCTGAAGGGCTAGTACACCTCGATGCGGTCCAGGCTGATGACGGCGCTGGTGGAGGCCGGGTTCTTGTCGCCGGTCACGCGCACCCGGACGGTGTGCGGGCCTGGCGGCAGGGTCGGGCTGATGTACATGAGTTGTTCGCCGACGCGGATCGAACTGTAGTAGTCGACGCGTTGTTCGGCGCCGCCGTCGACGGAGATGGCGGCGATGCCGTTGCCGGTGTCGACGACGCTGAGCAGGGCGACGCGGGTGCCGGTGAAGCTGATCGTGGCGGTCGCGTTCGGTTCCCAGCTCCAATGGTCGTTGCCCCAGAAGCACTGGTTCCCGCAGCCGGATCCCGAGCTCCACGCGCCGGTGTAGGAGACCGCGGCGTCGGTGTCGTTGATCCAGTAGTTCGACGAACCGGGGTCACCCGACGGCAGGTTCTGGGTCGCGCCGGCGGCGAGCGGGCGGCCGAGGTTCGGCGTACCGTCCGCGTTCCAGCTGATCTTCTGGACGCGGGTCGTCCGGAAGGAATACGTATACACGCTGGTGTTCTTGCCGTGGTACGCGATCCAGTCCTCGGTACCGTCGGGCGACTTGAAGAACGAGTGGTGGCCAGGACCCCACACGCCGGTGTCGTCGTTGCGGGAGAAGATCGGTCCGGGGTGCTGCACCCAGTTCGACGCGACCATCGGGTCGGCGCCGTTCGCGATGCTCTTCATCCACAGCTGGTAGTCCGGCTTCCCGGTGTCGCACGTCGAGTACGTCAGGAACGTGCGCGTCGCGCCGTACAACGGGGTCGGACCTTCGCGTACTTCGCTGCACCCACCGTCGGCCGGGATCGCGACGCGGCCGCCGACCGACGTCCACGGGTTGCTCATCGCGACGATGTACAGCTGCGCCGGTCCGCCCTGACCACGGCCCGGTCCGGTCCAGACGAAGTACTGCTGTCCGTTGATCGTGAACGGCTCGCCGTCGATCGCGTACTCGCCGAAGTCGGCGATCTTCGCCTTGAAGCTGTACGGCCCGAGCGGGTCGTCGCCGGCCGACTCGAGGACGTACATCCGGTGGTTGGCGTCCACGCCGTCCGAGGCCGTGTAGTAGATGTACCAGCGACCACCGACGTGCCGGAACGCCGGCGCCCACATCTGCGTGTTGCGTGACGGGTCGGAGTCGCGCCACACAACCTGCTCCGGCTGGACAAGCAGCGTCGCGAGACTGGCCGACGACCAGATCCCGATCCGATCGCCACGAGTGGTCGCGACGTAGTACTTCCCGTTGTAGAACATCATCGACGGATCCGCCGACGAATTCACCGGATTCCGGAACGCCTGCGACAACACGGCCTTCTCCCGCACCTCGGCAGCCGACGCACTCGGCACCAACCCACCGCACAACAGCAGCACGCATACGGCGACACGAACAACTCTCACGACACACCTCACGAAACCTGGGGGCGGACCGGTCTCGTCCTCGGTTCTACCGCGCCTTTGCCATCGTTGTAAACCATTGAAACGAGGACAGAACAGCCCGCCGCCACAGGACTCCGGAGGCTTCAGCGCCCCCGGCTCTTCTTCGCTGCTTTCTCCGCTGCCCTCTCGAGGGCCTTCTCGGCCTTCTTGACGTTCTTCGCGGCGTCCTTGTTGGCCTTGTTCTCAGTCCTGACGGCCATGTGGGCCTGTGCCGTCCCGCGCAGCGCACGCCGCATCTCCGCGTAGTTGTCTGCCGTGTCCTCTTGCCGTTGGTAGGCCCTGCCGAGCTCCTCCTGCGCCTTCCGGACTGCCCGCGGTTCCCTGGCCATAGTCATTTCCTCCGTCGTTGGTCGAACCTGATGGCGGGTACGACGCGACGTCAAAACGCAGGGTTCCTGGATGGGGAGCTATTCGACGTCGGTCGAAACCCCAGGAACCTGCGCGAAGAACCCGGCGTCGAACTCGGCATGAAGCTCAAGGTGCGGGTTGTGCATTACCGGCCCGACTGCTGGTACGCCGACATCGACGACGCCGAGGATCGGCAGCCGGACGACCCGTTCTGGTATGCCGACTGCCGCACCCAGGCCGAAGCCATCTCGCTTGCCTGCACCCAACTCGCCGCTCTCGAGTCCGCGGGTACCATCCCCTGCCGCCTGAGCGAGGCCCACGCGCAGGTTGCTTAGAAACGATCTGTAACGCAGCGCCATGGTGACTGGATGTAACCCCGAGGGGGGCACTCACTATGGCAACTTTCAATTCGCCACCCGGCTGGCCGGCACCGCCGTCCGCGGACTGGCAACCACCGCCTGGCTGGAAACCGGACCCGGCGTGGCCGCCTGCGCCGGCTGGCTGGGCGTTCTGGCTGAATGCGCGGGGCGCGCGGAGTCGCGGGCCGAGCGGCCGGTACGGCGCGGAGTCACCGACGAAACTGATCGCCGCATGGGCCGTGGGGGCGGGTGCGTTCGTCGTGATCCTGGCCGCGATCGCCGGCGGCAACACTCCGGCAGCATCCGCACCAGGCGCGACCGTCACGGTGCCCGGACCGACCGCAACGGTGACGGTGGCCGGGCCGGTCGTCACCGTGCAGCAGACCGTGCCTGGGCCGACTGCGACGGTCACGCAGGCGCCGCTTCCGGCGCGCACCGTGACAGTTCCGGCGCCGCGGACGACGACAAGGACGACCGATCCGGTCCCGTTGGTACAGCGGACGCAGAGTACGGCGCCGAAGACGACCGAGCCGTCGGACAGCGTCTACTACGCGAACTGTGCGGCCGTCCGCGCCGCGGGGAAGGCGCCGCTGTATCGCGGGCAGCCTGGCTATGCCGCGCATCTGGACCGTGACGGAGATGGCGTCGCGTGCGAGTGATTCGTGAAGTCGGCTGCGATCGTTCCTGTGGATAACTGCTGCAAATGCTGTGGATATCCACGTGATTGCTGTGGACAACTTGGGGATCGGGCAACGAGTTCAGATGCGGATGCACGTGCAGTCCGGGGAGTGAGAGAGCGCTTGCCGGGCGGTTGTTTCGATGGTGGGATGTGGACGTAGGCCGGATGAAACTTTACGAAGATTTGTCCGTGACGTTCGGTGCGCCGGATCGTTGATTCGTCAGGAACAGACCGCCGGTAGCGGATCGCGTGAATTCGGAGGGACCCGCTCGTGCACAAGTTCAATACGCCGCCTGACTGGCCCGAACCGCCCAGCGACAGCTGGCGTCCACCGGTCGGCTGGCAACCGGACCCGGCCTGGCCCGCGGCGCCGAAGGGCTGGCGGTTCTGGCTGAACCGCAACGGCCGGCACAGCAGCGGCCCGATCGGTGCCTATGGCGCCGTCGACGCCGGTCGGCTCGAGCTGGCGACGGTCGACCCCGGTCTGCTCCTGATGCACTCCTGACCCCAGAGCAGTTGCGGCTCCCGGATGCTTCGGCGTTCGGGAGCCGACCTGTGTCCGCCTTCGGCCAGAGGGCTGGCGCGGAGTTATCGCGATCTGGTGTTATGTTACCAGCGCAGATAACAGTCACCTGGGAGGCGTCACGTGGGCTGGATCGGGCTCGATCTCGGCACGCAAAGTGTGCGGGCCGTGCTCGCCGATGCCAAGGGGTCGGTACTGTCCCGGGCATCGCGCCCGCTCGCCAGCCACCGTGACGGAGTGCGGCACGAGCAGGACCCGCACGAGTGGCTGACCGCCGTCGATGCGGTCCTGGCCGAGGTCGGCACGACCGGCGTGGACGGCATCGCGATCTGCTCCACGTCCGGCACCTTTCTGCTGACCGACCGCACCGGACGCCCGGTCACCCCGGCGCTGATGTACGACGACGCGCGTGCGGCCGCCCGCCGCGACCAGATCGTCGACGCCGACCCGGCCCGTTGGGCAACCAGCATGCAACCCACCTGGGCGCTACCGAAGATCCTCGACCTCGACGTGACCAACCGTCGCGTCGTCCACAGCGCCGACTTCGTCGCGGCCCACCTCGTCGGGCATCCGGTCGCGACCGACACCAGCCACGCACTCAAGACCGGGTACGACCTGGTCGCCGAGTCCTGGCCCGCCGACGCATTCGACAAGCTCGGCCTTCCGCTCGACGCGTTCCCCGAGGTCGTCCGCCCCGGCACCGAACTCGGCCGCACTCCGGACGGCATCCCCGTGTACGCGGGCATGACCGACGGCTGCGCCGCTCAGATCGCCGCCGGCGCCCTCGCCCCGGGTGCATGGAATTCGGTCCTCGGTACGACGCTCGTCCTCAAGGGCGTCAGCGCCGAACTCATCACCGACCCCACCGGCGCCGTTTACAGTCACCGCCATCCCGACGGCGGCTGGCTCCCCGGCGGAGCATCGAGCACCGGCGCCGGCGTACTCACCGAACTCCTGCCCGGCGCCGACCTGGACGCCTTGGACCACGCGGCGTACCCGGTCGACGCGGTCATCTACCCGCTCACCAAGACCGGTGAGCGGTTCCCGTTCGTCGCGCCGCAGGCCGAGCGGTTCACGCTCGGCAGCACCGCGGACGATCTACACGTGTATACGGCCGTCCTCCAAGGGGTCGCGTTCATCGAGCGGCTCGCGTTCGAGCACCTGGAGAAGCTCGGCGCGGACCCGGTGCGCTCGGTCTCGCTCACTGGCGGCGCGACCCGCAGTGAGTACTGGAACCAGCTCCGCGCCGACGTCCTCGGCGTACCGGTCGAGCTTCCCGCCGTACCCGATCCGGCATTCGGGATGGCCGTCCTCGCCGCATCCGGCGGGCACGATCTGACCGGCACCGCGCGCCTGATGGTCCGCGTCGCCCGTGTCCTCGAGCCGGGCGAGCGACGGCCCGACATACCAAACCGTATGGAACGGTCGCTCGACGATTTGTACGGCGAATTCGTCGCGGAGCTCGACCGCCGGGGGTACCGCTCATGAGGACGACGATCGTGCTGGCCCGCCACGGCCGGACCGAGTGGCATCACGGCAACCGGTACACCGGTTCCACAGACCTGCCGATCGACGAGGTCGGCGTACGGCAGGCCGGCCAGTTGAAGGAGTGGGTGCTCGACTACGCGCCGGACGCGCTCTGGTGTTCGCCGATGCTGCGAGCTCGTCAGACGATCGCGCCGCTCGCCGAGGCTCTGCAGCTGGAGCCGACCGTCGACGCGCGGTTGCGGGAGGTCGACTTCGGTTCCGCCGAGGGGAAGATGCTCAGCGAACTGCCGTCCGCGGTCGCGAAGGCGTTCGAGCTGGACCCGGTCGGCGACCACTTCCCGGGCGGCGAGGATCCGGCCGCGGCGGCTGACCGCGTGCACGAGGTCTTCGACGAGATCGGCCGTCGGCACCAGGGCCAGAAGGTGTTCGCCGTCGCCCACAACACCCTGATCCGGCTGCTCGTGTGCAGGGTGCTGGGGCTGCGGCTGAACGACTATCGCAGACTGCTCCCTGCGCTCGGTCCCGCGGCGCTGGTGCGTTTCCGGTGGCAGGACGGCACA
Source organism: Kribbella jejuensis (assembly GCF_006715085.1). NCBI lineage: Bacteria > Bacillati > Actinomycetota > Actinomycetes > Propionibacteriales > Kribbellaceae > Kribbella > Kribbella jejuensis. Next base: position 2,661,070 of record NZ_VFMM01000001.1, on the reverse strand, counting down.
GTGGGTCTCGAGGCGTACAACGTTCCTCCTCTACGTTTGGAGACCCTGGCATGACATCGGATGTCGACGGCGACACCACCGAACTGAGCCGTCCCGCCCGCCGGCAGGCCGAGATCGCGGCGTACGTCGTGAAGAACGGCTCGGTCTCGGCGAACGACCTGGTCGAGGCGTTCGGCGTGAGTGTGATGACCGTGCACCGCGACCTGGACGAGCTCGAACGGCAGGGCGTGGTCCGCAAGTACCGCGGCGGCGTCAGCGCACAGCCGACCAGCGTGTTCGAGAGCAACGTCGCGTACCGGCTGAACACCGCGCACGCGGAGAAGGTCGCGATCGCCCGGCACGCCCGGACGATGATCGAGCCCGGGATGTCGGTGATGCTCGACGACTCCACCAGTGCGCTGGGGCTGGTCGACCTGTTCGAGGACATCACTCCGTTGACCGTGGCAACGAACTTCCTGCCCGCGATCACCAAGCTCGCGCAACTGCGGGACATCACGCTGCTGGCGCTCGGTGGGATCTATTCGGCGACGCACGACTCGTTCGGCGGGATGCCGTGCGCGGAGGCCGTCGAGGCGCTGCACACCGACCTGCTGTTCTGCTCGGTGTCCGCGGTGTCGCCGACGCACGCGTTCCACCAGGAGGAGGAGATCGTCCTGGTGAAGCGCGCGATGCTGCGCTCGGCGAAGACCAAGGTGCTGCTGGTCGACCATGGCAAGCTGCAGCGCACCGCACTGCACCGGCTCGCCCCACTGACCGACTTCGACATCGTGATCGTCGACGAGAAGACCCCGCAGGACCTGATCGCCGCACTTCGCGACAACGGCGCGACTGTGGAGGTCGCAGAAATCTAGGAGGGGGTACATGGACGTCGGCGTCGACGTAGGCACCACCGTCACCAAGGCCGTCGCATTCAGCGCCGACGGACGCCCGCTGGCCGAGGCATCACGACCGACCCGGCTGTTGCATCGCAGTACCGGACGATTCGAACACGAGACCGCCGAGATAGTTGCTTCGGCCAACGAGGTGGTAGGCGAGCTTGCGGCCACCGTCGGCACGCGGCCTGACGTACTGGCCATCACCGCGCAAGGCGACGGGCTGTGGTTGGTGGACGCGGACGGTGCGGCGGTGCGGCCCGCGATCTCGTGGCTGGATGCGCGGAGCAGCGCGATCCTCGAGCGGTGGACCGCGGACGGCGTTGTGGAACAGGTGTTCCGGCGATCCGGAAATCGGATGTTCCCTGGGGCTTCCGGGCCGTTGTTGGCTGCGGTGCTTGCCGAAGAGCCTACTGTGGTTGAGGCGGCCGGTACGGCGGCGTATTGCAAGGACGTGGTGATGCAGGCGTTGACCGGCGTACGGGCGACCGATGTTTCCGATGCGTCGGCACCGTTTCTTGATCCCAGGACTGGTCAGTACGACGAGGAAGCCCTGGTGGCTACAGGCTTGGTTGGGGTGCGGGAGTTGTTGGCGCCGGTGATGGCCGAGGGACCTGTGGGGGAGTTGCGGGACGCAACTACTGGAATGGTTGCCGGGACGCGGGTTTCGGCGGGGCCTTATGACCTGCCGGCTGCGGCCGCGGGCGCAGGGGTGACCGAGCCTGGGGATGCCTTGCTGACGGTGGGTACGACGTTGGCGTGCCAGGTGGTGACGCGGGAGCTCTCGGTTGACGGTGAGCCTGCGGGGCTGTTCCTCGGGACGTGGACGCCTGGCGTGTGGTTGCGAGCGATGCCGGCCATGGTCGGTACGGCGGCGCTCGATCGAGTGCTCGCGCTCGTTGGTGTGACCACCGATCAGCTGCCCGCACTGCTCGCTGACAGCGCGCCGGGCGCGGGCGGTGTGACCGTACTGCCGTACCTGTCGGAGGCCGGTGAGCGCGCACCGTTCGTCGACACCCGCGCCCGCGGCACGATCGACGGTGTCTCGCTCGCGACGACGACCGCCGACCTCGTCCGCGCGACCTGCGAAGGCATCGCGTACGCGGCCCGGCACTGCCTCGAAGCAGCCGGCTGGACCGGGCGCGTCACGGTCTGCGGCGGTGGCGCCCGGAGCGCCGAGTGGACGCAGATCCTCGCCGACGTACTGAATGCGCCGCTGCACACCGCCGAGGCCGAGCAGGTCGCGGCCCGCGGCGCGGTGATCTGCGCCCGGCGCGCGGTCGACCCGGACAGCGCTGGCCCGGAATGGATCGCGGAGACCCGCCAGGTCGACCCGGATCCGGCCCGCGCCGCGTTCTACGCCGACGGGTACGCCCACTACCTGCGCCGGATCGAGGCCGCCCGCCCGCGCTGGTCGGACCCGGCACCTACCTTCTCTGGAGCGTGATGAGAACCGTCAAGACCCTGCTCGCCGGCGACCACTTCGTCCGCAACGAACAGCTGGCCGCCGCGTTGAGCGCGATCCCGGACGTCGCGTTCGAGTTCCGTGAGGTGACGCTGCCCTGGCCGCTGACGCCGTACGGGCGCGTGGCCGAGGTGGACGAGGCGAGCGATGCCGAGGACGAGCTGATCGACGCACTGGCCGGCGTCGAGCTCGCGGTCACGCAGATGGGGCCCTTCACCGAACGCGTACTGGATGCCGCGCCCGACCTGCGCTACTTGGTGGTTTGCCGCGGTGGACCGGTGAACGTCAACGTGGCGGCCGCTGCCGAACGCGGCGTTGCCGTCGCGTCGACGCCCGGCCGGAACGCGGTCGCCGCCGCCGAGCACGCGGTCGCGCTGATGATGGGTGCCCTGCGCAACCTTCCACGGCTGCAGCGGACGCTCGAGCAGGGTGAGTGGCGGTCGGATCTGTACGCGTACGACGAATGCGGCCTTGAGCTCGACGGGTCGACCGTCGGCCTGGTCGGGTACGGCGCGATCGGCCAGCGGGTCGCCCGCGTGATGCTCGCCTTCGGCGCTCGGGTTCTCGTCTCGGACCCGTACGTCGAACAGGCACCGGACGGTATCGAGCTCGTCGATCTACACGAGTTGCTGCGTCGCTCGGACGTGGTCAGTCTGCACGCGCGGCTGACCGACCAGACCCGCGGCATGATCGGCGCCGAACAGATCGCCTCGATGCCGCGGGGGGCCGTACTCGTGAACACGGCACGCGGCGGTCTGCTCGACTACGACGCGACCGTCGACGCCCTCGAGTCCGGACACCTGGGCGCCGCGGCCTTCGACGTCTTCCCGTCCGAGCCCTTACCCGAGGGCTCGCGCCTTCTGACCGCCCCGAACATCGTCATGACCCCCCACCTGGCCGGCGCCACCCGCCAAACCGCCCACCGCGCCGCCACCCTCGCCGCCGAAGCCGTCACCGCCTTCCTCACCGGCAAGGACCCAGCCGGCCTGGTCCACCCGTAGCCAGGCCACGCCTGCCGAAGGCGTGTTGACAGCGTCACATGTTCCAACGTCTGAATTTGTTCTTCCGTGGAAGAAAAATGTGTGATTGCCTAGTCCGCATGGGAATCAGCATCGGTGTGGTCGGAGCGGGCCAGTTCGCCCCCTCGTTCCTGCGGTTGTGGTCTGCGCATCCGGACGTGTCCGAGGTGCGGCTGACCGACGTCATCCCGGAACGGACGGCGGAGATGGCCGCCAAACAGGGCATCACGGTGACGCACGCGTCGTTCGAGGAGATGCTCGAGTCGGACGTGGACGCGGTCGCGATCTTCACGCAGCGCTGGCTGCACGGAGAGATGGCGATCAAGGCGCTCGAGGCCGGCAAGCACGTGTACTCGACGGTCCCGATGGCGATCGAGGCCGACCAGATCGCCCGCATCATCGAGCTGGTCAAGGAGACCGGGCTCACCTACATGATGGGCGAGACCAGCTTCTACTACCCCTCCTCGGTGTACTGCCGGCAGAAGCTCGCCGAGGGCGCGTTCGGCCGGGTGTTCTACTCCGAGGGCGACTACGTCCACGACATGGACCTCGGCTTCTACGCCGCGTACCAGTACTCTGGCGGCGACGACTGGAAGAAGACCGCGTCGTTCCCGCCGCTGCTCTACCCGACGCATGCCGTCGGCAACGTTCTCTCGGTGACCGGCCAGCACGCCACGCACGTGTCCGCGATCGGCGTGAAGGACGACCGCGGCGACGGCGTCTTCGACAAGGACGTCAGCCAGTTCAACAACGACTTCTCGAACGCGACCGCCCTGTTCAAGCTCGCCGACGGCGGCATCATGCGCACGAACGAGATGCGCCGCGTCGGGTACCCGTCGCACATCCGTGAGTCCCGGCTGCGCGTGTTCGGCACCGAGGGCAGCTTCGAGCAGCTCGCCACCACGACGCTGTGGCAGAACAAGCAAGGCGTCGAGGACATCAGCCACCTGATGGAGACCAAGCCCAGCGGTTCCCTCGAGGACGACGACCTGGCGAACGTCGACCCCGCACTGCGGGACGCGTTCCTGTCCGGCCTCTCCCCGGTCCACGACCGCAGCCGCCTCCCGCAGGAGTTCGCCGGCCTGCACAACGGCCACGAAGGGTCCCACCACTTCCTCGCCGACGACTTCGTCCGCGCGGTCGCCGACAAGACCCTGCCGCCGATCAACGCCTGGGTCTCCGCGCGCTACACCCTCCCCGGCATCATCGCGCACCAGTCCGCCCTCCAAGGCGGCGTACAGCTGGAAATCCCCGACCACGGCGACGCGCCTGAGTGACATCCCCTTCGCAAGCCCGGCAGTGCCTCGCGCACTGCCGGGCTTCGTCGTCGGTTGGCTAGGATCCGGTATGGATCTGTTCGCGGGAGTTTCCGTCAGCGACTACGACGTCGCGGTCGAGTGGTACCAGAAGCTGCTGGGCGCGCCGCCGAGCTTCCTCCCCAACGACGTCGAAGCGGTGTGGGAGCTCGGAGACCACCAGTTCCTGTACGTCGAGGTGGTCCCGGAACATGCCGGGCATGCCCAGCACACCTTGTTCGTCGAGGACTTCGACGCAACGCTGAAGGCCATCGCCGAGCGCGGGCTCGAACCGGCCGTGCGAGAGACCTACGAGAACGGCGTACGCCACGCAACGTTCTATGACCCGGACGACAACGAGGTCTCGTACGGCGGCGCACCGTTGCAGTGATGCAGGACATCTCGTGGGGTCTGGAGACAGGCAATTGCTTGTCCCCAGACGCCAGCGGATGATTCAGCCGCGACATCCGCCGTCGTTCAGCCTGGTACGGCGATCTCGTCCAGGGCGGACCACGGGAGGACGCGGACGTCGACGAGCGGGCGCCTCTCGAGCTCGGCGCGGAGCAGGCGGTGGACGCCGTCGAGGATCGTGATGCGGTCGTCGGGGCGGTGGACGACGTCCAGCGGGTGGCGCAGGTCGGCCGCGAGGGTCCGGTCGTACTGGGCCCGGTAGATGAGCGGGTCGGCCGCGACCTGGTGGGGCGTTAGCTGGAACGGGCGTTCGGCGTGCGCCCAGAACGGAAGGTCCAGGTGATGGGCGAGGTCGGCGACACGCAGCTGAGTGACCGGGAGGTCCAGGGCGTGCAGTCGGTTCAGGTCCCAGTGGAAGTCGAGGATGTACGCCGTCAGTTCCGGAGGTATCGGGAGCGGGAAAGGACGGCGGGTCATTCGTAGATGCGGCGTAGGCGCAGGGTCATCGAGTTTTCGATGTGTTGGGTCATGGCGGCTTCGGCGGCGGCTGGGTCGCCGGAGGTGATGGCTTCGACCAGCGTGCGGTGTTCGGTGAGGACCTCCGGGCCGATGTCGCGGTCGTAGTGGAGGCGGAAGATGTGCAGGTGGCAGTGGGTTCGTTCGAACGCGAGCCGCACCTGGTCGCTTCCGGACAGTGACGCGATCAGCGAGTGGAACCGGTTGTCGTGGACGGTCAGCGACTTGTAGCCGGCGTAGTCGATCGACGTCGGCTCGACCGCGGTCGCGAGTTCGGCCCGCAACTGCTCGGCGCCCGAGGGAGAGATCAGTTCGGCAGCGCGCCGCGCCGCCCACGGTTCGAGCAGCAGCCGGAACCGGTACAGGTCGTCGAACTCCTCGAGCGACAGCAGCGGCGTCGCGCGGTACCCCTTCAGCGGCTCCTTCACCGCCAGCCCCTCCGACTCCAGCCGCGCCAGCGCCTCCCGCACCGGCGTCGACGACACCTGGAACTCCCGGGCCAGTCCGTCGATCGAGATCCGCGCCCCCGGCCGGATGACGTGGTCCATCAGCATCGTCTTGATGGCTTCGTACACGTCGTCGGCGAGCATTTGCCGCCGGAGCAGCCGCCGGTCCACCGGCGCCACTGGCTCGCTCATCAGGTGTCTCCGGATCTTGGTCGCGCCCTTGACCCCACCGGTCAAGTTTCGGCAGGGTAACACTGGTAATCATGCATCATGCACGATTTTGGCCGGAGCTAGCTATGGGGAGACACGAACGATGCTGAGGTTCGAACAGATCGGCGTGCTACCCGAGCCCGGCGACAACGTCGCGATCGCCTCACAGCGGCTCGAGGCCGGCACCGTGATCGAGCTGGACGGTACGGCGGTCACGCTGCCGCACACTGTGCTCGAAGGGCACCGCTTCGTGGTCACGTCGGTCCGCGAGCACGAGGCGCTGACCTCCTGGAACACCGCCTTCGCCCGCGCGTCCCGCGATCTCGTCCCAGGTGATTACGTCTGTACGCCGACCAGCCTCGCCGCGGTCACCGCCCGCGGCGTGGAAGGGTTGCCGTCGGAGCCGTCCGCGACCAACGAGCCGCTCGACCCGTTCGAGCTCGACGAGTCCGCGCTGAACTTCGGCGCCCAGGTGACGAGTGTCGAGCAGCCCGGTACGTTCCTCGGCTACCCACGCGAACAAGGCCCGGCCGGCACCCGGAACCACGTCGTACTGCTTGCCACGAGCTCCCGCAGCAGCGGATTCGTCACCGAGCTCGCGCGCCGCTTCGCCGGAGCGGCCGCGGGCGACGGTGTCGTACCGGTCGCACACACCGAGGGCGGCGAGGACGACGTACCGAACAACCTGCACTTCCTGCTCGCCACGCTCGGCGGCTTCACGCTGAACCCGAACGTAGGCGCCGTCCTGATCGTCGACACCAAGGACGACGTCGTCTCCGGCGCCGCGATCAGGAACTTCCTGGCCGAGAACAACTACCCGTCGATCAAGGTGCCGCACGCGTACTTCACCCGCAGCGCCGGCTTCGAGCACGACCTGGCCGCCGCGGCCGCGCTGGTCGAACCGTGGCTGCCGATCGTGGACGCGCAGCAGCGCGTCGAGGTACCGCTGGCCGATCTCAGGATCGCCCTGCAGTGCGGTGGAAGCGATGCGTTTTCCGGAATTTCCGCCAATCCGCTCGCCGGTCAGGTCAGCGCGGAGATCATCCGCCACGGCGGTACGGCGGTGCTCGCGGAAACCGACGAGCTGATCGGCGCCGAGCCGTACGTACTGAAGAACGTCCGCGACCTCGCCACCGCGCGGCGTTTTCTGGCCACGATCAAGTCGTTCAAGGAACGCGTCGGCTGGCACGGGCACACCGCCGAGGGCAACCCGTCCGGCGGAAACGTGTACCGCGGCCTGTACAACATCGTGCTGAAGTCGATCGGCGCCGCCCGGAAACTCCCGCGGGAGGTCCGGCTGGACCACGTGATCGACTACGGCGACCCGCTGCCCGGCAACGGCTACATCTTCATGGACAGCCCCGGCAACGACCTGGAGTCGGTGGCCGGCCAGATCGGCAGCGGCTGCAACCTGATCTTCTTCACCACGGGCAACGGCTCGATCACCAACTTCCCGTTCGTGCCGACGCTCAAGTTCGTCACGACGAGTGCGCGGTACGAGCGACTGCGCGCCGAGATGGACGTCGACGCCGGCAAGTACCTGACCGGTACGTCGATGGCGGACCTGACCGCGGAGACGTTCGACCTCGTCGTCCGTGTCGCGTCGGGGGAGAAGAGCGCGGGCGAACGCGCCGGGCACAGCCAGGTGTCGATCTGGCGGAACTGGAAGCAGACCGGCCCGCGCGAAGGCATCTCGATCACCACCGACGGCAGGATGGCCCGCAAGCTCACCGACCTGCCGGCCGAGGACCGCGACGCCCCGCTCAGCGGCCAACCGCACCCTGGCCTGACCTCGGACGGCCGGACCCTCGCCAACCTCCTCGAAGTAGACGACCGACTGGTCCCCGAGGCAGTCGGCTTGATCCTGCCGACCAGCCTGTGTTCCGGCCAGATCGCGCTGCGGATCGCGGCCCAGGCCGAGCTGGAGAAATGGGCAGGCGACGCGGTCACCCGGATGGTCGCTCTGCCGCACACTGAGGGCTGCGGCAGCAGCGGTGGTGCGTCGGAGGAGACGTTCGCGCGGATCATGCTCGGCTACCTGCTGCACCCGAACACCCGGATGGCGCTCCTGCTGGAGCACGGCTGCGAGAAGACGCACAACGACTATTTCCGCTCCCGGCTCGTCGAGGCGGGCGCGGATCCGTCCCGGTTCGGCTGGGCGAGCATCCAGGGCGACGGCGGCCTCGACGCGGTCGGTGGCAAGGTCAAGGACTGGTTCAGCAGCTTCGACCTGCCCGCCCCGGTCGAGCAGTCGGGCGATCTCGGCGCGCTCACGATCGGCCTGGAGGCGCGCGGCCCGTTCTCGGACCAGACCGCCGAGGCGTTGGCGCTGATCGGCCGGGAAATCGTTGGCGCCGGTGGTTCCGTCGTACTGTCGTCTCGTGGAGGCCTGCTTGCGCACGACGGTTTCCGTACGGCGGCCTTCGGAAACGCGGACGAGGTCGGGCCGACCGTCGCGCACGGCCAGCGGCTCGCCGCGCCGGGATGGCACGTGATGCGGATGCCAGGGACGGACTGGATGGAAACCGCTACCGGGTTCGGGGCGACCGGCGTCCAGCAGATCCTCGCGCATGTTGCCGGTGGCACCTTGTCGGCGCAGCGCTTCGTACCGGTCGTTGAGTTCAGCAACGACCCGGAGACGGTTGCGACGTACGGCGACGATCTCGACGCAGTGGCCACCGGTGACGCGGCCGAGCAGGCCCGGATCGGGCTCGACACGATCGCCGCGGTCGCGAGCCGCCGGCTCGTCCCCAAGGCGGTTGCCTCCGGCAACATAGGTTTCCAGATCACCCGTGGACTTCTCGGTACGTCGATGTGAAAGGCCTCCTCATGCACTTGGTCCGTTATCTCTCCCCGGTCGACGGCAGACCTGCTCCCGGCGTGCGCACCGGTGACACGGTCGCTCCGCTGGAGGGCCTGAACAGCTTCGCCGAACTGTTGCGGCTGCCGCTCGCCGAGTTGCAGGCCGCGGTCACCAAGGTCGGCGCGGAGCTTCCGGCCGAGGGGCTGAAGTACCTGCCGCCGCTCGACGGTCGCGGCGAGGTGTGGTGCGCGGGTGTGACGTACGAGCGGTCCCGCGGCGCGCGGATGGAGGAGAGCACCGAGCAGTCGGTGTACGACAAGATCTACACCGCCGAACGGCCCGAGCTGTTCCAGAAAGCGCCCGCCTGGCGGGTGGTCGTCGACGGCGAACCGGTCGGGATCCGCTCCGACTCCGGTCACGACGTACCCGAGCCGGAGCTCGCGGTCGTTGCCAACAGCCACGGTGAGATCGTTGGCTTCACCATCTGTAACGACATGAGCTCGCGGTCGATCGAAGGCGTGAACCCGCTGTACGTGCCGCAGGCGAAACTGTTCGCCGGTGGCTGCGCGCTGGCGTCCGGGATCCGGCCGGTCTGGGAGGTTCCCGATCCGAAGGCGCTCGGCATCACGGTGTCGATCCGGCGCGGTGCCGGCGCGGTGTTCAGCGGTGCGACGTCGACCGAGAAGCTGGTCCGCGACCTGAAGGACCTGATCGACGTACTGTTCCTGCCGAACGACTTCCCCGACGGCGTGATCCTTGCCACCGGCACCGGAATCGTCCCGGAACTCGACTTCGCCCTGGCCCAGGGCGACGTCATCACGATCACCATCGACGAACTCGGCACGCTGACCAACCCTGTCACCACCGGCAAGGAACCGTTCGGCTTCCTGGCCACCGACAACCTGGAAGGAATCCGATGACCTCGGACCAGGGCACCCAGCCCACGCCGGCCGCCGATGCCACGGGGGGTGCCGCTCCCGTCGTCCCGGACACCACTCCGGCCCAGCTCGAGCATGCCCTCGCCGCGGCAGCTGCTGCGGCGCCCGCCTTCGGGGCTGCCGAACCCGCCGTCCGCGCCCGGTGGATCCGCGCGGTCGCGGACGCGCTCGACGCAGCCTCCGGAGACCTGGTGCCGATCGCGATGCGGGAGAGCTCGCTGCCCGAGGCGCGGCTGACCGGAGAGGTTGCCCGCAGCACCGGTCAGCTGCGGATGTTCGCGGATGTGCTTGAAGAAGGCTCGCTGCTGGACGTCATCATCGACACAAACGACCCACAGGCCAAGCCTGTCCCGCGCCCTGATCTGCGCCGTGTCCTCGTCCCGCTCGGCCCGGTCCTGGTGTTTGCCGCCAGCAACTTCCCGTTCGCGTTCAGCGTCTGCGGCGGCGACACCGCCTCCGCCCTGGCGGCCGGTTGCCCGGTCATCGTGAAGGCACATCCGGGTCACCCCGAGCTGTCCGCGCGCACCGCCGAGGTGATGATCCAGGCGCTCAAGGAGGCCGGCGCACCGGACGGGACGTTCGGCGTGATCTCCGGATTCGACGTCGGCGTCACAGCTTTGAAGGACCCGCGGATCACCGCGGCCGGCTTCACCGGTTCGGTACCGGCCGGCAAGGCGTTGCACGAGATCGCGGTCACCCGCCCGGAACCGATCCCGTTCTACGGCGAGCTCGGCAGCCTCAACCCGGTGTTCGTCACCCAGGCCGCTGTCGATGCCCGCGGCAAGGAAATCGCCACCGGGTACGTCGGTTCGTTCACGCTCGGCGTCGGCCAGTTCTGCACCAAGCCCGGGCTGCTCTTCGTCCCGTCGGGCCACGGCCTGCAGGACGAACTGACCGCAGCGGTCGGCGGCGTCGCCGAGGCGAAGATGCTGAACGACCGGATCAAGGAAGGCTTCACCTCCGGACTGGACCGGCTGGAGAAGGTCGACGGTGTCCGCGTCTGGTCGAGCGGCGCGGCGACCCTTCTGCAGACCACCGTTCCTGAACTCCTCGCCCGCCGCGACGAAGTCCTCGAAGAGTGCTTCGGCCCGGTCTCGATCGTCGTCGAGTACCAGGACCGCGGCGAACTGGTGCAAGCCCTGGAAGCGTTCGAAGGCAACCTGACCGCGACCCTGCACGCCGAGGACTCCGACGCGGAGCTGGCCCGCGAGCTCCTGCCGAAGCTGACGGCACGAGCCGGGCGCGTACTGTGGAACGGCTGGCCGACCGGGGTCGCGGTCTCCTGGGCGCAGCACCACGGCGGCCCGTTCCCGTCGACGGTCGGGTCGATCCACACCAGCGTCGGCGTCACCGCGGCCCGCCGGTTCCAGCGCCCGGTCGCGTACCAGGACGCCCCGGACGCCGTGCTGCCCGACGTACTGAAGGACTCCAACCCGGCCGGGATCGCCCGCCGGGTGAACGGAACCGTGACCACAGGTGAGGTGTCGCGATGACTGATCTGCCTCCGACCAACGATCCGGGCGAGGGCGATGTCCTGGCCGGTGAAGCCGAGCCGGCGTCGACCGGCCGGCGGAGTTTCGACCACTGGTTCGGCGAACACGGCCGGAACGGGTTCATCCACCGGTCCTGGATGAAGGCGCAGGGGTTCACCGAGGAGGTGTTCGACGGACGCCCGGTGATCGGGATCTGCAACACCTGGTCCGAGCTGACCCCGTGCAACGCGCACCTGCGGCGGCTGGCCGAGTCGGTCAAACGCGGCGTCTGGCAGGCCGGCGGTTTCCCGCTCGAGTTCCCGGTGATGTCGCTCGGCGAGACGCTGCTGCGGCCGACCGCGATGCTGTTCCGGAACCTGCTCAGCATGGACGTCGAGGAGTCGCTGCGCGGCAATCCGCTCGACGGCGTCGTACTGCTGACCGGGTGCGACAAGACCACGCCCGGTTCGATCATGGGTGCCGCGAGCGTCGACCTGCCGACGGTGGTTGTCACCGGCGGTCCGATGTTGAACGGTAAATTCCGCGGCTGCGACATCGGCTCCGGTACGGCGGTCTGGCGGTTCACGCAGGACCTCAACGCCGGGCGCATGTCGGCCGAGGACTTCGCAGCGGCCGAGGCCGGGCAGTCCCGCAGCAACGGCCACTGTATGACGATGGGTACGGCGTCCACGATGGCCTGCATGGCCGAGTCGCTCGGCCTGCAACTGACCGGCGGCGCGGCGATCCCCGCGGTCGACTCGCGCCGGTACGTGATCGCGCAGAAGTCCGGGCAGCGGATCGTCGAGATGGTCAAGGAAGACCTGAAGATCAGCGACATCCTGACCCGGGACGCGTTCGCGAACGCGGTCCGGGCGAACGCCGCGATCGGTGGTTCGACCAACTTCGTCATCCACCTGCTCGCGATCGCCGGCCGGATCGGCGTCGACGTGACGCTGGACGACATCGACGAGTGGGCGCGCGGCGTCCCGTGGCTGGTCGACCTGCAGCCCTCCGGGAAGTACCTGATGGAAGACTTCTACTACGCCGGCGGTCTGCCAGCGGTGCTGAAGGAGATCCTTCCGCTGCTCAAGACCGACGCGATCACGGTCACCGGCAAGACGATCGGCGAGAACGTCGCGAACGCCCAGCGGATCGAGGCGACCTATCCCGGTGGCGGCGGGACCTATGCGGCGATCCGGCCGGTCGGCGATCCGCTGGGAAGTGGCGCGGGAACCGCGGTCCTGAAGGGGAATCTCGCCCCGGACGGTGCCGTCATCAAGCAGTCGGCGGCGTCCGAGCGGCTCTCGCGGCACCGCGGGAAGGCGTTGGTCTTCAGCAGCATCGAGGAATACGACAAGGCGGTCGAGGATCCCGACCTCGACGTCGACGAGGACACCGTACTCGTCCTGCAGAACGCCGGGCCGCGTGGCTATCCGGGGATGCCGGAGGTTGGCAACATGACGATCCCGCGGAAGCTCGCGGAGATCGGTGTCGACGACATGGTGCGGATCTCGGACGCCCGGATGAGCGGTACGGCGTACGGCACCGTCGTACTGCACGTCACGCCCGAGGCGGCCGTCGGCGGTCCGCTCGCGCTGGTGCGTACCGGTGACTGGATCGAACTCGACGTACCGGCCCGCCGGCTGCATCTCGACGTCTCCGACGAGGAGTTGGAGAAGCGCCGAGCCGACTGGCAACCACCGACGCCACCCACGGACCGTGGCTGGGCCCGCCTGTACGTCGACCACGTGACCCAGGCGAACAAGGGCTGCGACCTCGACTTCCTCGTAGGCCGCACCGGCTCGGCCGTCGGCCGCCAGAGCCACTGATGGACTGGGGACCGTTCGAGGCCGTCCGGGGTTTGCGACCGGACGGCAAGCTCCCTCAGGTGACACCGATCCGGCGGATCCTCACCGATCTACCGGTGTCGGCCGACCCGTACGCCGACGCCCTCGCGGCACTTGCCCCGCTGCGGGAGCGAATCCGGCCAGGTGCGCGGATCGCCGTCACGGCCGGCAGCCGGGGGATCCGTGACCTGGTGCCCGTGGTGAATGCGGCCGTCGACTGGCTGCGTGACGCGGGCGCCGAACCGTTCGTTACGCCGGCAATGGGATCGCACGGCGGGGCGACGGCCGACGGCCAGCGCGAAATGCTCGAAGGCCTCGGCATCACGCCGGAAACCGTTGGCTGTCCCATCGAAGCGACGATGGAAACCGTTGTCGTCGGCACCCTGTCCGACGGGACCGAGGTGCACCACGATGCGATCGCCGCCAAGGCCGACGGTGTACTCCTGGTCAACCGGATCAAGCCACACACCGATTTCCGTGGCCCGATCGAGAGCGGGATCGCGAAGATCCTCGCGATCGGGCTCGGCAACCACCGCGGCGCGGCCTCCCTGCACGCCGGCGGCATCCCGTCGCTCGGCAGCAACATCGAGGCCGCCGCCCGGATGATCGTTGCGCAAGGCAAGATTCTTGGCGGGCTGGCGATCCTGGAGAACGCCGAGGACCGCACCGCCTCGATCGAGCTACTCGAAGCAACCGGCATCGCGGAGGCGCCGGAAAACGCTCTGTTGCAACGGGCGTCCAGCCTCCTCGGCCGGCTCCCGTTCGACCAGCTCGACGTGCTGGTGGTCGACGAACTCGGCAAGGACAAGTCCGGCGCCGGCATGGACACCAACGTGATCGGCCGCTGCTGGGTGCACGGCATCCCGGAGTTCGAATCGCCGGACATCGCCGCGATCACTGTCCACTCGCTGTCGCCCGCGTCCCACGGCAACGCGTCCGGCCTCGGTCTGGCCGACGTCGTCCCGGCGCGTCTACTCGAGCAGATCGACCTCCAGGCAACCTATGTGAACGCGCTGACCTCCGGTGCCGGCGGTGCGCGACGTTCCCGGCTGCCGATGGTGATGGAGGACGACGAGACCGCCGTGCTCGCGGCGGTGACGATGTGCGGACGGCGGCACTGGTCCGAGCTCCGGCTGGCCCGGATCAAGGACACGCTGTCGCCGAACGAGTTGATGGTGACGCCGGCCCTGCTGACCGAGGCGGCCGAGCGATTCGATCTCGAGATCACCGGTACGGCGCGGGACCTGGCGCCGGGCGGCCGGCTCGGACCTTGGAGCGACCAATGAACCTCCGCGCAGCACGCGCCCTGCTCGCCGACCGCGGTTTCGGGCCCGGCGAGACGTCCACAAGGACGTTCGCCGACGGGACGCCGTACAAGATCGAGATTCCGTCCTGCGAAGGGCCGCGGGTGATGGCCGCGGTACTGGAGTAAGCCAAGGAACGCGGTATCACGATCGACCGGGTCTCGCAGGGCAGCGGCGTGATGATGCTGACCGACGGCGAGATCGAGGAGATGCTGTCGCTCGGCGCCTCCGCTGGCGTCGAGGTCTGCCTGTTCCTCGGACCGCGAGGCGCGTGGGACATCGGTGGTCAGGCCAAGGTTTCGGCTGCCGTCGGCGGTGTTGCGCGCGGCAACGAACAGGTCGCGGCCTCGTTGTGTGACGCCTTCCGCGCGGTCGAACTGGGTGTACGCAGCCTGCTGGTGGGCGACATCGGCGTACTCGAGATCCTGGGCCAGCTGAAGATCGACGGTGAACTGCCTGCGGATCTGGTGCTGAAGACATCGGTGTTGATGCCGTTGCCGAACGCACCGACCGCCCGGCTGTACGAGCGGCTCGGCGCGACCAGCCTGAACGTGTCGACCGACCTCCCGGTACCGGTACTCGCCGAGATCCGCTCGGTGACGACCGTACCGATCGACATGTACATCGAGGTACCGGACGACCAGGGCGGGCACGTGCGCTTCTACGACGTACCGGAGATCGTCCGGGTCGCCGCGCCGGTGTACCTGAAGATGGGTCTGCGGAACGCACCGAACATCTACCCGGTCGGGGCGCATCTTTCCGGTACGGCGGAAGCCCTCGGACGTGAGCGCGTCCGCCGGGCCGAGCTGATCCTGCGGTTGCTCGCGGAGCAAGATGAAGGATGAGTTCATTGACCGGCTGCGGTCGGTCCTCGCTGACGTCGTCGACGATCCGGACATCCTGGACAGTCATCGCAACGATCACGCCACGTTCTGCACGGCGGGTGTGCCGCTTGCGTTGGTGCGCCCAACGAGCACGGCAGAGGTGCAGGAGGTCATGCGACTGGCGTCCGAGTCCCGCGTACCGGTGGTCACGCAGGGCGGCCGGACCGGGCTGTCCGGTGCGGCGAACGCCGTTGACGGGTGCTTGTTGCTGTCGACGACGCGGTTGAACCAGATCCTGGAGATCTCGGTCGAGGATCAGGTCGCCGTCGTCCAACCGGGTGTGGTGAACGCGTCGCTGTCGCGCGCGGTGCTGGAGAAGGGCCTGTTCTATCCACCGGATCCGTCGTCGTGGGAGATGTCGACGATCGGCGGGAATATCGCGACGAATGCGGGCGGGCTGTGTTGCGTGAAGTACGGCGTGACGTCGGACTTCATCCGCGGCCTGGAGGTCGTGCTCGCGTCGGGCGAGGTCGTCCGCACCGGCCGGCGCCCCGCCAAGGGTGTCGCCGGATACGACCTGACCCGCCTGATCGTCGGCTCCGAAGGCACGCTCGGCGTCGTCACCGAGGCGACTCTCGCGCTGCGGCCGGCCCCTGAGTCCGCACTGACTGCCGCCGCCACCTTCCGCACCATCGAGGACGGCATCGCCGCCGCGGCCGCCGTGATGGCATCCGGCCTGCGCCCCTCCTTGCTGGAGTTCCTCGATCAACCAACGCTGCGGGCGATCCAGGACTATCGGGACATGGGTCTTCCCAGCGATGTCGGCTCGATGCTCCTGGCGCAGTCGGACCGGGGTGCGCGGGCGGTTGACGACGTGTCCCGGATCGCTGAGATCTGCACGGCTCATGGTGCGATCGACGTCGCCGAGGCCTCGGACGCCGAGGAATCGGCCATGCTGCTGGAGGCGCGCC
The DNA here is from genome assembly GCF_006715085.1 of Kribbella jejuensis. NCBI lineage: Bacteria > Bacillati > Actinomycetota > Actinomycetes > Propionibacteriales > Kribbellaceae > Kribbella > Kribbella jejuensis. Next base: position 2,644,677 of record NZ_VFMM01000001.1, on the reverse strand, counting down.
GGCTGGTCAACGCGGCGCTGGAACGACTGGGCGTGACGCTGATCGACGACGTTTCGGTACCGCGTTCGCAGCTCGTCACGCTGCTGCGCGGCATCGCCGACATCGGCACGAAGTACGACGTACTGATCTTCTGCCCGGGTCACGTCGGCGACGGGAACATGCATCCGACCGTGGTGTTCGACCGCGACGACCCGGCGGCCGAGGCCCGTGCGCTGCAGGCGTTCGGGGCGGTGATGGAGCTCGGGCTGCGGCTCGGCGGGACGATCACCGGCGAGCACGGAATCGGAACGTTGAAGGCGCAGTGGCTGGAGACCGAGCTCGGGCCGGTCGGGCTCGAACTGCACCGGCGGATCAAGGCCGCGTTCGATCCGTTGAACCTGCTGAACCCGGGGAAGGTGTTGCGGTGATGGATGCCTCCGCCGTACGGCCGTCGGCGCGGCAGGTCGCTTGGCAACGGCAGGAGCTGACGGCCTTTGTGCACTTCGGGCCGAACACGTTCACCGATCTCGAGTGGGGGACCGGGGTCGACGATCCGGCCGTGTTCGATCCGACGGCGCTGGACTGTTCGCAGTGGACGCGGACGTTGGCGGAAGCCGGTTTCAAGAGCGTGATCCTGACGGCCAAGCACCACGACGGATTCTGCCTGTGGCCGAGCAAGTTCCTGCCGCATACCGTTGCCGCGTCGCCCTATCGCGGGGACGTGGTGGGCGAGTTGTCGGCTGCTTGTGCGGCCTCGGGTCTTGGGTTCGGCGTATACCTGTCGCCGGCGGACCTGTACCAGGAGAAGGCCCCGGGTGGGTACTACGGCAACGGCAGCCCGGCGGTACCGTCGCGGATCGGCGAGTTCGAGTACGTCGTCGACGACTACAACCGGTTCTACCTCAACCAGCTACACGAGTTGCTGACGTCGTACGCGCCGATCGCCGAGGTGTGGCTGGACGGGGCGAACCCGACCAGTACCGCGCAGACGTACGCGTTCGATGCGTGGTTCGACCTGATCCGGCGGCTGGCGCCCGATGCGACGATGGCCGTCGGCGGCCCGGATGTGCGGTGGGTCGGCAACGAGGACGGGTTCGCGCGGGAGACCGAGTGGAGCGTCGTACCGTTCGCCGGTGGCGCGATGGTGGCGGAACAGACGGCTGCGTCGGTTGCCGGGCCTGATGAGTTGGCTCGCGCCGACGAATTGCGCTGGTATCCGGCCGAGGTCGACGTGTCCATCCGGCCCGGCTGGTTCTACCACGCCGCCGAGGACGGAGCGGTCAAGCAGGTTCCCGAACTCCTGGACATCTATCGCAAGTCGGTCGGGCGCAACGCCGTACTCCTCCTCAACATCCCACCCGACCGCCGCGGCCTGTTCGCCGACCCCGACGTCTCGGCCCTGACCGACTTCGGGGCGGCGGTCCGCTCGTACTACGAAACTGATTTGGTGCTACCGGCAACTATCAATGTCCTGGATCTTCGTGAGGACATCGAGCAGGGGCAACAGATCGAGTCCTTCGCGGTAGACGCATCAGTCGAAGGCTCTTGGCAGGAGATTGCCACCGGCACCACGATCGGCCACCGCCGCCTGCTCCCGCTGGACAAGCCGATCGAGGTCGACGACGTACGAGTACGGATACTCGCGACCCGAGCCGAAACCGCCGTACACCTGACAACCCACTACGACCCGACCATCGCCTAGGTCCCCCTGCCCGGAGTCGAACCAGGAATCGGACCTTCGGAGCGACCTGGTTCGGCTCCAGGGGGTAGGCAACGACAGGCCGCACCTGTCGTTGCTTTCGCTACTCCTGAACCGAGACCACACGGGTCCAGTCGGAGCACTCGGCCTCGCACCACACGTGATCCCCACGGTGCGCGATCCGATCCCGCTGCACATGCCCGCAGGCGAGCAACACCCGCCGCATCGAGTGCCCTTGCTTGACCGGAGCACCGGTCCTGCCACCAGGCACCCGCTTCCTGTTCCTGAGGTCGGCCACGGCCGGTCCTCCTCTCTTCTCTTCTTGGTTGATACGTGCAGAAGGCAGGATTCGAACCTGCTCAGCCCGAAGGCAACGGGTCTACAACCCGCCCCGCCTCTCCCACGACGGCGCTCCTGCAAGGTGCCACGCACCCCGTACCGGATTCGAACCGGCGATCTCCTGGCTGAGAACCAGGCGTCCTGACCACTAGACCAACGGGGCCTGGCTGGGTGGCTGGTCCATCCCAGCCACCCAGCGGTGAGAGCGAGATTCGAACTCGCGAGCCGAGACGACACCCGACCAACGGTTTAGCAAACCGCAGCCCCTACCAACAGGCGGACCTCACCAACCGCCGCCCGCCGTCTCCCCTGTGGACGGCGGGCGGCTGTGGATAACTTGCCGGCCGACTCCCTCCGCGCTTGTACGCTTAGTGCAGAGGAAGAGAGCGCACGGCGGGGCGCACGCAACCGGCCCAGCTCAGCCCTTGACGCAGATGACCTGCTTGAGGTGCGCGACGACCTCGACCAGGTCGGACTGGGCGGCGATGACCGAGTCGATGTCCTTGTAGGCGGCGGGGATCTCGTCGATCACGCCGGCGTCCTTGCGGGACTCGACGCCTTCGGTCTGGGACACCAGGTCAGCGACCGTGAAGTGGCGCTTGGCCTCGTTGCGGCTCATCCGCCGGCCTGCCCCGTGCGAGGCCGAGTAGAACGAACGCTCCGAGCCGAGCCCACGGACCACGTACGATCCGGTGCCCATCGACCCGGGAATCAGCCCGAGGTCACCACGCCCCGCCCGGATCGCGCCCTTGCGGGTGACGAGCAGATCGAGCCCGTCGAACTGCTCCTCGGCCACGTAGTTGTGGTGGCACGAGATCGGCTGCTCGAACCGTACGTCGACCTCGAACGACTCCCGCACCGCCTGCATCACGAGTGCGAGCATCACGGCCCGGTTCCGCGCGGCGTACTCCTGGGCCCACGTGAGGTCCCGGCGGTACGCGTCCATCTCCGGCGTACCGGACAGGAACACCGCGAGGTCACGGTCCGGCAGATCCGCGTTGTGCGGCAGGTCCCGCGCGATCCGCATGTGCCGTTCCGCGAGCTCCTTGCCGATGTTGCGGCTGCCGGAGTGCAGCATCAGCCACACGCGGTCCTCGTCGTCGAGGCACACCTCGATGAAGTGGTTGCCGCCACCAAGCGAACCCATCTGCTGCTTCGCCTTCCGTTCCCGGTCCTGCACCCCGTCGTGCAGACTCGAAAACGCGCCCCACAGCTTGTCCCACGGACGCGGATCCAGACCGAGCCGGCGTACCCCGACCGCGTCCTCGTGCGCCCGGAACCCGACCGGTACGGCGGCCTCGATCCGGGAGCGGATCGCCGACAGGTCGTCCGGCAGATCCGACGCCGTCAGCGACGTCAGTACACCTTCCATCCCGCACCCGATGTCGACCCCGACCGCGGCCGGCGAAACGGCCTGGTACATCGCGATCACCGATCCGACCGTCGCACCCTTGCCGAGGTGTACGTCGGGCATCACCCGGACGCCGTGCACCCACGGCAGCGCCGCGATGTTCCGCAGCTGCTGGAGCGCCTTGGCGTCCACCTCGTGCTCCTGCGCCCACATGAGCGTGGAGCTCTTGGCCCCACTCAGCTCAACCGGAAGCTCCACGTTCATCTCCCTCACTCTCCTCGTTCGACTGCATGCGGCGGAAGCAGGTCTCGAACCTGCACGCCCACTGAAGGGCCGACCGTTTTCGAAACGGTTGCCGATAGGCCGAAACTCGGCTTATTCCGCCAGAGCTGCCAGGGCAGGGCTCGAACCTGCGGGACCTCGGGTCAGAACCGAGGGTGGGTCACCGTCGCCCACCTGGCATCGCGCTCCGCCGCGACACCTGGTGGGTCGAGGTCAGAGCGCCAACTCGGCACGGGAAGGGATCCACGGCTGCCACAACAGTGGCATGCCGGCCTCTTCCGGTGTGCGCGAGCCCTTCTTCTCGTTACACGCCGCGTGCGCTGCCACGGCGTTCAGCCATTCACCACGTCCACCCCGCGATCTGGGGATCACGTGGTCCATGGTGGTGGCGCCGAGCTTGCCGCAGTACGCACAGGTGTACTTGTCCCGCTTCAGTACGCCGGCCCGCGTGTACTGGAGCCGCCCACCGGCGTACCGCCACTTCATCACGACGTACCGGACCAACCGGAGCACACGGGGGAGGGGGAACGGGCCGATGCTGGCGCCGTCGTGCGCTTCCTCGACGACGGCGACCTCCCGGACGAGCATCCGGATGGCGTGCGGGATCGACACGACGTGCAGCTGCTCGTACGAGGCGTTCAGGACGATCACACCGCTCATGTGGTTCCTCCTCCTCTCCAGTGTGCCCGACCGGCGGTCAGCAGGTCGGGGAATCTCGGTGTCGGTCGGTTCGTGCGGCCCCAGGGATTCGAACCCTGAACCCCCTGGTCCTAAGCCAGGCGCCTTTCCCAGTTGGGCCAGAGCCGCGCAGGTACGTCGTACTCCGCGTGAGCGCGACGTACCGCAGGGTGTCCGGCGGGGCTCGAACCCGCTTCCTCCGGGGCCACGTCCCGGCGCATCGCCCACTTCCGCTTCGGACACAGCACGCCCGGCAGGACTCGAACCTGCAACCTCCTGCTTCGTAGGCAGGCACTCTCTCCAGTTGAGCCACGGGCGTTCACGCCCCGCGCCGGATGTGCTGCGGATTTCCGGCGCGAGGCAGTCTGTGGCGCCCGCTCGGCCGGTAGCAAGCATCCTGCGGGCGCCTGGTCCAGCTGGGAGGACTCGAACCTCCGTTCTCCTCAACCCAAATGAGGCGGCCTGGCCACTGGCCTACAGCTGGTAATTGCGACAAATGTCCAGTTGTCAATTGTTCGTGCCGGTATCCGTGAATACCGGAAAGCACCGATGGAGGGAATCGAACCCTCGGAACGCGGGTTTGGAATCCGGTTCGCAACCATTGCACACCGGCGACGGCCCGCACTGCGGGCAAAAGAAAAGAGCCGCCTGCTGCCGGTACCCGGCTCAGACGGCTCCTGGAGATCTCCCCAGTTCAGGGATCATCCAGGAGACCCGTCCAGGCTCAGGCTGAGCTGGTGGGACTCGTATGCCTTGTCGCACACCGGTCGCAGACACGCCGACAAAGCCATGCGGCCCCGCCGCCAGGCTTCATTCAGAATGTCCGACCCGTACACGATCTCTCCTCAGGTTTCTCAGGCTTGCCGGAATAGTTTCACCCAGCCCCCACAGCGAAGTCAACGCATTTCCCGACCCAATTGTTCCCACTAGCTTTTCCACCGGCGCTACGACGCAAAAATCCCAAGGCTGGTTCCGCCACGCCACCCCCACCCGGACCTCCAGCAACCCCCGAGGCCAGGACGCCGCCGGCCTCCCGACGCCCGACGCCCGACGCCCGACGCACTGCGCACGGATGGCCGAGCTCCTCGGTGCTTGTCCGCGGAGGCTGACCGCGAACCGGCTCAGGCGCACGCGGTCGGTGGGTGGGGCCGGCCCGCCTACACGATCGGTTAGCGCAGGCGACTCGGAGCGCCGGGGAACCCCAGCGGAGCGCGACCCCCGCCTGATTCGGTACGCCGTAACCCGCGCGTACCTGTGCGGCCCGACATGACCTACACGGTCACCGCGGCCATCGGTATGCCGGAAAGTGATCCCCAGCACACCAGCACCCCTCATACCCACCGGAGGAGGAACCGATTCGGAATCCTCCCCCTCCTCCCGCTACACTCTTGCCGCAGCACCCGCCGCCTTAGCTCAGTCGGCAGAGCGTCTCACTCGTAATGAGAAGGTCGTCGGTTCGATTCCGACAGGCGGCTCCACCAGAAGTACGCGCTGACCTGCGCAAACACCGTCCGACGTGGAACCGGGCACCCCGCCCGGTTGCAGTTCGAGTTGCAGTTCGGCCATTTTCACGGCGTACCGCCCCAGAGGGCGCGGCCCATCTGCTGGGCAGCGTCGGCTGCCATCGGTGACGCAACGTGCGTGTATCGCTGCGTCAGTCGGATGTCGGAGTGACCGAGGATCTCCTGCACGATCCGGACGTGGACGCCGAGCTCGATCAGCACCGTGGCGGCTGTGTGCCGTCCGTCGTGCACGCGAGCATCCCGGACGCCGGCCACTGCGAGAAGGTCTTTCCAGTCGTCCCAGTCCTTGCGCGGGTCGATCGGTCGTCCATCCGGCCGACAGAACACGAGGTCATGATCCTCCCACTCGGATCCGGCTGCGAGCCGCTCAGCGTTCTGGGCAACTCGGTGCAACCGGAGCAGGGGTACTAGCTCGGGAGGCAGCGGAACTGTCCGCTTGCTCTTGCCCTTCGGCGGCCGGAACACCAGACCACCACCGCGCCGCTGCGGGCATGTGCTGGCGTGGCGCTTGCATCCGTCCGGGCACAGCCGCTTGGCATCCTTGCCGATGCACTGATGGCGGCGACCAGACTTCCGTGCAGCCTTCGGACAGTCCTTCGGGCAGGGTCGACGGTGCTTGTCCTCGCAGCAGGCGACGGGATCATCGCAGCCGTGCTGCCACTTGTCGCGCTTCAACTGCCACCAGACGCGGACCTGTCCCGCGTCGAGGTCGACGTACTCCCAACGCAGACCGATCGCCTCGCCCTGTCGGAGTCCCATCGCGAGACCGATTGCCCACCGAGTGCCATTCCGGCGTTTGGCCGCTGCGGTCAGAATGTTCCGCGCCTCGGCTTGCGTCAGCGGCTTGATCTCTCCGTCCCCGGCGCTGGGTGCGTCGATGAGCTTGGCGACGTTCCGCCCAACCTTGTCGCGCCTGTGTGCGACCTCCAACGCGCGGCTCAGGACGCGATGGACCTTGAGCACTGTCGACTCCTTGCGGCCGGCCAACGCCATGGCGGTGTACAGCTCGTCCAGGTGGTCGGGGTAAAGGCGATCGAGCCGGTGCTTGCCGAGGTGCGGCGCGATCCACACCCGATTGAGCGACAGGTAGTCATCCAGGGTGCCCGGTGTCATTTTCCCCGTAGCAACCAGCCGCGGACAGATCGTCTCAAGGTAGGTGGTCATCCACTCAGCGACAGTTGGTTTCCGGCCTGGCTTGCTGGTCTTGCCCGCGTCACGCTCCTGCTCGAGCTTCCGCACCTTGCGTGTGACGTCAGTTTCAGTCGCTCCGGTGCGATGTCGGCGGTCCGGTGATCCATCCGACTTGACGCCCATGGTCACCCAGCCGTGCCACTTCCCGTCGGTCTTGCTTTCGTAGATCGAACTTCGAAGGTTCGGCTTCCGCGTGCTCACTGGCTTCCAACCCTTTCCATATCGAGAGGCGACACAGTCGTCACGCCGCCGAGTCCTCCAACTTCTTTGCGTACTCGCGGATCGCATCGACAGACACGCGACGCGAACGTCCAATCCGCACAGAGGAGACCGCTCCATCCGCAATGAGCTTGAACATCTGGGTACGTCCAACGCTCAGTGCCTTCGCGGCCTCCTCGACCGTCATCAGGATCTGTAGTTCGGGCATCTGGTCACCTCCTCTCGTTGACAGTTACGTGTCAGTCGTTGTTCTCGGCAAGCAGTTCTTTCAGCAGGCGTCTGTGTTCTCGTGCTTTGGCAGCGGCGGTGTTGGCAAGGAGCGCGTCGCCAAGGGTCTTCCAGCCCGTTCCGGCGTAGCTGAAGTTGCCGACGATGAGGGTTGTCTCGGTGCTGTCGGTGTGGTCTTGGGTGCGGTGGTGGTCGCGTCGCCAGTTCGCCCGCGCCTCACGGAGTGCCTTGAGAGTCGTCGAGTACTGGCGGGACTTGGTGGAGAAGTGGCCGCCGAAGCCGAGCATGTGTGCCCAGCGCTGCAACCGCCTGTAGGACAGCCGTCCGGAGTTCTTGGCCGCCTCGGTTTCGTCCAGGTCGGAGCCGGGTCGTCCAAGTCTCCAGCAGGCGTCGACCAATCGGCCGGCGTGCGTGTGGTGGTCGGCGTACCGGTGGACGGTGGCATTCGTCAGCCTTGCCGATGAATGCCCGGTGGCTTCAGCGCCCTTGGTGGCGTACTTGGCGAGGTACCCGGCGACGGCGGTGTCGGTGATTGCTCCGTCGACTGCGAGCCGGACGGGACGCAGGTCGAGTTGGGTGCCCCATTCGATGAGCCAGCCTTCGGGCCGATCAGGGTGCGGGAGGGACCGGAACCGGACGGACGCAGCGGCGCGGCGTACCGCGTCGGAGAGCATTTTGAAGGTCGCAGCGCACGCAGGCGGCTCGATCACGGTCGGATCGAGCGGGTTGATGCCGTCGAGACGCATGAGCGCGTGGAAGTGGGCGACACCACGTGCCTGGAGTTCGGCGACCTTGCCGTAGGACAGTTTGACCGAGCAGCCGTGCTGCTTCGCTTCGACCCGGAGAATCTCTTTGGCGCGATCCATCGTGCGCCGCCACAGCTCACCGGACAGAGCGTTCCAAACGACCTGGTGGTCATGGTCGTAGCAGTCCAAGCAGAGCGGTGTGCCGAGGATCTTCTCGCCGTCGTGGTGGGTCTGGTGGCAGCGCAGGTCGACGCCGTGGGGGCAGATCTCGGCGTTGCGGCGGGGTCGGCAGGGCCGGTTGCGGATCTGGCCGTCACGGGTACGGATGGAGCGGGTGCCGTGGATAGGGCCGAAGGTGGGGGCGGTGAAGGTGACGAATGTGGACGGGTGCTGGGCGACGGACTGCGGGATGCCTTTGCCGCCCTGGAGGCCGGCCAACACGAGTTGGTAGGTGTCGCCGCGGTAGGTCTCTGCGCAGGAGGGGCAAACGGCGGCGCGGCGGTTCCCGCAGGCCTTGTAGATGACCCGGTCAGGCATATCGTCGGTATGCCGGGTGGAGATGATCCGCCCGGTGCGTTCGGACACGACGTGGGCTTCGCCGCGCAGCTGGATGGGCCGGGCGCAGCCACCTGCCGAGGCGGTGTGATCCAACCAAGCGGTGTATTGCGCGTAGTCCGCGGCTGATGCTGCGCGGGCTACTGCTTGCTCGAGGCCGGAGGCGGGATTGGAGCGTTTGCCCGGATCGACGCGGGGCCGGTACGACTCGACGTGCAGGAGCGGGTCTTGGAGGCCGCTCGGCGGCTCGATCGGGGTCGTGGGCGTGCTGGTGGTCACGGAACGGTTCCTCCTTTCCGGGCTCAGCGCGGTCTGCGCCGGGTCGCGTTGACAGTTACGTGTCAGGCGGCGGTGGAGCTGGTGGTCGACCCGGTGGCGGGACGGGCGGGGTCGAGAGTCGAGACGCCGAAGAGCTGGTATCCGCAGCCGGGGCAGTAGCGGGCTTCGGTGTGTCCGTCGATGGCGATGACGGTGTAGTCGTCGCCGGGTTCGAGGACGGTGGGGCACCAGTCGTGTCCGTCGAGGTGGTCGTTGGCGACCCAGTCGCACAGGAAGGTGCTGTCGGCAACGGCGTGGTAGACGGTGACTTCGGCGTAGGCGTTGCGGTTGGTGGTCATCACGAGGGTCCTTCCTTGGAGTGGTCTGTCGGGGTGGTTCGGTGTTCGCCCTCGTCTCCGGGACCTGGTGGGTTCCGGAGACGGGAGCCAGCAACGAACGGGTTCGGTGACTGGGGTTACTCGTCGATGACGAAGGTGGCTTCGCAGACGCCGCAGGTGATGTCCCCTAGTTCGAGGACCTGCTTGGCGACGCGGATACGCCGTGGGCACTGGCATGCGCAGGCGACGGCGTTGTTGTTGTTCTTCGTCGAAGTGCCGGCCACCATCTCGGGGTGGCGGTAGGCGATGAGCGCCTTCTTCAGTTCAGCGAGGACGCTCTTGTAAGTGGCCGCGGTTTCCTTGCGCAGCGTGCAGGGTGACCATCCGATGCGGGGATCCTTGGTGGTGTCGAGGCCGAGCTCGGAGGCGAGTGCAGCGAACTTCTGGTTGTGCCAGCGGCCTTGGCGGCTGGTGTCCTTGATCTCGCGGACGTTCGCCAGAGCATGTCCGGCTTCGTGGAGCAGGGTGGTGAAGACCTCTTCGACAGGTCGTTTGAGTCCTTCGCCAGAGATGAGGACTTCCGCCAGCGCTTGTTCGCCGTGCTGCCACCGGGTGGGGGCGAAGTGGCCGTACTTGGCCTGTTTGGTGGCGGTGCCGGAGCCGACGATGATCACGACGGCGGGCACTTCGGTGTGGTTGGTGCGGATCGCGGACCAGGCTCCTTCGAGTGCGGAGACCAGTTCTGCGGTGGTGTACTCGTCTTGACGCTTACGTGTCAGTCGCGCCTTCGGTGACCCACTGCGAGTCTTCGAGGCCGTCGCGGCGCTGGCCTTCTTGGCTCGCTTGATCGTGACCGAGACGGCCGGGTGACTGCCGCCGGTGCTGAGTTCCTTCAGCTTGTTGCGGACCGCGATGAGTGAGGCGTACCCGGTGGCTCTGCCTCCTTCGGTGGCCCGGACGTGGTCCATCTGCTTCTGTACGGCGTTGAGAGCCGCTGTGGGGCTGCCCGCGTAGGTGGCGGTGGTCTTGGTGACCATCCATCCGTCCATACCTGTGAGGGCCGTGGTGTTGTGGGTGGTGAGGCCGGTGAGCTTGGTCGTGGTGGCCGGCCTTTCCGGTTGCGGATCCGATCCGGGAGTTGGCACGGGTACCGGTGTCGCGATTGCGGTGTGCATCAGTTGTCTCCGATCCATGTCGTGCGGAAGTTCTGGATGCGGGTCTTGATGTCCATGACCTCGCCGAACACGTCGAGTGCCTTGCCGTACTCGGCGTCGGTGATCACGAGGTCTTCGTCGGTGGTGCCGAGTCGTTGTTCGGCCTGGACGCGGATGTCTTCGCAGTAGTCGAGGACATCGCTGAACACGGCGTACATCGCTTGATCGAGTCGCCGGTAGCGGGCTGCCAGCTGCGCCGGTGACGGCTTACGAACAGGGCTCATTTGGTCCCGTCCCATACCGAGAGGGTTCCGTCGACGTGCATCTTGAGGTCGTAGATGTCGTTGGAGACGACCGCGACGTAGTAGAGGTATTGCTCGTCGCCGGGGTCTTGTTCGCGGTAGTGGTCCTGGTGAGCGTTCACGTCGTCGTACAGGGCCTGCAAGGCGTTCCTGATGACGCGGTGGTGGGTGCGCACCAGCTCTTCGAGAGACCGGATGCTGCTCATGACTGGTCCCCTTTCTGGTTGGTCCAGGCGTCGGGGACGAACACGGCTCCGTCCGTCCAGGTGTCGGATTGGGTGGCGTGCTGTACGAGGTGTTCCTCGAGCAGGGCGCGAGCCTCGTAGAGCGCGTCGATCAACTGGCTCAGTGCGGTCACGGAGCCGGTGATGAGTTCGAGTTCGATCGGGGTGTTGCCGAGGTCGATCGCGACCAGCGGGGTTTCGCCGTTGCAGGCGAGGTTGATGCCGGCCACCGCGTCGTCGGTGAACTCGTAGCCGATGAACATCCGGTCGTCGCGTTCGCCGCCGTTGGCGTCGTGGTAGGTCATGACGCCTCCTTGGTGATGTAAGCGCGTTGCCAGTTGCCGTTGTGGGCTTGGCCGTTGCGCAGTGCGGACCAGCACACGCCGCAGCGGTGGGGTTGGTCGGGTGAGTAGGTGAAGGCTCCGCAGTCGTGGAGCCATCCGGTGTTGCCGTCGTTGTCGCGGACGCCGGTGAAGGCGTTAGCGGGGACGGGTTTGATGCGGATCATGCGGCCCTCCGGAGGTGAGCGGCGCGACGGACGATCTGGTTGACGTGACGGTCGTTGAGGTAGGCCGTCTTGAGGCGGCGCGGGAAGCCGCCTTCAGCGCGGAGCAGCCCGACGCCGAGGGCTTCGGGTTCGATGTCCACGGCGGTGTGGCCTTGGGAGGCCCAGCCGGTGCCGAGGATGATGTCCGAGCTGGAGTCGGTGGCGCAGCGGAATGCGAGCCGGTAGCCGAACAGGTCCCGCAGTGACGTGGGAACGATGTCGGCGGAAGGCCGCTGGGTTGCGGCGACCACGATGATGCCAGCGGCGCGGCCGCGGGCGACGATGTCCCGTACAAGGGTGCGGAACTCTTCTTGTTGTTCCTTGGTGCCGACGGTGACGGTGAAGTACGCCAGTTCGTCAATGGCTACGAGCTTGGCGCGGTAGCCGTCGTCGGCGGTAATCTTCTTGCGGCCGGTGCGGGCCAGGTGCAGGTAGCGCTCATTGAGATCGGCCTGCAGTTTGCGCAGGACGCGGAGCGCTTTGGTGATGTCGTTGCCGACAAACTCTTCGGCGACAGGTGCGTATGGCAGCAGTTCGACGATCTTGCCGTCGATCAGGACCAGGTCCACGTCGGTGCAGAGCGCGGCGTGAGAGACGATGTTGCCCAGTGCAACGGACTTTCCGGCGCCGGGTTCGCCGCCGATGAGGATGTTGCGGTACATCAACGTCACATAGACGGACTTGCCGCGTGTGTCGACCCCGAGGTAGATCGGGTCGTAGATCGAAAGTGCACCCTTGGGTACGGGGGTGACCCCCGGCTCGCGCCGGGGGAACACCTTGAAACGGTTGGGTTTGAAGCTAGACATAGTCGGACACGTCTTCTCCGTTAGCACCCAAGATCACCGTCTGGCTGTCGTGCACGGCAGCGGTGGTCTTGGTCTTGGATGTTCGAGTGCGCGTCTCACCACTGCCGGTTTTGGCCGGCCTTTCCGTGTGGTCGTTCTGCGTGGTGGACTCGTCGGAGGCGCTGTCGGGCGTGAGGAACGCCAGAACTGCGTCATCGGCCACTGCCGCTTCGGGCATGGCGCTGGTGTCATCGAGCAGTGGCGAGTCGATCGTCTTGCTCGCCAAGGGGTCGCGACGGTCAATGTCGATCCGCACAATGGCGGCGTTGCTTTTCGAGCGAGCGATGGTGGCCTTGCGCGCCCAGCACGCAGACGCCAGAGTTTCGGCCTTGTTGTCCAGGTCTTCGATCGACAGACCGGGACGCATCCACAGCCAGACGACCTGCCCGGTCTTAGTGGCGAAGCAGCCGAGGATGAAGGGCAGGTTTCCCGAGTAGTTCAGGGTTCGCATCTCGGTCAGACAGGCCCGGATGCGATGCCGGGTGACGACGCACCACATCCGGTTGCGCAGGAAGCGCCGAACCGGGTTGTCAACGACCAGCCACCAGCCGACCAGAACGGTCAGCGCCACGGTGAACCAGACAGGGAGCTTGTCGCCGAAGAACTCGACGATGCCCGCGCCGTGCTTCCAGATGATGTAGGCGACGGAGGCGACCAGGGTCAGTTCCCAACGCCAGCGCCAGATCGCCAGCAGCAGGATGACCGGCAGACTCTGTTTCGAACGGGTGATGGTTTCGACGGCACCACGTGACGTGCTGCGTGCTCGACCGGCCGAGCGCTTACGGGTAGATTTGGGCATAGCTCGCCCCTCCCAGTGGGGTGGTGAGATGGAAAGACACGAGGCCGGGTTGGTTTCCTAGGCCGGGTCCGACCCCGTGTCCGTGTTCCAGGGAGCGGCCCTTTCGAGGGCCGTTCTTGGTTTCTAGAGGTTGTCGATCAGCGTTGACACGTAAGCGTCAACCGCGGTGGCTTCCGCCGGGGAAGCCGACTTCCACACCAGCAGCGCGTAGTCGCGTGCGGTGTACAGATCACGACGCCGGTTCTCGGCCTCGCGGTACATCTCCAGCAGTTGCCAGAACGCGTCAGACGCGTAGACGGCATGCACCTCGCGGTGGTCGGTCACGACCGGTTCGGCCACCTTCAGGCCGCGCACGAGGGCGGTTTCGAGGTAGGTGAGAACCATCTCGATCTCGATGATTTCGTTGCACTTGGCCACATACTCGGCCCGTGCCTGATTCGCTGTGACGGTTCGGTCTTCCATCGGTTGCGACATGACTACCCCCTAGCTGAGCAGTGCACGAATCACGGGATGAGTGGAGTACTACTTCGCAGAACCCGACGCGGCGTTGAGGCTCTTGGCCTTGTACGCGACACCGTTCCGCCCGTTGGTGGCCCACGGCATGGCCTCCAGCTCGACCGGTACGACGACGGAGCCAACGTTGACCTTCGGCATGGCATTGCCCGCCAGAGTCACGTTGATCACCTCGCCGCCCGTCTCGTCGAGCGCCATCACCTGAACCGACCAGAGCAGCTCGTTGGTGTTCCGGTCAGCCTTCTGCCGGCCGTTCTGGTCCTTCTTCTCCTCCACAGCCTTGGTGACAGTGAACGTCTTGCCCGTGGTGTCGATGTTCAGCTTCATCAGGAATCGCCCTCCTAGGCGTTTGGTCAGCACCACTGCGGTGCTACTGAACAAGCGAGCTAGCCTCGCTAGCCAGATTTCGTAGCGCCTAAGCTACCCAGCCTGCCTAGCCAGGTCAAGAACCTGGACAACCTTTTCCTAGGCTGCCTAGCCAGGAGCTACCATCGACGTATGGAGCTCGACCCGAATGACTCGCGTCCGCCGTACAAGCAGGTAGCCAACACACTGCGTGCGGCGATCCTCACCCAACGCTTCAATGCGGGTGAGAAGCTGCCGTCGCAGAACGATCTCGCGACGCAGTTTGGGGTTGCTCGGATGACCATCCAGCAAGCGCTGCGTCTCCTGCGGGACGAGGGACTCATCGTGTCTCGTGCGGGCAGTGGCGTTTACGTCCGCGACCGGGCCGACCAGGCTGTAGGGCTACGCCCGTCGATTGAGCGCGCGTTCGAGCACCCCAGGGTCACCATCGACTTCGCCGGTCTGACAGGAGAGACCCTGCTTGGTGCCCTCGAGGAGCCGGTCGACCGAATCCGGCGTGGGCGCCTCACTCCCGAGTCGATCAGTATTCGGCTCCTCATCCCGGACATGTCGCAGCCGCTGGCTGTGCCGTCACGAGCGGGACGTAAGCCGGGCGACGACCCGGCTGTACGTGGCCGAGTCGAGCAGATCGCACATCGATCGGCCGGCCAAATCATCGAGTCCATCGAAGAACTCGGCAACATCGGCTTGGTCCAGAAGGCCAACGTCGAGTGCCGCGTCGTGAGTCTCCCGATGATGTTCAAGCTGTACCTCCTCAACGAGGAGGAGGTCTTCTTCGGCTTCTATCCCGTAGTTGAGCGGGAAGTCCGTATCGATGGGAAGAGCGTGCCCATCTTCGATGCCGTAGGTAAGGACACCGTGTTGTTCCATCACTCAGTTACAGATGACGACCGGGCCACGGGTTCGCAGTACGTCGACCAGGCCCGTAGCTGGTTCGAGAGCGTCTGGGGCACCATCAGCCGAGCCCACACCCCGTGACCGCCGAATCCCCTGCATCTGTCCTCCGCTCCACCCAAGCCGTACTGCTGGACTTCGACGGTCCAGTCTGTTCGGTCTTCGCCGGGTACCCAGCGCCACAGATCGCAGAAGAACTACGCGCCCTCATCCGCGACGCTGTAGCCGAGCTGCCTGATGAGATTGCTGATGCCAGCGGTCCACACGAGGTTCTAGCTGCATCAGCAGCCCTCGGGGAGAAGGTGTGGCGACTCGTCGAGGAAGCACTGCAAGCCGCTGAGATTGAGGCTGTCGAGAGCGCGACCCCCACCCCGGGCGTGTCTGAGTTCCTTGACGCGTGCAGCTCGGCCGGTCTTCCGGTTGCCATCGTGAGCAACAACTGCGCACCTTCCGTACGCAGCTACATCGAGCACGCAGGCCTCGCCGATCGCATCCGCCACATCGAGGCACGCGACCCCATCCATGTCGAGCGGATGAAGCCGAGTCCGTATCTCGTGAACCAAGCAGCAGAGGCATTGCATATCGCCGTCGGGGATTGTGTGCTGATCGGCGATCAAGTCAGTGACGTCGCGGCGGCTACTGCGGCCGGTGCCCGAAGCATTGGCTACGCCAACAAACCCGGTAAGGCTGCTGACCTCGCAGATGCCGGTGCGAATGCAGTTGTAGACCGCATGGCAAGCCTTTCGAGATTGCTAGGCGCGCGCTGACCTAGGGCGAGCGTCACCGAGTCAGGACCTCGATGATCGTCGGTAGGTACCGATAGACCTGCTCCCGGTCACTTTCCTTCTCCTGCTCGGACAGTTCCGGATACCGCGTCTCGATCTGGATCTCCCACCGCGCCGCCAGCTCGGCGGGGATCACCAGAGACCCATCCCCCGTGCGTTCGCAATGGTCGTGGAGGTACCGCTGCCAGTGCGCCCATCGGTCGTGCTCGATCGCCGCCAGCCGCTCGACGGTCTCGTCGCTCTCGAGAACCTCGCGGATCCGATCTGAAGACGACATCAGATCAGGTCCTGCTTCACGAGTCTCCAATAGTGCTGGCCGAGCACGGTCAACTCGCATGCCTTCGACTCCATCGCCGCATGCCACATGTGCGGCGCTCCAACCGGACGGACCAGGTTCACCTTCACAAGTTCCTGCAGCACCGCGAAGTCGGCGTTCTTGACAGGGTCCGGTGGCGGTACGGCGTCGTCTTCCGTGCCCGACCGCTCGGGCTCATAGGCTGGGTCGAGCTGGAGCTGTGCGGTCGCCTCCTGGAACAGCACCGTGAGCTTCTGCAACTGGGCCAGCTCGATCGGGGCGTCAGCCTCCCGAAGCGAGACGAACTTCTTGACGTTCGTCTTGAAGACCGGCCGCTGTGCCCAGTTCCCGAGTGACTGGTCGATGTGCGCGTAGACGCTGCCGGGCGTCACGTCGCCGACGAGATTAGCTGCAGCGCCGCTCAGGGCGTCGACCAGGAGGCTCGTGAATACACCCGACCCGTTCGCCTCCATGGCGTACTGGTCCGCGGTCGATGCGGTCAGGATGGTCACGCCCTCCTTGATCTCGGCGACCTGCCCCGCGATCGGGTTGCCGCCAGCAACGCCGCTGTGACAGCTGTCGAGGATGATCACCTTGTTTTTTGCCGGCGAGTTGTTGGCGAAGGTCATCACATCATGCAGCGAGAGCCCGTCGTGCCCGTTGGCGCAGTCGCTCGCGCAGATGAAGCCCCCGGCCCCGTCGATGTAGCCGTGCCCCGCGAAGTAGAAGAGCGAGATGTCGGCGTCATCTCGGAACAGCTCCTCGACGGCTTCTCTCAGCTCGGTTCGCGAGACGGCTGCGCCGGGCCCGGTGCCGGTCATGAGCCTCGGCTGGGCGAAGTTGAGGGTGCCGTCCGCATTACGTTCCAGCACGCTCCTGACGCTATGGGCGTCGCTCACGGCACCGTGGAGCGAGGAGATGTGTTCGTAGTGGTCGATCCCGACGATGAGCGCCTTACGCATCTCAGCCGGCCTAGAGCGAGTCGATGAAGCCGGCGATGTTCGCGTCGGACCAGATCACCGTGCGGACGCCGACCAGATTGGTACGGTCGTCGGAGTACGCCCAAATGCCGAGGAGCGGCTTGCCCTCGTCCTTAGCACACTGGACCTCCCACTTCTGCCCGGAGGACGTGAGCGAGTTCTTACTCACGAGCGCGATCACGCCGTGGGAGCGACGGATCCGCGTGCGCACCTTGTCTTTCCAGCCTGAGTCGTACGGCTCCTTCACTGACATGTCAATGAACTCGAATGGCGCACGAGGGTGCAGCGACTGCCCCTTCAGCGCATCCCTCTGCCATTGGTCCTCGATCGCGAACGCGACGAAAACAGTCTTGGTCTCAGCCATACGTAGTCCTCCCCAGGTATTCGAGCCGCGACCGTCCTCGATCGCATCCGAGCTCGGACCGAAGCTAACGAGCAGCACCAACATCACAGTCGGTTGGATGACCAAGCCAGCTCGGAAACCTCGGCAAACCAGCCCTACCATGCCAGGTGAGCACCAGGCGCCACAACCCGTACGGGTCGCGTCGGTGGCATGACCTGACAAGTTTCTCTACGTCTTCAAGACGGGCCCCTCCAGGGCCCGAAAGCGCGCCGCCACCACAGGGCGGGACGCCTGCCCGCCACTCCGCTTCGCTGCGCTCTGGGCGCGTCCCTTGGCTTGGCGCGCACGTGCCAACAGGGTGCCGGGCCGAAGACAGCAGAACTCGACATCAACGATCGACGCCCTGCCAGTGCACCAGCTCGCCGGAGTGGCCGGCTGCCGCCTCGCGCGGGTTGCTGACGTCACCCGTCTGTCCGTGGGTTCCCGCATCGCCCCGCTAGCAATCATGAGAGGGACGGCCCGGCGCGGCACGCGTCAAGGGCGCCTACGGCGTCCCTCCGGGATCTCCGACCCTTGACCCGCGCCGCACCGAACCTAGGTCGGCAGCTATCGGGGCGATGCGGGGGTCTGTCCGCGCAGCAGGTGCTGCGCGCCAGTTCCGCGCGGAGCCGAGAAACCTACTTCTGCTCCTTCTGCGGCTGGGGCTGGGGCTGGGGCACGGTCTCCTTGCTCACCATGCCGGGCGGCGGGGGCTTCAGGTCGGACGCAGGGGTGTTGCTCGCCGGATACCCGCCCCCACGGATTGACGTCGGCCCGGTGGACTTGGCCTTTTCGGTCATTAGTTAACCTTCCATATACTCAAGAAAGACGATCTCGTCCCAGCGGACGAGCATGCCTACCCCTCGAAGTGCGGGCTCATGAGACCCTTCCTTGAACTTCATGAATCCCGCATCATCGACCTCCGCAGTGTCGGTGAGGTAAATCTCTTGGATCTCAGGATACCCCGACGCATAGCTGATCTTGGAATTGCCGTTCGCGGTAGGTTTTCCGCCCCAGACGCCCCATATCCATGTGCCGTCTCGCAACTTCAGCCGAATCCAACCCTTCAGGTTCTGTTCGCCGAACAGGTGGTCCCACGCGCGCGGCGATGGTGCCGGGCCTGTCAAGACTTTGGTCCAGGCCTTCCTGGCATGTACCGCGTACCCGATCAGACCCCCTGCGGCCCAGGGGACAGCGAGCATGGCCGCGGCAGCAAGGGTGACCCAAAATGGGAGCGGGCGTCCGGCCTCGAGGTGGCCCGTCACTACAAAGCGGCGATACCAGTCATACAGAATCCAGCCGTACAGCACGAAGAAGACCGCGGCCGCGCCCGCGAGGCGAATCAGTCGGTCAGCGACATGACTACCGGAGCGGCTGACTTGTTGCTCGTAGGACCAAGTGAACAGCGCGCCGGGCAGGATCGCTATCAGCAGTACGGCCGCCGCCTGAAAGGTGCTAGGCACGACATCCTTCCTTAATTCCGCTAATCAAACGCTTGGAAAATCGATTCGCGCTCGCTGTAAGAACCACGGGATTGTTGAGGCAGTTTTGGTGATACCAGACAATGCTAGGGATTGACATCTACGTGTCAAATGAACCACCGGACGCGCCGCTCGGTGCGTGGCTTCGCTCGGCCAGACATCGATCGGTCGCAAGTAGTGTCCGGTGAGGCCACCGCTGCCAGAACCTCGCCCGAGGAACGGGAGGAGAGGCTTCGGCAGGCAGCCGGACCATCCACGATCCGGTTGCAGTACCAGTTGCAGTACGCGGCCGTTCTTGAACGTTCGCGGAAGGTCAATCGCCTTGTAAATAAAGCAATGCGAACCACAGTGAACAGACGCGGACGATGGTCAGCAGCACTCGTAATGAGAAGGTCGTCGGTTCGATTCCGACAGGCGGCTCCACCAAACCCCCAGGTCAGAGACCACTCTCCGACTCTGGGGGTCTTGTAGTTTCGGGCTCCGAACCCTTAGAGGCCGCCGGGGTGCTAGGCGACCCTCTGCGCGGCATCCCACAGGCTGACGTCGATCTGGTGGCCGTAGAGGTCCATCGTCATCGCGGCAGTCGCGTGCCCGAGGATGCGCTGAGCCATCTTCGGGTCAGCGCCGGGCCCGAGCCAGATCGACGCAGCCGTGTGGTGAAGGTCGTGAACCCGAAGCTAGGAAACACCGATCGCCGTGATCGCGGTAGACCACCGCAAATCTTCCGCCGCCTCAGGGCGCCGTCCTCGCCGGAGCCCAGAAGCAGGACGGTTCCTCACCGATGCACCCAACTGGCACGAGCCGACGTACTAGCGTCTGGCCGTGGGGTTACCGCGTCCCCCGGCCGCTGATCGTACGGCCACCACGACACGCATCAAGAGCGCCTACGGCGTCCCTACGGGATCGGCAAGCCGACTCTTGACGTGCGCCGCGCTGACCTTGGTTGGCAGCTATCAGGGGGATGGGGCAGGTGTGGTCGCCCGTGCGCTGCGACAATTCCGCGCATGAGTCCGTGCGAAGAGCCCGACGAGCGGACTTGGAGAGTCAGTCTCGCCGGGCGCATCGGATCGGGTGTTGTGCTGCTTGGTCTTCCGGTAGTTGCGACCGTCGACACAATCGTCGAGCATCTTCCCCCTGCAGATCTGGTGCCGCTCACCATCGTCCTCACGGCTATCTGGTGGCTCGGGGCGATGCATCCCGACGTCAGGCTCAGAGGCGAGCAACTCGTCATACGGAATCCGTTCTGGACTCGACGGCTCAACAGGTCGGACGTGCTGTCCGCGCGGCCCGGCTACTTCGGGCTCGTGATTCGGAGGCGATCAGGACGTCCATGCATTGCGTGGGCAGTGCAGAAGTCGAACGCGGCCGAGTGGGCTGGATCGGAGACCCGGGCTGATGATGCGGCAGGTTGCATCACTGCCTGGGCGATGGTGCGCGATTAACGAGCGAATACGAGGGGTCGGCCAGGTCGATTGAGGTCACTGGGCGGACATCGGTTCAGGTTCAGGCCCAGTCGCTGAGCGTGGCGTCGGCCGATCTTCCAAACTGGCTAGCTGCGGCGAAGCGGTGCCCCGACGTGCCCCTGGATTGCCCTCAACAGCCGTCAGCGACCCGTGAGATTGGACCCCGGCGGGGTCAGCGCTGACCTCTGTCCGGCTCCACTGGCCGCGGCACGCCAGAAGGGCGCAGTCGATGCGCCGCTGGGTTGACCCCTTTGGAACAAGGCGCGGCCGGACCTTACGACCTCCGGCCGACATCGTCTGACCCGCGCGCGTTCTGCCTTCGACCGAGCCTGAGTGGTGACCTGCCGTCGGTGCGGCCCACCCTCAGGGCGGCGGCCTGACGCAGAGCGGCTACGAAACTCGCACCCATGGTGCCGAACCATGTCAGCGCCACCCAGCCCGTGAACCGCAGCCAAGAAGTGCTGGCGTCGAGTGCCTTGGTGCTTGCCCAGACCAGCCTGATGCCGATGAATGCGAACAGGAACGCTACACGGGTGACTTCCAGGGGCTTCCGTTGCCGCCGGACGATGAATCGCGCCAGACCGCGAGGCGGCAGCACGGGGCCGAGCGCAACTAGGGCTACGGCTGCCGCGCAAGCCAGAACGGGAGGGGCGTCCGAGGCGATTGCCACTCCGCCGACCACGCACGCGACCAGCGCCCCGCCCAGCAGGGCCAACACCTTGTCCCTCACGCGGCGACCGTATGCGGGAATCCTCTCCAAGCGCCAGCGCCGACGCGATGTCCGCGAGGAGATGACCGGCATGCGTCCGGCAGTTCGAGTAGCAGCACGCTGATCGCCTTGATCAGTAGCGCTCGGCGTACCTGGTTGGGGGTTCGCCGAAGATGTTTTTGAAGTCGCGGATCAGGTGGGCCTGGTCGGCGTAGTTCAGGTCGGAGGCGAGGGCGGGCCAGTTGATTGTGCCGCCGGCGGCCATGCGGGCCGTCACTTCGTGTAGACGGTAGCGGCGGATGACCCACTTGGGGCCGATGCCGACGTACTCGGCGAACAGCCGTTGCAGCCCCCGTACGCTCAGCCCCAGCTCGGCGGCGACGTGTTCGACTCTGGTGAGGGTCTTGTCCTTGGCGATCAGCTCGACCGCGTCCGCCGCCTGGCGGAGCCGAGCGTCGTCGTCTGGCAGGTGTTGCAGTAAGAACGCGTCCATGGATGGCGCGTCGAGCGTCCTGGGTAGGTCCGGGCCGAAGACCTCGGTCGCCGGTATGACGCGGTCGGTGATCGTCGAGACGGAGGCGCCGAGGAATGGGCGGAAGCAGCCCGGTCGGAACGCGACGCCGAAGACGTGGCCGCGGCCCTCGAGGACCTTGATCTGGTAGCGGCCGCACACCCCGTTGACCTCCGCATGGCCGCTGCCGAACGACAGGTGCACGTTCGGGTACGGGACGATCTTCTGCCGATACGGCTCGGCGTAGTCCCAGCGAGCTTCCCAGTAATGCTGCACCCACGGCGCGAGCGCCGGCGACGGCTCGTGAAACGCGTGCCGCTGATACCTCTTCCACGCGCTCGCCCGCTCACGAATGTCGCGTCCCACCCAACGGAGTTTATGTCGCCTTTGTTCAATACCGCTCCGGTCCGCCCGGCCTAGCGTTGCCGCCATGTCACACCTTTCCAACGCGGCCGACGCCATGGCCGCAGTCGCTCGCAACATCACCGACGACCAGCTCGTCAACAAGACGCCCTGTACGGAGTACGACGTACGGGCCTTGGTCAACCATCTACTGTTCTGGGGCCCGTCGCTCGCCGGCGCCGGCCGCAAGGAAAACGTTCCGCAGCCGGCGACCACCGAGTCCGATGTGGATCTCGCGGCTGGTGACTGGCGCGGCCGCCTGCTCGCCGTACTGGACGACATCAGGTCGTCGTGGGCGCCGCCGAGCGCGTGGGACGGCGAGACGAGCATGGGTACGCCGCAACTCCTGCCCGCGCCCGTCATGGGCGACATGATCGTCGGCGAGTTGGCCGTACACGGCTGGGACCTGGCGGTCGCGACCGGGCAGCGGCTGGAGCTGCCCGCCGACCTGCTCGCGTATCTACACGTGTCGATGATCGCCGGCGTCGAGCAGGGGCGGGCGATGGGCATGTACGCACCGCAGGTCGCGGTACCGGCCGACTCGCCCACCATGGACCGCATCCTCGGCCTGACCGGCCGGGACCCCGCCTGGGCGTAATCCCCCGGTGTTAGTCGCGGTGGCCCTTGCGGCGGCGGTTCAGGGCTCGTTCGGCTTCTCGGGTCGCTTCGCGTTCGGCGAGGGTTTGGCGTTTGTCCCAGGTTTTCTTGCCGCGGGCAAGGGCTATCTCGACCTTGGCGCGGCCCTCCTTGAAATACAGGGTGATCGGGACGATCGTCAGGCCGCTCTCGTTCACCTTGCGTTCGATCTTGTCGATCTGGCCGCGGTGCAGCAGCAGTTTGCGCTTGCGGCGGGAGCCGCCTTCGAACCAACGGGACTGGGAGTACTGCGGGATGTAGACACCGTGCAGCCAGATCTCCCGCTCCTCGACCATCGCGAACCCGCCGATCAGCGACGCCCGGCCGGCCCGGAGCGCCTTCACCTCCGGGCCTTCCAGCACGATCCCGGCCTCCCACGACTCGCCCAGCTGGTAGTCGTGGGCGGCCTTGCGGTTCCGGGCCACCACGGGGTTGGTCTGCGGCTTCTTCACCCGGCGATTGTCCCAGGTCAGGACGCCTGTGCCCTGGGGTTTTTCCTCCGGAAGGCGTGCCACCCGGTCTCGGGCGGCTCCGGCGCGTCCGGCAGCAGCCGCCGTACGACGGTCGCGTCCGGAGCCCAGGCAGCGGCGGGCAGTTCGCCCATCACGTCGGCGTACACGGACCGGATGACCTCGGCCTGCGCGGCCCACGAGAACCGGTGCAGTAGTTCGGGGTCGGACGCGATCCGCTTGGCGATCCGGTCGCGGTCCGCGAGCACCGTGCGTACCGCTCGGACGAATCCGTCGACGTCGCCGGCCGGGTACACCGCGCCGAGGTCGAGCTCGTTGACCAGGTCAGCCTGCGCCGGGGTGTCGCTGGTGATGATCGGCAGGCCCGCCGCGATGTACTCGCAGAACTTGTTCGTCACCGCGATATCGTGGTTCGGCGCGTGCAGCAGCGGGCTGAGTCCGATGCTCGCGGAGCGCAGGTACAGCGGTACGACCTCGGCGTTCACGAACGGCGCCAGATGCACCCGGTTGCCCACGCCCAGTTCGGCGGCACGCGCGAGCAACTCCGCGGTGACGGAGTTCTCGCGCGCGACGATCGCGAGATGTACGTCGGGCAACTGCGGCATGGCCTCGACGACCGTACCGACCCCACGCGCCCGGTTGACGCCACCGCCGTACACGAGCAGTGGTACGTCCTCCTGCAGGCGTAGCAACTCGTGTAGATGCTTGACGTTGGCATCCGTCGGCGGCTCGACCGGCGCATTGAGGACCACATCGGGCAGTGCCGCCAGCTTGTGGTCGCGTTGCAGCCAGCGCGCCAACGGTTCGGACACCGTGATGACGCGGTCCGCGTCGCCGATGAACTCACGTTCGAGATCGGTGTACGCCGCGACCCGGCGCGGAGCCACCACCGGTACGCCGGGGATGTACTCGTGGGCGTCGTAGATGATCTTGATCGTCCGCCCGTCGAGGGCCGCCCGGTGCGCGGCGCGGGCCGCGATCCCGAGCATGAACACGTCGTGGACGTGGATGACCTCGATCAACAGACGGTCAAGCAGCGGGCCGAGCGTCAGTTCCTGGTCGACGAGCTCGGGCATCACCCGGCGCCAGCGCCCCGACGGCAGGTGCCGGTACAGAGCGAGCATGCGTTCGCGGCGTCTTCCGATCCCCAGATCAGCGGCTTCCGTTTGCGCGGCACGGCGGGCGAAGTACGCGCGAGCGTTGAGGATGGCACGGTGAAGTCGTAGGGAGCGCCAACGGATCGCCCGTTGCATACGCTCGCGGAGCGATCGCTTCTTGGCACCGGTCCGATCGCCGCGATCGCGGTCGCGGCGGTCGCGGCCACGTTCCGCGCGCAGCTCACGGCTCGCGTACTGCCAGCGGCCGTAGGCGAGCATGTATTCGGCCTCGGTCCGGAACCACGGATTAAGGTTCGCCTTCACGTTGGCGAGCCGCTTGCGCCAGCCCGTCACGAGCACCTTCGACGGGATCGTCGGGCACAGCACCTGGACCTTGCCGAACTGGCGGACGCCCCGGAGCCGGCGGCCGGGGATGCCGATGCAGGTGACGTCGAGGTCCCAGTTCGCGACGGTCTGCGCGTACTTGAGGACGCGGGCGTCGCTGACGATGTCGTTGCCGGCCATCATCACGACCTTCGGGCGGATCCACGACGGCTTCCAGTTCGCCGGTACCGGCTTCGGCTGTTCGACGAAGCTCGCCAGCGCGTCGGCGGACCAGCGGCCGTTGTGCACCTTCTCGACGTACGCCGGTCCGCGCGCGGCGATCTCGCGGCCGCGCGCCCGGTTCGCGATCAGCTCACGGAGGACCTGCTCGAGGGTGTCGGGCGTCGCGTCCACCATCGGCAGCTCGAGGCCGGTCTCGGCGGCGACGCGGTCGCGGACGTGCTGCGCGATGTGGCCGACCACGATCCGGCCCGCGGCCATCGCCTCGCACGCGGCGACGCCGTAGCTGCCGATCCGGAACTGGTCGAGCACGATGTCGGCGTCCCGGTACACGGCCGGCATGTCCCCCGGATCGACGCCCTCGACGCGGCGGTACGTGATCAGGCCCTGCTCGGCCAGGCGCCGCATGATCGGGTCGATCAGCTCGGAGCCCTTCATCGCGGACTTGCTCGGAGCGTGCGCGACGACCGGCTTGTCGTGTTCGAGGACCGGGGCGTCGCTGCGCCAGGTGTCGACGTCGACGATCACGGGGCACCAGGTCGCGTTCGGTACGTACTCGAGGAGGTCGGGTGTGGATACGTATACAGAACCGGGGTACGACGTGAACAGCTCGACCGCTCGAGTGGCGTTCCGTTCGAGTAGCTCGACGGTCTCGTCGTCGAGGTCGGGGAACGGCGACCACGGTTCGCTCTCGGCGTGCCGGCTCGGGATCCGTACGTCGGAACCGTGGGCGATCAGCCCCACCTGCAGGCCCTTGGTGAGCAGGTGCGGGATCTCGAACGATCCGTCCGGCCCGTGCAACGGACCGAAGAGGGGCCGCGCCGCTTCGAGGAGAACATGCGTGTAGTTGCGTACGACGTGGTTGTAGAAGTTCAGGCGCCACCGGTGGTTCCGCCGGTACGTCCGCGCCGGTACGCCGTAGTCGACCGGGTAGTCGAGCACCCCTCGGAAGAAGGCGAACGAGGTCGCCTTCGCGGTCGGTACCCGGTGCTCGAACGCGCGCGCCCACCGGGTCCCCTGGCCCGCGAAGTTGGCCGGCCCGACGAGCAGCCGTACGTCGGCGTTCAGCCGCGCGGGCATCCCGTCGCGGTTGGCGGTGTTCCCATCCACAGTGGTCGTTCCCCCAGTATGTTCAGACTTGACACATAAGGACTAGACCGGTATTGGGACAGGCGTCTCCCAAGGTCGGTTCCTTACCCCTGTTGTGTCCGGCGATCCTTTGAAGGTTCCACGGTCTCGATCTATAGACGCGCTGAGACTCTCAGTTTGTTGTCAGAATTGTCCATTCGTTACCAAGGTTCCCTTGCAGACATCGAGAACCCTCGGTCCGAATTCCGGTGCATCAGGTTGGCGTGACCTTCGGTTGCATCGGCGACGAGTCCGGTGGCGCGTAGTCGCCGTTCTCCAGGTAGAGCGCACCTGTTCGGCGTCTTGCGAACCCGGCTTTGACCCGGGTGAACTGCCCGCGGTCGAGCAGTTGCTCCGCCTCGTCGAGGCCGACGAATCTGAAGCTGACAACCTCCGACTCCTGGAGCACGATCTGCCGGATGTCGTCGTCGGTGAGTACGCCGCCGTCGAACAGGAACGCGACGATCTCGGTGAAATCGCCGGTCCGCGGGATCCAGTCGACGACGAGCAACTCACCCGTCTCCACGTGTAGACCGATCTCCTCGCGTACTTCCCGCCGAGCGGCGTCCCGCGGCGACTCGTCTCGCTCGACGATCCCGCCGGGCAGATCCCAGGTCGGCTTGTACGGCGGCTCGAGTACGAGCAACCGCCCCGCCCGGTCCGTGAACAGGCAGTCGGCCGCGATCCGCTTCGTCGGCATCGTCGCGGTGAAGTGGACGTCGTCGCTCATGCGCTCTGCGGCGGTGTCCACACGCCGAGCCATTGAGTGGCGCCCCAGGCCTCGTAGTGCGCGGCTTCGGTGAAGTGCAGCTTTTGGGCGAGGGCCAGCGATGGGGCGTTGGCGGTTTGGGTCACGAGGACCACCGGTTCGCCGGGGCGGGCTGAGGTGAACCAGTTGAGGGCGGCGGAGCAGGCCTCAGCGGCGTAGCCGTGGCCCCAGGAGGACGGCAAGAATAGGTAGCCGAGTTCCACCTGCGCGAGGTCGGGTCGCACCTGGTCGTCGGGGTCGCGCTGGTCGAGGGTGACGGTGCCGATGAAGTCCCCGTCGAGTTCGACGGCGAATACGCCGGCGCGGCGCCCCGGTATCTCCGGCAGATCCCGCTCCAGCGCGTCACGGGACTGCGCTCCGCCGAGGTACCTCCCGACCTCAGGCGAAGCGAGCAGCTCGATCATCGCCGTACGGTCCCGTGGTTCGGTCTGCCGCAGTTCGAGGCGGTCGGTTTTGATCGGGTCGGGCGGCCAGGGGACGTGCTCGAGCTCGCTCTTCATGGTCGGCAACGGTAGCCCTTGGGGCGGTTAGCATCCGGCGGATGGACTGGAATGCTGAGGTGGTCGAGCAGATCGAGACCCACTGGCGTACTCGGCTTCGGCCGCGGCTCGACGGGCTGTCCGACGACGAGTACTTCTGGGAGCCCGTCGAAGGATGCTGGACGGTCAGCCGGCGCGGGCAGAGTTCGGCGCGGCAGTCGTTCGGGTCCGGCGAGTTCACCTGGGACTACGGCGACGACCACGACCCGGAGCCGGTCACGACCATCGCCTGGCGTCTCGCCCACCTGACGGTTGGTCTGGCGCAGGGCGCCGCGCGACGGTTCGGCGCGCCCGAGGCGGACTACGACACCTTCGAGTTCGCCGGAACCGCCGACCAAGCGCTGGAACAGCTCGACGACCAGTTCGCCGCCTGGATCCACGGTGTACGTCGCCTAGGCGAGGAAGGCCTGCTCCGTCCCCAAGGCTGGCCCCCCGCCTTCGCCGACGCACCCATGGTCCGCCTCGTCCTCTACACGAACGTGGAACTCGTCCACCACGGCGCCGAGATCTGCCTGCTGCGAGATCTCTACTCGCGCCTGGGATCCTGCTGAGCTACACGTGTAGACGGCTCATTCGACCAGGTCGGGGTCGTCCATGAACTTGCGGACGTCCTGCGGGCAGCGGCAGGCGGCGGCGATCTTGCCGGCCCAGAACAGTGCGTCGTCACGCGTCGGTACGTCGACGATCAGAACGCCGCCGATGAGTTCCTTGCTCTCCGGGTACGGCCCGTCCATGACGACACCGTCTGTGCCGACGACGGCGTGCTCGACGTCGCCGTTCGCGTACTGAAAACCGCCCGCGAACCGGAACACTCCGGCGTCCTTCGCCTCCTGGCAGACCGCGTGCGCGGCCTTGCCGACGTCGGCGATGTCCTCCTCGAGGATGTGGTCCATCGCGCCGTTCTCGAACGAGATCAGGTACCGCGGCATCTCATCACTCCTTGTCCTGGCAGCCTTCCTCGGACCGCCACTCACCACTGCAACGAACGCCGCACCCCCGATCCGACAGGCCGGCTCGAGAAATCTCGAACCCATTGTGTCCGCACGACCTGCTTGAATGCGTGAATGCCGCTGGTTACACGTGTAGCTGACCACGCCCGGTGGGATGACCTGCTCGAACTCTTCGGCCCCAGCGGCGGCACGCGCGGCTGCTGGTGCATGGCACGCCGCCTCCCCGCCACGACCGTCGCCAAGAACGGCAACGCCGAGAACCGCGCCGCGCTCCACGAACTCGTCCAGGCGGGCGATCGGGTCGGCCTGATCGGGTACGTCGAGGACCACCCGGCCGCTTGGTGCGCCGTCGCGCCAAGACCCGAGTACTACGCGATCATGCACTCGCGAACACTGCCGATCGACGACCCGGACGACACGTCGATCTGGGCAATCAACTGCCTGTTCGTGAAGACCGGATACCGCGGCCAGGGCCTGACGCTGCCGATGATCGAGGCCGCCGTCGACTACGCCGCGAACGCCGGCGCCCGCATCATCGAGGCGTACCCGGTAAAGACGCTGCCAGGCGACCCCGGCCGCGGCGTCCTCAGCACGTTCCTCGCGGCGGGCTTCACCCCATACGCAGAAAACCGCACCACCGCCAAACGCAACATCGTCGTACGGCGCTCACTGTGAACGGGCGCCAGGGACCGGCCAGTACTGGAAACATCAGGACGGAGATGGCTGCCTAGGAGGTCCAGTTGCCTGCGACCTGGGTGAAGGTCCACTCGCGGCCGAGTTCGGTGGTTGTCAGGTAGTGGACGGCGGGTACCGCGATGGGTGGGTACGGCAGCTGTTCGAGGGCTCGGAGCGCGTCGGCCGGGGTGAACCAGCGGACGTCCAGCACCGAGTCGTCGGGGTCGTTCACGGCGAAGGTGGGGTCCGTTACCTGGGTTGCGTAGTTCCACGAGCGCGAGGTGGGCCGTCCGTCGACCTGGGTCTGGGTTGTCCAGAGCAGCCTGAGTTCTGCGGGGTCCGCTCGCAGGCCTGACTCCTCGCGCAGCTCCCGGACTGCGGCGGCCGGGGGAGTTTCTCCGGGTTCGATGGCGCCGCTCGGGAGGTTCCAGTACTGCGTGTCCCAGGCCTCGTAGCGCTCCCACACCAGCGCCAGCTTGCCGTCGTACCACGCCATCACGCCCGCGTACCCCTGCATCCCCAGACCGTATGTCGAGGGAGTTCCGGAAGGGGAGTGTCCGGAATCGGGTTTACGGTGCGGGGTATGAACGATGGTGAGTGGGTTTCTCCGTGGTGGGAGCCGCCGCTGGCGGGGGATGAGGTCGGGCATGTGGTCGGGACGCTGGACCGGTTGCGGACCACGTTCCGGTACAAGGTGGACGAGTTGGACGCGGATGGGTTGAACACCCGGATCGGCGCCTCCTCGATCACCCTCGGCGGGCTGCTCAAGCACCTTGCGGCGAACGAGGACTACCTGTTCGACGTGAAGTTCCGCGGGAAGCCGATGGGTGGGCCGTGGTTGGAGAACGGCTGGCGGGACGACAACGACTGGGAGTTCACGTCGGCGGCCGACAACACGCCCGAGGAGTTGTACGCGTTGTGGGACGGCGCGGTCGCTCGATCGCGCGAGACGCTCGCGGCGGCGATCGCGGACGGTGGGCTCGACCAGCCGGCCGACATCGCCTGGCCGAACGGGCAGCACGCGAGCCTACGCCGCCTGGTGTTCGACCTGATCGAGGAGTACGGGCGCCACACCGGCCACGCCGACCTGCTCCGCGAGGCAGTCGACGGCCGGGTAGGCGAAGACCCGCCCCGAGACTGGAAACCGACAGGCCCCAAGACCACCTGACCAGGCCGACCCCGACCGCGAGCCGCTGGGGGCCCGGCTACTTGATGCGCTGCAGGGTGCCGTCCGTGCTGACGGCGATCGTCGTGACCGCGCCGTCGACCTTGAGGTTGAGCAGCATCTCCGAACCCTGCCACGACGTCGTGTACGAGACGGCCGCGTTCGCGCGGGTCGGCGCGATCACCGACAGGATCTTCGCTTCCTGGCCCGGCCGGTTGAACTTCACCACCGGCGCGGCCTTCTTGTCGTTGATCGTGCGGTAGTGCCAGCCCTGGATCGGGTCCTGCTGACCGGACGTCACCTCGATCGGCGTCGCCTCCTGCTGGTAAGGAACCTGCAGCAGCGTGGTCTTCACCGTGTCGCCAGGCTTCGTCGCCACGGCCCGATCGTTGCCGCTGACAACCACCTTCTGGTCGGCGGGCAGATGCCACAGCGCCGAGTAGTCCTGCTCGGACGCCGACGTGCCGCGATCCAGCACCACCATCAGATCCGGATCCTTCAGCACCAGCACGTCGCGTGTCCGGTCGATCCCCGGCCCGGGCGAGTCGTGCAGTTCGTAGAACTCCGACGTCGGCTTGATCGTCGACCGCACCAGCTTCGTCTCCGGGTGCCCGGTCGCGGACTGCACGACCATTTCGTTGTGCGCGAACTGGCTCTTCGCCCAGAACCGCCAGTCGTCGACCTTGTACCCGGCGTGCCCGCCGTCGATCAGGATGTCGCGTCCGCGCGACGTGTACGTGACGGAGGTGTGGTCGTTGTGCCCGTGCAGCTTCTGCGACGGTCCGAACCGGATGCTGTACGTCGACTCCTGCGTGAACGGCCGCGTCTCGCCCCAGCCGGTTCGCCCGAAGATGTACCCGGCGTTGAAGATCCCGATCCGCTGCGTCGGCCGGATCCCGCGCGCGCCGAGCGTACCGGCGTACTCGAGCACCGTTCCGGGCACCGGCACCGTCTTGATCACCTCGGAGTCGCCTAGCTGCGGGAGGTTCCCGAGCGAGTTGGTGGCCAGCGCGAGCCACTTCGCGAGTTCCCGCCGGCGCGCGGTGATCGTCGTACCGGGATCGGCGCCGCACTTGCGCAGTACGTCGATGGCGCGTCCCCAGAGCGCGTAGTTGAACTGCGCGTACCCGGTCGACTGCTCGTTCGTCGACCCTTGAGTGTCGATCGAAGTCTTGATCGCGCTGGTCAACCGGTCGCTGGCGATCTTCTTCAGGTCGGGCCGCAGCAGCGTGCAGCCGATGCCGAACAGCGCGAGGCTCTCGTCCGTACCGTGGTTCCAGTCGCCGCTGTAGTTCTTCTGCAGGAACCACGCGTGGTCGAGCAGTGCCTTGTCGAGCCAGGCGTACGTGAGCGGCAGCTGCCCCACGTGTAGCCCCGACAGAACGGCCTGCCGCAGGCAGATCAGCACGTTGGTGCGGTGCATTGTCGACTCATAGGCGCCGACGTCGGACTTCCACGAGTACGGGTTGTCCTTGACCCAGTCGCGCGCGATCGTGCTGACCCGTTGCAGCGCGGCCCGGTCACCCCGCCCGCCGGCGGCGATTCCTTGCCCGAGCCACCGCAGCGAGTGCAGCCACATGTACCAGCTCGGGTTCTTGTCCGGGTTCAGCCGCCAGTTGATGTCGCCATTGCCGTCCCCGACCTTGGTCGGCGGCGTCGTGCCCCAGGTGTAGGTGTCCTTGTACAGGTTGGCGAGCGGGTTGTCGCGGTCGATCCCGCTGTACGCCGGACACGTGTAGACGTCGCGCCGCGCGGGCGCCGGTGGCGGGGTGGGCGGCTCGGGCGGCTGGCTCATCGTCGGGTCCGGCGCCGCTTCCGGCTCGGACCCGCCCCAGGGAACGACCAGGACCACGGCCAGTACGGCGGCACTCGCGAGCATCGCGATCGTGAGCCGTACGGTCGTCCTGGTGCTGCGCAGATGTCTCGCGGCCATCGTTCCCCCAGTTCTGGCCTATACCTGAATAACCGCAGACCGGTTCCCGGGCAGCATCAGGTGCTTGGCGGTGTACCTCGGATCGCGCGGCGTGGAACGTTGCTCTCGGCATCAAGTACGCCGAGCTGCCTGCGGGTCCCCCGAGATCGGATTGGTTCCTCTGCCCTATAGATGTCGCGAACGGCAGGAAAGGTTGCTTCGGGTCCCCGATTCCGGTTCCGATTGCCCGTTCGGGCAGACGTCAGCCGTGCCGGATCGCCCGCAGAATCAGGCCGTTCCGGACGTCCGTTACACGTGTAGATCCGCGGCGGCTAGCGACCCGAGAGGGCGTCGACGATCAGCTCGTTGCGGGCGGAGCTGCCGAGCGGCTCGCTGGTGTGTACGCCGTCCCGCAGGTACTGCTGCGGGCCGCCGGGCTGTGCGGTGAGGAACTCGGACCACCTGATGATCTTGAGGTTCGGGTACCGCGACGCGGCCTCGTCGAGCTGCTGGTTGATCCAGGCGCTGTTCGCGAGATCGGCCTCGCGGACCGCGGCCGGCTGCTTGCTGCGACTCGCGTAGACGTCCACCCAGTACACCGTCCGGTTCGGGCCGGCGATCCGCATCGCCCGATCCACCTGTGCGGCGAAAGCGGGCGGGTTGAAGATGTCGTTCGTACCGACGGCCATCACGATCCGGTTCGGCAGACCGTAACTACGCGACCAGTCCTCGAGCGCGGCGACGGCCGCGGAGGTCGGCTGCCCGGACCAGTCGTGGACCGCGATCGAGTCGCCGGTGCGGCTCGTGATCAGCCGTTCGAGTCCGGAGCTGTCCTGGACGGCGATGCTGTCGCCGAACATGAAGACACCGTCGAACATCAGGGTGTCGCGGATCTGGTCCTCAGGGGAGATCCGGTGCATCAGGTTCTGCCACGGTCCGAGCGTGCCGGATCCGTACAGGCCGGCTCCGGTGGTCGGCACGCTGTACGACGTCCCGCCGACCAGCGTGTCGGCGCTCGTCGTCTGCGGTTCGAGTACGACGAAGAGACCGCCGAGGCCGCCGAGGAGCACCAGGGTGACGACCATGGCGAGCAGCGATCCGAAGAAGGCCCGGACCGCGGACACCTTGGTCGTCTCGACCTGCCGCATCACCGCAGCGCTCCCCGCCCTTCGTCGTTCTGCTACACCGGCCTGCAGCGATGCCCCCGTGTCCCCCATGACTGTCTACCCCCGTGAACCTGACGCCGTCCCGCAGCCGTCCGGTGTTCAGTGTTTCAGCGTGTACCCCTGACTGGTCAGCTGGGCCCGGAGATCCTTGACCTCGTCCCGCCGAGGGCTCCGCCGCCCAGGTTGCCCCTCCTCAGCAGCGCGCTTCTTCCTCCGCCACCACCACTTCACTCCACCAGCATCCCCGAGCAATCAAGGAATGGGTAGGTTTTCGGCTAGGCCGGAATGGATCGCCTTCCAAAACCCTTCGCCAGGAGACAGCCGACGACGTCACGTGGGCGGTCGACCACTATGTGTGGCGAGGACTCAGCCATCGATCTCCGCCTGGCTCAGTTCGACGCAGAACTCGTTGCCTTCGGGATCCTTCATGGTGACCCAGCCGCGGCCGTCCGGGCGCCGGTGGTCCTCGTGCACCGTGCCGCCGAGTGACAGGATCCGCTCGACCTCCTCGTCCCGCGTCCGCTCGGTCGGGCCCCAGTCCAGATGCACGCGGTTCTTCACCGCCTTGCCCTCCGGTACGGCGATGAACAGCAGCCCGGGCACCGGGGCCGGCGCCTGGACGAGTACCTCGTCGTCGCCCGGCTGGTCGCCGTCCCCTAGCGGCCAGCCGGTCACGGTACTCCAGAACTGCGCCAGCTCGTATGGCTTCGCGGCATCGATCGTGATGTGTCGCAGGATCATGCGCAGACCTTAACGAGGTGGCGGCCGGCGGGGTCTCGCGGACTGTCGGTGGCCGGGTCTACTGTGCGGAACATGGGCGCCGGACCAGAGGGCTCGGCCAGTTGGGGGAAGGACAATTCGATGGCATCCCGGCTCAATCCGTACATCCAGTTCCAGGCCGAAGCCCGGGCGGCGATGGAGTTCTACCAGGGGGTCTTCGGCGGCGAGCTGACGTCCAGCACGTTCAAGGAGTTCGGCTCGGGCCACGGGCCGGAGGACGACGAGCTGCTGATGCACAGCCAGCTCGAGACGCCGAGCGGGTTCACGCTGATGGCATCCGACACGCCACAGGGCATGCCGTACAACCCGGGCGACAACATCTCGATCAGCCTCAGCGGCGACGGCGAAGAGCTCCGTGGGTATTACGAGAAGCTGTCCGACGGCGGCAAGGTCACGGTCCCGCTGGAGAAGCAGATGTGGGGCGACGAGTTCGGCATGGTGACCGACAAGTTCGGCGTCAATTGGATGGTGAACATCGCGGGCTGACGGCGTACCTCCCCGGGGAAATCCGCTGTCCCCGGGGAGTGGTACGCGGCAAGCTTGGCCGGTATGGGCCTCAACGACCTGCTCTTCGACCCCATCCGGCACAACAACTGGGCGACCGGCAGCCTGATCGAGTTCTGCCGCGCCCAGAAGCTGACCGCGGACCAACTCGACGTCACCGGCGTCGGTACGTACGGCGGCATCCTCGCGACCCTCGACCACATCGTCCGCTGTGACGGCAGCTACCTGCGCCGGATCGCCGACCGGCCGCTGCCGTACGTCGACAGCGAGCCGGCGGCCGACCTGGAAACCCTGGCCGGCTGGAACGCCGAGGCCGGCGCCCTCTGGGAGTACTTCCTGACCCAGCCGATCGACACCGAACGCGTCATCATCGTCGACAACGACACCCGCGGCACCCGGGTCGGCATCTTCATCGCGCAGGCGATCAACCACGCCAACCACCACCGCGAACAGGTCTGCGCGATCCTCACCGGCCTCGGTCTCGAGCCGCCGGACATCCAGGCGTGGGAGTACGCCTGGACCTCCGGACGCATCTGGGACCTCTAGTTGCTCACCACGGCTTCCATCAGGCCCGGCTCGTAGGAGCCACCGAGTTGGTTGAGTGTCACGGCCATCCGGTTGGTGGCGTTGATCATCGCGATGAGCGTCACCAGCGCGATCAGCTGGTTCTCGTCGTAGTACTTCGCGGCGCGTGCCCAGGTCTCGTCGGACACGCCCTCGGACGCGTCGGCGAGCCGGGTCGCCTCCTCGGTGAGTGCCAGCGCGGCCTGCTCCTCCTCGGTGAACACCGTCGAGTGCCGCCAACCCGCGACCAGGTTCAGCCGCGTCGCGGTCTCGCCCTCGGCGGCCGCCTCCTTCGCATGGATGTCGATGCAGTTCCCGCAGCCGTTGATCTGGCTGGCCCGCAGCATCACCAGGTTCTGGGTCGAATGCGGCAGGGCGGGCTGGACCAGCGCGTGTACGGCGTACATCCGCTTCGCCAGCTTGGTGCCGAACTCGTTCTGCATCACGTCGATCCGGGGTTCCATCGTCGTCGTCCTCACTCGTGGGATGTACTGGACGACCACGAGATGCCCGCGGGGCGCCGCGTGTGACGTGACGAGCGTCATACTCGACGGGTTGTCACGGGAGCGGCGCGGCCGGCATCCAGTGGGTGACATACGTCGACTGAGGAGCCGTCGAATGACCGATCGAGCCACCGAGGCTTTTGTTGCCCACCGCAACCTCCTGTTCACGGTCGCGTACGAGCTGCTCGGCTCGGCCGCGGACGCCGAGGACGTTCTGCAGGAGACCTGGCTGCGCTGGGTCGGCGTCGACCTCGACACGGTGCTGGACCAGCGCGCGTACCTGGTCCGGATCGCCAGCCGGCAGGCCCTCCAACGCCTCCGTACCCTCGGCCGCCGCAAGGAGTCGTACGTCGGACCGTGGCTTCCGGAGCCGCTCCTCACTGCGCCGGACGTGGCCGAGGACGTCGAGCTGGCCGAGAGCGTGTCGATGGCGATGCTCCTCGTACTGGAAACGCTGAGGCCGACGGAACGCGCGGTCTTCGTACTCCGCGAGGTTTTCGGTCTCGAGTACGACGAGATCGCCGAAGCCGTCGGGAAGAAGCCGGACGCCGTACGGCAGATCGCTCACCGAGCCCGCTCCCACGTAGCGGCCCGCCGGCCGCGCGGGCCCGTCTCCCAGGACGAAACCCGGGACGCCTTGGACGCCTTCAAACGAGCTGTGAACACCGGCGATCTCCAGGGCCTGGTCGACATCCTCGCCCCTGACGTCGTTTTCCTCGGCGACGGGGGCGGTGTC
The DNA here is from genome assembly GCF_006715085.1 of Kribbella jejuensis. Taxonomy (NCBI): domain Bacteria; kingdom Bacillati; phylum Actinomycetota; class Actinomycetes; order Propionibacteriales; family Kribbellaceae; genus Kribbella; species Kribbella jejuensis. The sequence goes on along the minus strand of NZ_VFMM01000001.1, from coordinate 2,608,481 downwards.
GTCCAGGCTCTCCCGCGCCCGGTGGTCGGCGCCGAGAAGGTGGCTCGCATCCTCGCGCTGGCCGTCGACCACCTGGCCCAGGGCACCCTCCAGGAAACCCAGATCAATGGCCAACCAGCCCTGATCCTCCGCTTCACCGAGGAGGTCGACACAGTCACCGTCCTCCACGTGGAAGACGGCAAAATCACCGCCCTCTACGCAATCCGCAACCCCGCCAAGCACTCCCACCTCTCCGAGGAGAACACCCTGACGATCAGGGGGTGATGGTGAGCTCGAGCGGCGCCGAAAGGTAGAACCCGGCTTCGGTCTGCAAACTGATCCGGAGCGCCCACCGTCCGGGCGGGACGGCATACCCCAGGTCGGGAACGAGGGATGCTGTGCCGATGAGGACGGGCACAGGCCGCGACTGATGCGGGTCGATCGGGAACCCGATTCGCGGCAGGTTGTGCGGGCCGACGTAGCAGCCGACTTCCCGGCCCGAGGCGTTGGTTACCACCGACCTCAGGTCACCTGCGGTGAGGAGCACCTGTTCGTGCGCGGCCTGATTCGTCACCAGGACGTCCTGCTGGGCGTGGTGACCAGAGCGGATCGTCAACTGCTGTAGGGGTTCTGCGGTGAGTCCGACGGCTTCGGCTGGTTCACCTCGTAGCCGTTGGGACCGCTCGCGCACGAACAGTTCCTTGCCCGGGAAGCTCAGCGCCCCAACACGCAACTCCACGAGCTCGCCGTACTTCGCGTACAGGTCTGCCGCGATGTCGGTCGCCCACGCGGCAAGCTCGATCCGGAACCGTCGCTCGTACCGACGCACCGTGTGCGGATTGGGGAGTACGACGAGCGCGCCCGGCGCCTCCTCCAGGTACCGAAGCAGATCCACCCGCAAACTCTCCCAACCCGCCATCCCAGCTCCCTCGACCATCCGAGGAAACCCCCTGCCGAGCCGACCCGCAACGGTTCATGATGGCGAGATGCCTGAACGACATTCACGTCCCGTGCCCGGCGGGCGCGCCTTCTACCTGACCGAACGGCTCTGGAAGTTGTCAGAAGGTCTGCCGGTCGAGTCCGTGCCGATCGACAGCATCCAAGAGTTCGACCAGGACTGCTGGTTCGGCGGCCGCCCCGTGACCTGCCGCATGGTGGCCGAACACGCCGCCCGAATCCACAAGGCCGACCTCCGCTACCCAGTAATCCTCTCCGCCGACGGCCGCCTCATGGATGGCGGCCACCGGATAGCCAAGGCCTGGCTATCTGGCGCCACCACCATCAAGACGGTCCGTTTCCCCACCGACCCCGCCCCGGACTACATCCAACCGCTCTGACCAGGTCGGGGCGCGCAAGGGAGCTGCTTGTCGGCTACTTCAGGAGGTGGGTGGATTCGGGGACGGGGGTTAGTGGGGTGCCTCTTGTCAGGTAGTGGGTGAGGTTTTGGACTACCAGGTTGGCCATGGCGGTTCGGGTGGGTTGGGTGGCGCTGCCTACGTGGGGGAGGAGGACGGTGTTGGGGAGGGTGAGGAGGTCGGGGTGGACGTTGGGTTCGTGTTCGAAGACGTCGAGGCCGGCGGCTTGGATGGTGTTGGTACGTAAGGCATCGACGAGGGCTTGTTCGTCGACGACCGTGCCGCGGGCTACGTTGATGAGGATGCCGTCGGGGCCCAGGGCCTTGAGAACTTCGGCGTTGACGAGGTGGCGGGTGGTGGGGCCTCCGGGGATGACGATCATCAGGGTGTCGACGTCCGCGGCCATTTCGAGCAGGGTCGGGTAGTAGCGGTACGGCAGGTCCTTCGGGCTGCGGTTGTGGTACGCGACGGTGATGCCGAACGGCTCGACCCGGTCGGCGATCGCCTGGCCGATGCGGCCCAGGCCGAGAATGCCCATTCGGCGGCCGTGCATCGTTGCGCGCGTCAACGGGTACGGCGTGCCGTCCGCCCACTTGCCGGCGCGGAGGTACCGCTCGGCCTGGCCGAGCTCGCGGACCGTCATCAGCAGCAGACCCAGTGCGGTGTCGGCGACCTCGTCGTCGAGGACGCCCGGTGTGTTCGTGACGATGACGCCGCGTTCGGCGGCGGCCTTGGCGTCGATGCGGTCGTACCCGACGCCGAAGCTGGCGACCAGCCGTACGGCGGGGAGGCGGTCCAGCCACGGCCCGTCGATCGTCGTACCGCCCGTGGCGACGGCGACGATCTCGTCCCGGCGGCCCGCGAGTACGGCGTCGGGGTCGGGCTCCTCCCACAACCGGATCAACTCGCAGTGACCGTCCAACCCGGCGGCAACGGCTGCGTTCATCGGTCCTGGCATCAACACGACTGGTAGTCCCATGCCCTCATCCTTGTCGACGCACGCGACCCACACCAGGAACCCAACCAGCACTTCTCAGGAACTTGAGAGGTCACGCGGACCGGAACCGAAGTTCACTCCTGCTTTCCCGGCCGGACCCTGTTGCCGCACCCGCCGGAAAGACGACGATCAGGAGAGGAGGTCACCATGATCATCGACTGCGCTTACTACCGGGACGGCCGCCGCCAGCACGTCGAGGCGATGTCGGTCCGGGACGCCGCCGCGAGTTGCCGGGCCGGCGGGTTCGTCTGGTTGGGCATGTACGAGCCCACGTCCGCGGAACTCACCGAGGTCAGAGACAGTTTCGGCCTGCACGAACTGGCCGTCGAGGACGCGCAGACGTTCCACCTCCGCCCCAAGGTCGAACCGTACGAGGGCGACATCCGCCTGGTCATCCTGCGCACCTCCCGGTACGACGACGAGCGCGAGGAGGTCGACTTCGGCGAGGTCAGCGTGTTCCTCGGGCCGTCGTTCGTGATCACCGTCCGCCAAGGCGTGGCGAGCGACCTGCACGGGGCCCGGATCCGGCTCGAGCAGCGCCCGGAGCTCCTCGAGGGCGGTACGAGTTCCGTCCTGTGGGCCATCCTCGACCAGGTCGTCGACGGGTACGGACCGGTCGTCGCGGAGCTCGAGCGCGACATCGAGGAGGTCGAGCGGACGGTGTTCGCCGGCGCGGTCGCGCCGACGGAGCGGATCTACTTCCTGCGCCGCGAGGTGACCGACTTCTACCGCGCCGTACATCCGCTGCTCGCCGTGCTCGCGACCCTGGAACGCGACGCCCGCGAGACCCCGCTACTGCCGTACTTCCGCGACGTCCACGACCACCTGGTCCTGGTGAACGAGGAGGTCGCCGCGCAACGTGACCTGCTCGCGACGGTTCTCGAGGCGAACATGGCGGTGATCGGGGTCGAGCAGACGAAGGTCAGCGTCCGGCAGAACGCGACGATCGAGCGGCTCACGATCCTCGCGACCGTGTTCCTCCCGCTGACGTTCGTGACCGGCTTCTTCGGCCAGAACTTCGCCTGGCTGACCGACCGGATCGGCCAGGAGTGGGACTTCTTCGTCCTGGGCATCGGCGGCCTCGTCATACCGTGCATCGCCCTACTGATTTGGTTCCGCCGCCAACGCGCGGCGCGGGATGCGACGTAGGCGCCGGTAGAGTCGCATCACGTGACGCTCATCGATCCGGTCGACGTTCAGGTGATCAGGAATCTCATCCTGCGGTACGCCGAGCTTGTGGACGACGGTGATTTCGGTGGCGTCGCGGAGCTGCTGGCGGATGCGACGTATCGCGGAAGTGGTGCGCCGCTGCACGGGCGGGCCGAGATCGAGCAGTGGTTCCGCGAGACACTGATCGTCTATCCGGACGGTACGCCCCGCACGCAGCACCTCACGACCAACGTCGCAATCGAGGCCGATGGCAAGGACGCGGCGTCAGCACGCTCGTACGTGACTGTGCTCCAAGCCGTGCCCGGCGACGTACCGCGGATCATCGCCGCCGGCCGCTACCGCGACCGATTCGAACGACGCGACGGTAGTTGGCGCTGGACGGAGCGCAACGTCAACATCCGGCTGGTCGGCGACGTCAGCAAGCATCTGCGATCGTGACGGCGCGGTTGATAGTTGTCCGTGGCAACTCCGGGTCCGGTAAAACTTCCGTGGTGGAAGCGATCCGTGCACTGTACGGACGTGGCATCGCGTACATCGAGCAGGACTACGTGCGGCGGACGGTGTTTCAGGAGCTGGATGAGCTCGACGGGGCGAATATCGAGCTCATCGGGTTGATGGCCAGACATGCGTTGGGCCGTGGGTTTCACACTGTCATCGAAGGGATCCTGCCGACCGTGCGGTACGGCGGGATGCTCGCACGACTGCACCGCGAGTACGGCGGGCACTTCTACTACCTGGACATCCCGTTCGAGGAAACCGTGCGCCGGCATGGGACTCGTGACAAGGCGACCGCGTTCACAGCCGAGGACATGGCCGCTTGGTACCGCTCGAAGGATCTGCTGGACCAGCCACGCGAGACTGTCATTGACGAGACGAGCTCGCTTGACGCGACTGTCCAGCAGATCCTGGACGAGACCGGACTACGCCGTGGTCCAGCCGCCGAGATCCAGGTCGGCGACGACGACCGGCTGACCGGTCGCGAGTGAATGATTCGCGGCGATCCCGACCGCGACCGCCCGTACCCCGTCGTGCACGTCGGCGGCCCGTCCCAGCGGATCGTTGCCTGCGCCAACGAACAGATCGTCGTACAGCAACTTGTCGCCGCCGCCGTGACCGCCTTCGCCGCGCGGGATCTCGACCTCGACCGCGGTCGCCCAGTGCTTCTGCAGCACGAGCCGCTCACCATTGGTACGGACGTCACCCGCGATCACCCGGTCCGACGGGTAGCTCGGGTCGATCTGGTCGTCAACGACGGCGGCCCGCTCCACCACCTCGAGCTCGGCGCGACCGAGCGTGCCGTTGACCGAGACGCGGTAGCCCTCCCACGGCGAGTGCGCGTTCAGCGAGTAGCTCAGCCGGGCGCCGTTCGCGTACTCCGCGATCACCGACATGTTGTCCTCGATCGTGATGCCCGGCGCGAACACGTCCTGGTCGCGCAGGTACCCGTCGTACTTCTCCGCCTCGTAGTACAGCTGGCGGTTCGTGTCGTCGGTGCGCAGGTCGAGCATCCACGGGTCGTTGGCCGACCCATCGATCGTGCCGCGCGCGGGGCGTTCGCCCATGCCGCGGGCGGCCGCGTTCTCGGAGCCGTAGAACGACAGGCCGCCGGACGCGAACACGCGAGTCGGCTGGGAGGCGATCCACCAGTTCACCAGGTCGAAGTGGTGCGACGCCTTGTGGATCAGCAAGCCGCCGGAGTTCTTCTTCTCACGGTGCCAGCGGCGGAAGTAGTCCGCGCCGTGCCGGGTGTCGAGCACCCACTGGAACTCGACGCTGGTGACCTGGCCGATCTCGCCGTCCTGGATCACCTGGCGGAGGGCGCTGTTCCGCGGTGAGTACCGGTAGTTGAACGTGACGACGACGGACTTGCCCGACTCGTTCATCGCGTCGACGATCTGGCGGGTACCGGCGGCGTCGATCGTCAACGGTTTCTCGACGATCACGTCCGCGCCGGCCCGGAGCAGCCGCGAGACGACCGAGGCATGGGTGTAGTCGGGGCTGGTCACGACCACGCGGTCGACGGACCGCTCCTTGACCATCCGCTCCAGGTCGTCCGCGCCGTACTGCGGGAGCTCCGGACCGCCGAGCTCCGCCAGCTTGGCCTGGTGGAACGCGAGCCGGCCCGGGTTCGGGTCGAGCAGAGCGACGAGCTCGGCCTCTTCGGGGTGCTCGATGAGGATGGCGCGGATGTACGACTGCGCGCGCGATCCGGTTCCGGCGACTGCGTAGCGTCTGGGCACGGGCGGCTCCTTCTACTCGTGTAGATCTACTCGTGTAGATTGCACGGTAGCAACCGCTTTCCGACCCGGTCAACCGTCGTACCATCACTGCATGCCGAAGGAACCGGTCACCCGGAACGACGTCGCGCAGTACGCCGGCGTCAGTACCGCCGTGGTCAGCTACGTCGTGAACGGGGGCCCGCGCAAGGTCGCGCCGGAGACCCGCGAGAAGGTGCTGCAGGCGATCCGTGCGCTCGGCTACCGGCCGAACGCGACCGCCCGCGCGCTCCGGATGGGGACCACCCGGACCTTCGGCTTGATCACGCCGGATGGCGGCAGTCCGCTGTTCGCGGAACTCGCGAAGGCGATCGACCGTGAGGCCGCCGCCCGCGGCTACGTCGTACTCCAGACCAGCGCGGACGGCGATCCGGAGACCGAGAACGCCAAGATCGCCGAGCTGCTGCACCGCCAGGTCAGCGGCCTGATCCTGGTCGCCCCGACCGACGATCCACAGCTGGCCGATGTCGAGGTGCCGGTGATCGCGATCAACCGCTTGCTGCCGAAGGTCAGCTCGGTGCGCCCGGCGTACCGCGAGGGCGCGCGGCTCGGCGTCGAGCACCTGATCGCGCACGGCCATCGGCGGATCGGCCTGGTGATCGGCGGCGCCGGTCACCCCGAACGTGAGCACGGCTGGCGGGAAGCGCTGGCGCTGGCCGCGCTGCCGGAAGGGCCGATCGCCCGCGTGGAATTCTCCCGTGAAGGCGGGTACCGGGCCGGGCAGACGATGCTCCATGACGAGCCGACCGCGATCTTCGTCAGCTCCGACCTGCAGGCCATCGGCGTACTGCGTGCCCTGCACGAGGCGGGCGTCGACGTGCCCGGCGACATCGCGCTCGTGGCCTTCGACGGTACGCCGGAAACGGAGTACACGTGGCCGCCGCTGACCGTCGTACGGCAGCCGGTCGAGGAGCTGGCCCAAGAGGCCGTTCGCCGGCTGATCGAAGGAGAGGACTCGGTCGAGGCGCTGACCCTCCCGACCGAGCTGATCCGCCGCCGGTCCTGCGGCTGCTAGGTCCTGGCTCGTGGTCCATCGGCCATGACTTAGAGCGTTCCGACGTCCTCGAAGATCAGCGCTGTCCGGGTCGCGAGGACTTCGGGGATCGCCTGGAGTTTCTCCAGGACCAGGCGGCGGAGGCCCTCGTTGTCGGCCGCGCGGACCAGCAGGATCGCGTCGAAGTCGCCGCCGACCAGTGCCATGTGCTTGATCTCCGGGATCGCCTGGAGCTGTTTGCGGAGCGTCCGCCACGAGCTCTGCCGGAGACTCAGCGTGACGTACGCCGACGTACCGAGACCGAGCCTGAGCGGGTCGACGGTGACGGTGAAGCCGGTGATCACGCCGGTGTTCGTCAGCCGCTCGACCCGGGCGTAGGCGTTCGCGCGGGAGATGTGCACGGCGTCCGACAGGGCCCGGATCGACAGCCGTCCGTCCCGGCCGAGCGCCTCGATGATCAGCCGATCGACCTCGTCGAGCGCCGGGGCGACGACAATCTGTCCAGGACCCGCCCGGTGGACGATCACCTCGTCGGACATTCTGAGCGCCTTCTCTACGAGTCGGGACCAATCGTCTCGCGATTCTCCCAACTATAGATCCACTTGGCCAGGAGGTACGACGATGTGGCTACCGTCCGTCTCCTGCGCTGGAGGGTCCATGACTACCGTCGAGGAGCGTTTGCTCCCCTCCGCGGAACCCGTCTGTCTGATCGATCAGTACGGCGTACCGCACGACAACCCGCCGTACGAATTGCCCGCCCGCGAAACCCTGCTCGACGGCTACACACAGTTGATCAAGGGCCGCCGCTTCAACGAGCAGGCGAGCGCGCTGGTCCGCCAGGGCCGGCTCGCGGTCTACCCGTCGTCGTTCGGCCAGGAGGCCTGCCAGATCGCGGCCACGATGGTGCTGCGCGAGGGCGACTGGCTGTTCCCGACGTACCGCGACTCGGTCTCGATCATGAGCCGCGGGGTCGACCCGATCGAGACGCTGACGCTGCTCCGCGGCGACTGGCACTCCGGCTACGACCCGTACGAGCACAAGGTCGCGCCGCAGTCGACGCCGCTCGCGACCCAACTGCCGCATGCGGTCGGGGTCGCGCACGCGGCCCGGCTCAAGGGCGAGGACACCGTCGTGATGGCGCTGGTCGGCGACGGCGGCACCAGCGAAGGCGATTTCCACGAAGCGCTGAATTTCGCGGCGGTCTTCCAGGCGCCGGTCGTGTTCTTCATCCAGAACAACGAGTACGCGATTTCCGTCCCGCTGGCCAAGCAGAGCGCCGCGCCTTCCCTTGCGCACAAGGGCATCGGGTACGGCGTACCGGGTGAACGGGCCGATGGCAACGATCTTGCCGGCCTGCTCGCCGTGCTCGGACGGGCCGTGGAGAAGGCTCGCAACGGCGAGGGTCCGCAGCTGATCGAGGCGCACACGTACCGCGTGCAGGCGCACACGAACGCCGACGACGCGACCCGGTATCGGGAGGACGCAGAGGTGGCGCCGTGGCTGGACCGCGACCCGATCGACCGGTTGGTGAAGTACCTCTCGGAAAACGGTGGCCTGGATGATGCGGTGCGGCAGCGGGCGGAGGAGAACGCCGTACGAATTGCCGCGCAGTTGCGGGACGGGCTGATGCCGGAGCCCGAGGTTGAGCCGGCCGAGCTGTTCGCGTACCTGTACGCCGAGCAGACCCAGCAGCTTCGCGAGCAGGCCGCGTTCCTGCGCGACGAGCTGTCCCGAGAGGAGGCCTGACCATGGCGCACACGAAGATCTCGATGGCGCAGGCGCTGAACCAGGCGCTCCGCGACGCGATGGCGGCCGACGAGTCGGTGGTGATGTTCGGCGAGGACGTCGGCGCGCTCGGCGGGGTTTTCCGGATCACCGACGGGCTGACCGCGGAGTTCGGTGAGAAGCGGTGCTTCGACACGCCGCTTGCCGAGGCGGGCATCGTCGGGATGGCGGTCGGGATGGCGATGAACGGGATGCGTCCCGTGGTCGAGATGCAGTTCGACGCCTTCGGGTACCCGGCGTTCGAGCAGATCGTCTCGCATGTCGCGAAGATGCGGAACCGGACCCGCGGGCGTGTACAGCTGCCGATGGTGATCCGGATCCCGTACGGCGGCGGGATCGGTGGGGTCGAGCACCACAGCGACTCGTCGGAGAGCTATTTCGCGCACACGCCGGGTCTCACCGTGGTGACGCCGGCAACGGTCGAGGACGCGTACGGGTTGTTGCGTAAGGCAATCGAGTTTCCGGACCCGGTCGTGTTCATGGAGCCGAAGAAGCTCTACTGGGCGAAGGAAGAGGTTGACCTCGGCGAGTCGGTGCCGGAGATCGGGCGGGCCGTCGTACGGCGGGAGGGCGCGGACGCGACGTTGATCGCGTACGGTCCCGCGGTACCGGTCGCGTTGGAGGCGGCCCAGGTCGCCGCGGCCGAGGGGCGGCAGCTGACGGTGGTGGATCTGCGGTCAGTGGTGCCCTTCGACGACGAGACCGTGTGTGCGGCGGTACGTCGTACCGGGCGGGCTGTTGTGGTCGCTGAGGCAAGTGGGTTCGCGAGTGTCTCGTCGGAGATCGTTGCCCGGGTCACCGAGAAGTGCTTCCACTCGCTGGCGGCGCCGGTACGGCGGGTGACCGCGTTCGACATTCCGTTCCCGCCGCCGAAGCTGGAGAAGTACCAGCTGCCGAGTGTGGACCGGATCCTCGATGCCGTCGACGATCTGCAGTGGGAGGACTCGTGAACACGTTCCTCCTTCCCGACCTCGGCGAGGGCCTGACCGAGGCGGAAATCGTTCGCTGGCTGGTGAAGGTCGGTGATGTGGTTGCTGTCGACACCCCGATCGCGGAGGTCGAAACGGCGAAGTCGATCGTCGAACTACCGTCGCCGTACGCGGGAGTGATCGAGGAGCTGCACGGCGAGCCAGGTACGACGGTGCCGGTCGGCAAACCGCTGATCACGGTAGGCGACCCAGCCGGCGCCGCGTACCGCGCGGAGGAGCGGGCCGGCTCGGGAAACGTACTCGTCGGCTACGGCACAGCCGAGCCCTCCGGCCCAGCCCGCCGCCGCAAACCGCGGACCACCCGCCCCGCCGTAACCGAGGAAACCGTCCCGCAAGCGGCCCTCGAGGGCCCCCCGGCTCACGTGCCAGAAAGCGGTTCGGATCACGTGCCGGGAAGTGCTCCGGAGCGGATGTCGCAAAACATTTCGGAGCGTGGGCCGGGAAGTATCCCGGGCCGTGGGGCGGAAAGCGTTCCGGAGCGCGGGTCGGAAGGCGTCTCGGGAAGCGGTTCGGCGGCTCGGGTGCCGTTGGTGATCTCGCCGTTGGTCCGGCGGATGGCGCGGGACGCCGGGGTCGATCTCCACGAGTTGACTGGTTCGGGCCCGGACGGCCTGATCGTCCGCCGCGACGTGGAACACGCGATCGCGTTCCGTACGCAACCACAGCCCACGCACCAACTCGCTGGGCAGCAGATCGGGGCGCAGCAGGTCGGGGCGCAGCCGATCGGGCAACAGGTCCGGGCGCAGCACACTCGCGGGCAGCAGGCTGGCGGGCAGGAGATCGCCGCGCAGGCGGTCACTGGGCAGCAGGTCGGGGCGCGGCAGGTGGGCGGGCAGCAGGTCCAGGCGCAGCAGACTGGCGGGCAGGAGATCGCCGCGCAGGCCGCGGCTGCGGGGCAGCCGGGTGTCGAGGCGCGGACGGGGCTGCGGGAGTTGCGGCGGGAGCCGATGAGTGGGTTCCGGAGGGCCGTGGCGGCGACGCTCAGTCGGAGTCGGGCGGAGATTCCGGAGGCGACGACTTGGGTCGACGTGGATGCGACGGCGCTGGTCGAGCTGCGGGCTTCGTTGCGATCGGCAACCGATCCGGGGCCGGGTCTACTCGCGTTGATGGCGCGGTTCGTGGTTGCCGGGTTGCTCAAGTACCCGGAGCTCAACGGGTACGTCGACACCGCGCGCGAGGAGCTCGTCCAGTACGACGGTGTGAACCTCGGGCTCGCGGCGCAGACCGACCGTGGTCTCGTCGTACCTGCCGTCGGCAACGCGCACACGCTGACCACGCGCGGGCTGGACGCGGAGATCCGCCGGCTGACGGCGTCGGCGCGGGACGGTCGGCTGACCCAGCACGAGCTGACGTCCGGGACGTTCACGTTGAACAACTACGGCAGCTTCGGGGTGGACGGCAGCGCGGCGATCATCAACCACCCGCAGGTCGCTATCCTCGGCGTCGGCCGGATCATCGACCGGCCGTGGGTGGTCGACGGCGAGATCGCGGTCCGCAAGCTCACCCAACTGTCGCTCGTCTTCGACCACCGCGTCTGCGACGGCGGCACCGCAGCCGCCTTCCTCCGCTTCGTAGCCGACGCCTTCGAAAACCCAACCTCCGCCTTCGCCGATCTCTAACCAAGCCCACCCAGCCGAGCCGGTGCCAACGGGCAGGCACCGGCGACCCGCTGCCCACCGGCCGATCCAGACACCACGTGGAGACGGGCGGGTACTGGTCGGCGGGTGAGGGGATGCGGGCGGAGACTTAGAAGATTTGGCGGGGGCGGAGGCCGACGAGGATTACTCGGAGGCCGGAGGTGAAGCGGGCCTGGGGGCCGGCGGGGCTGTTGGGGTTCAGGTAGGCGGTTAGGTGGGTGGGGTCGACGCCCATTCGGTTGGCCGACTTGGAGGCCCAGTGTGGTTCGTTGAGGCCGCTGCGGCGTACGACCGAGAGCCACGCTGAGTCGGCGACGGCGGAGCCGAGGAGGTAGTGGATGAGGGCGGACACGGCCGAATCCAGATGTGTGGCCTTGAAGCCGGCTGTGGTCAGGATGTCCTGTACGCGGTCGGTGAGTGCCTGGTAGTTCGGGCCGAGGCCGGCGTGGGTCGGGAGGAGTTGCGCGGCCCACGGGTGTTCCGACAGTGCCTGGTACGCCGTCATCAGAACACCCGTCACCTGCTCACGCCAGTCGCCCGCAGTCTCGACCAGCGCGTCGGCGAGCACGGTGTCGACGATCAACTCGAGTAGATCGTCCTTGGTCGCGATCCGCCAGTAGAGCGCCGACGTCGCTGCGGTACCGAGCTCGGCCGCCATCGCCCGCATCGAGAACGCGTCCAGCCCGTCCCGGTCGAGTACCCGGATCGCCGTCGCCACGATGTCGTCCCGGCTCAGCCGGTTCCGGGTCGGCTCCGGTTCGTCCCGCAACCACACCGATCCCAGCGCCGTACGGCGGTCTGCTTCACGCACTGAAACAGTGTGTCACACTCGAGAACAGCGTTTCACAACCAAAGTCGGACAGCCCGCGACCTCGGCACGACGACGTTCCCGGCGTACTGGCGAAGACTTGACGCCATGACGATCAACCGCGCCCAGTTCCTCGCCCTCGGTGCAGCCACCGCGGCAGCGGGAGTCGCCACGCCCGCCGCCGCGAGCCCGGGCCGGCTCACGCTCAAGGGCGTCGCGTACGACACCGGTGGAGGACCCGACGACAGCCGACTGCGCTGGCGGCACAGCATCATGCGCGGCGAGATCCAAGCGATCCGCCACCGGCTCCATGCGAACTGGGTCAGCATCTACGGCAGCGACGTACGACGGCTGATCGACACCGCCACCGTCGCGCTCGAGGCGGGGCTCACCGTGTCGATACAGCCGCGTTCGTTCGACGAACCGCAGGCGGTGGAGCTGCAGAAACTGCGGCAAGTCGCGGTCGAAGCGGAGCGGTTGCGGAGGCGGTACGACCGCGAGGTGATGCTGGTGGTCGGGTGCGAGTTCATGCTGTTCACACCGGGGATCGTGCCGGGCGCGAGCTTCTCCGAGCGGGTCAAGTACCTGACCAACGGCGGCTTCGACATGGCGGTGTTGCAGCGGCGGTTCCGTGCGTTCACGGCCCGCATGGTGCAGGTGGCCCGGAGCAACTTCCGCGGGCGGATCACATACGGCGCCGCGTCGGACCTCGAACAGGTGGACTGGTCGATCTTCGACCTCGTCGGGCTGGACTACTACTCGTATCACGCCCGCGCCGCCGACCACGCGAAGGAGCTCGCGCCGTTACGCCGGTGGAAGAAGCCGATCGTGATCCTCGAGTTCGGGTGCTGCACGTTCACCGGCGCGGCCAAGCTCGGCGGGATGGGCTGGGACATCGTCGACTACAGCGGCGACGTCCCGGTCATCCCACCGCAGTACGTCCGCAACGAGCAGGAGCAGGCGGACCACCTGGCCACCATGCTGCAGGTCTTCACGGACCAGGGCTTCCTGGGCGCCTCGCCGTACACGTTCATCTCGCCCGACGCACCACACCGCCCGCACGACCGCCCGCACGACGAGGACATGGCCGCGTTCAGCGTCTGCAAGGTCCTCCGCTACGACGACACCAACCCGGCGTCGCCGTACTACTGGCTACCGAAGAAGTCCTTCCATGCGGTGGCCAGGTTCTACCAGGGCGGGCGCGTCGCTGGTGCGGCGGTCTAGCAGGCCGGAGAGCAGCGCGACGACCAGGCCGGCGACGGCGAGTGCAGCGCCCACCCAGTTGGGTGCGGTGTAGCCGAGGCCGTGTTCGATGGTTAGTCCGCCGAGGTAGGCACCGACGGCGTTGCCCAGGTTGAACGCGGCGATGTTGGCGGCGGACGCCAACGCCGGAGCGCCCTGTGCCTTGTCCATGACGCGCTTCTGCAGCGGTGCGACCGTGGCGAAGCCCGCGGCGCCGAAGAGCGCAATCGTCACGGCAGAGGGGATCTTGGCGTGGGCCGTGAAGACGAACACGACCAGTACGGTGGCCAGCAACGTGAGGATCAAGTACAGGCTTGGCATCAGCGACCGGTCCGCTGCCTTGCCGCCCAGCAGGTTGCCCACCACGAGCCCACCGCCGAAGAGAACGAGCAGCCAGGTCACAGCACCGGCAGAGAAGCCGGCGACCTCAGTCATCATCGGTGCGATGTAGGTGAACGACGCGAAGACACCAGCGAAGCCCAGCGCGGTCATGGCCAGTGCCAGCCACACCTGCAAGCTCTTGAACACCGCGAGTTCGCTACGCAGTCCAGTGCCTTCCGCTGACCCCTGGCGCGGCACCAGGAACACGATGCCCAGCAAGCCGATCACCCCGAGCGCAGTGACCGCCCAGAACGTCGACCGCCACCCGAAGTGCTGGCCGAGCGCAGTACCACCCGGTACGCCGAGCACGTTGGCGATCGTCAGCCCGGTGAACATCAACGCGATCGCACTCGCCTGCTTCGCCTTCGGTACGAGCGATGCGGCGACCACCGATCCGACGCCGAAGAACGCCCCGTGGGACAGTGCCGCCACGATCCGCCCGGTCATCAGCACGCCGTACGACGGAGCGACCGCGGAGAGTAGGTTGCCGGCGATGAAGACACCCATCAGCGCGATCAGCACGGTCTTGCGGGAGACCTTGGAGCCGATCGCGGTGAGCAGCGGGGCGCCGACGACGACGCCCAGGGCGTACCCCGAGATGAGCAGGCCGGCGGACGGGATGCTGACGCCGAAGTCGGTGGCGACCTCGGGCAGCAGCCCCATGATGACGAACTCGGTGGTGCCGATCCCGAAGGCACCGATTGCCAGAGCCAGCAAGGCTGCGGGCATGACTCGAACTCTCCTCGAATGTAGTCTGATGACTATTACCGGCGTGCGCGATAGTTGCACACGCGGGCTATTGCACAAGCGCTATGATTGCGCATGCAATCGTGAAGATCAAGTGGAGGTGCCGTGGGACTACCGGATGACGCCGCGGAGGCGCGGGCGCAGGGGTGGCGAACCCTGGCGGCGCTGCACGCCCGGATCGAGGACGAGCTGGAGCGCGCACTGCAGAAGCAGCACGGCCTTTCCGTGAGTGAGTACAGCGTGCTGGACGTGCTGGCGCGCCAGGACGATTACCACCTGCGCATGAACCAGCTCTCGAACGCAGTGGTGCTCAGCCAGTCAGCTACTACTCGTCTGGTGAACCGTCTGGAAGACCGCAAATTGCTCCAGCGGTACCTGTGTCCGACGGACCGGCGCGGCATCTACACAGAGGTCACTGAGGCCGGCCGTGAGCTGCTGGCGCAAGCACAGCCGACGCACGACGCCGTGCTGACGTCTGCATTGTCGACCGCCGCAGAGCTACCTGAGCTGTCCCCTCTGGTACATGCGCTCGGGAAGCTCCCGCTGACGGTCTGACATGGCCCGCAAGTACGACAACCGCAAGCTGTACGTCCTGCTGATGGGCACCTGCGCCACGCTGATCATCCTGGCGTGGTTCGTCGTCCGCCTGTTCTCCATCCCCGCGGCCATCGCCATGAGCGCGGTAGCCGCAGTCCTGCCCCCGGCCGCGGCCATCGTCGCCAACTGGGGTCACGACAAACGCTGACTCGGGTCACCGGGCGTCGGGTCGAGGTACAGGTGCCGGATGCTCGGGTGCTCCTCCCGTACCTTGCTGTCGATCTTCTCGGCGAGCTGCTCGACCGCGGCGCCCGTCGTACCGGAGTCGACCAGGTCGACGGTCGCGACGACGAGGACCCGGTCCGGTGCGAGCCGCAGGCTGAGCAGGTCGAGGACGTCCTCGATCCCGGGTTCCGCAGCGATGATGGTCCGTACCTCACGCTGGATGTCGTCCGGCAGTGCCCGCCCGATCAGCATCGTTTTGTTCTCCCGGCCGAGCGTGAATGCCACGACGACCAGCAGTACACCGATCCCGATCGACGCGGCGCCGTCCCACAAGTGTTCGCCGGTGACGACCGCCAGGGTCACGCCGACGGCTGCGATGACGAGGCCGATCAACGCCGCGGAGTCCTCGAAGGCCACGGTCTTGACCGCGGGCTCGGCGCTCCTCAGTTGCGTCAGCAGCGGTACGCCGGCCTCCCGGGCCTCGCGCCGCAGCTGGGTGAACGCCCGCAGCCAGGAGCCTCCTTCGAAGACGAACGAGATCGCGAGCACCGGATAGATCACCGCGAGTGCCGCGATGGGCTCCGGTGCGAGGATCGATCGCAGGCCTTCGGTGATCGAGAAGCCGGCGCCGAGCACGAGAATGCCGACCGCGGCGAGCAGCGACCAGAAGTACCGCTCCATCCCGTAGCCGAAGGGATGCCGGGCATCAGCCGGCTTCCGGCTGCGGTGCAATGCGGTCAGCAGGAACGCCTGGTTGAGTGTGTCCGCGACCGAGTGCGCCGCCTCGGCCAGGAGCGCCGTCGACCCCGACAGCAGACCGGCGACCACCTTGGCGATCGCGATCATCAGGTTCGCGGCGCCGGCCAGGAGGACTGTGCCGTCCGACTCTTCGTTAGCCATCACCTCCGCGTGCCCGCAGTCCTGCCGACTGAAACAGCACGTCCATGAACGCGGCCGCCAGCGGGTCAGGGGCGCTACGGGTGTACGCCGTGAGCGTGCGGCACACGGGTGGTTCCGGGTGTAGTACGTGGCCGTCGAAGTCCTTCGGCAGGATGTTGTCCGGTACCAGGGCGGGACCGAGGCCTGCCGCGGCGAGCGCGGGCGCTGCCGCCGTTTGCTCCGTGCGTACGGCGATGCGTGGCTCGAACCCTGCTTGTGCGCAGGCGTTGTCGAGAACGTCTGCCAGCCCGTGGTCTGGTGCGTAGTGCACCCACGACCGCTCCTTGAGGTCGTAGAGGTTCACGGTGTCGCCTGTGGCGGCAGGGTCGTCGGCCGCGACCACCACGACGAGCTCCTCAATGCCTAGTACGCGGGTGAAGCCGGGCCAGTTCTCAGGCTCCGGGCCGACGGCAAGGTCGGCCTGTCCGGCGTGCATGGCGTCGACGAGCTCGTCGGTATGGCGGTGCTCGAAGAGGCGGATGCCGACGTTCGGACGGGTCTGCCGCCACTGGCGCAAGGCTGCGGGCAGTACGCCCAGGGTGATCGAGTAGAGCGTCGCGATCTGGAGCTCGCCGACCTCGAGGCCGGCGGCCTGCCGTGCGGCGCATTGTGCACGCTCTGCGTCGGCCAGCGTCGCGCGGGCATGTGGCAGCATCGCGCGTCCGGTCGGGGTGAGCCGGACAGTACGCGGGAGCCGCTCGAGCAGCGGTCCGCCGGCGGAACGTTCGAGCGCACGGATCTGGTGGGAGAGCGCCGGCTGGGTGACGTGCAGCAGGTCCGCGGCCTTCGTGAACGAACCTTCGCCGACCACGGTGACGAAGTACTCCAGTTGCCTGAGCGTTGCCATAAACCGAGTTTATGGGTTCGCTAAGGAGAATGCGTTGGTTTTATCTGCGCAGGTCAGCAAGGCTGTCGGGCATGGAGAACGTTGCCTTGGTGGTCGGTGCCCGCGGAGTGATCGGGACGAATCTGGTTGAGCATCTGGCGTCGCTGCCGGGTTGGCGGGTGATCGGTCTGTCGCGGCGCGGCGGTACCGACGTACCGGGCCGGATCCGGCACGTCGCGGTGGATCTGCTCGACCCGGACGACACCCGCGCCAAGCTGTCCGCGCTGAGCGAGGTGACGCATGTGTTCTACGTCGCCTACCAGGACCGTCCGACCTGGGCCGAACTGGTACCGCCGAACCTGGCGATGCTGGTGAACGTCGTCGACGCGATCGAGCCGGTCGCGCGGGGCCTGCGGCACGTGAGCCTGATGCAGGGTTACAAGGTGTACGGCGCGCATCTCGGCCCGTTCAAGACGCCGGCCCGCGAGGACGATCCGCCGCATCTGCCGCCGGAGTTCAACGTCGACCAGCAGCGCTTCCTGGAGGAACGCCAGCAGGGCAAGGCGTGGACGTGGTCGGCGCTGCGCCCTTCTGTGGTTGGCGGTTCGGCCCTCGGCAACCCGATGAACCTCGCGGTCGCGATCGCCGTCTACGCCTCGCTGTCGAAGGAACTCGGCGTACCGCTGCGGTTCCCGGGCAAGCCCGGTGCGTATCACTCGTTGCTGGAGCTCACCGACGCCGGATTGTTGGCCAAGGCAACGGTATGGGCGGCGACCGCGCCGGCTGCGGCGAACCAGGCGTTCAACATCACGAACGGCGACCTGTTCCGGTGGAGCGAGCTGTGGCCGAAGCTCGGTGCCTGGTTCGGGCTGGACGTGGCGCCGCCGCTGCAGCTGTCGCTGCAGGACGTGATGGCGGACAAGGAGCCGGTGTGGAAGCAGCTCCAGGCGACCCACGACCTGGCGGCCACGTCGTTCGCCGAGGTGTCGTCGTGGCCGTTCGCCGACTTCGTGTTCGGGTGGGACTACGACTTCTTCGCCGACGCCTCGAAGTCGCGCCGGGCCGGCTTCCACGAGTACGTCGACACCGAGCAGATGTTCTACCGGATCTTCGCCGAGCTCCGTCGGCGGCGCGTCATTCCCTGATGTGGCATGCTCCCCGGTGTGACGGCGATGGGTGCGGGGAAGCTGCTCGGGACGAACCTGCGGGCGCGGCGGGACGAGCAGGGCATCTCGCTGTCCGAGCTGGCCCGGCGGTCCGGGATCGCGAAGGGCACCCTGTCCCAGCTGGAGTCCGGCGCGGGGAACCCGACGATCGAAACAGTGTTCAGTTTGTCGAACGCTCTCGGGATCCCGGTGTCCGCGCTGCTGGCCGAGTCGCCGGCCTCCGGCGTGGTGCTGGTCCGGTCCGCGGACGTCGACGTGCTGTCCGGTGACGCGATCGATCTGCGGATGCTCCGGCGGCTCGAACACCCGGGTGGGCTGTTCGAGATCTACAACCAGGAGATCCGGCCGGACGCGGTCCAGCAGTCCGACGGCCACCCGGGCACCGAGCACCACATCGTCCTGTCCGGGTGCCTGCGCATCAACGCTCATGGGCAGAACGCGGAGCTGGGGCCGGGTGACTACCTGGCGTTCCGGGCGGCGGGACCGCATGCGTACGAGGCCGTGGACGGGCCGGTGCGGTCCGTGTTGCTGCTCGAGTACCCGCCGGACGTGTATCCGGCGGCGGCCGGCGGGCCGCATCTGCAGGGGTAGGGCAGGAAAAGGTCCGGGAGAGGTCCGGTTGGGTTCATTGACCGGTGGTCGGGGGCACGCGTAATCTCGGAGTCGTTCATTTTAGCGAACGTCCTGCTCGAGGAGGCCGTCATGCACCGGTCCGCGACACCCGATGTGGTGGTGGTCGGCGCGGGCATGGTCGGGGCCGCGTGTGCCGAGGCTCTGTCGGCGGCCGGGGTGCGGGTGCTGGTCATCGACCGCGACGGCCCTGCCGCGGGGACGACCGCGTCCGGTGAGGGCAACGTGCTCGTCTCGGACAAGGAGCCGGGTCCCGAGCTGGAGCTCGCGGTCGCGTCCCGCGCGGAGTGGGACGTGGTGCGCGGGCGACTGCCTGAGCGGCTCGCGGACGTGGAGTGGGAGGCGAAGGGCGGCGTCGTGGTGGCGACGGGCGATCCGGAGCCGTTGACCGCCTTCGCCGCGAAACAGCGCGAGGCCGGCGTTGATGCCCGGGTGATCAGTCCCGCGCAGGTGTTCGAGCTCGAGCCGCTGCTCACGCCACGGGTGACGATCGGCGTGCACTACCCGGACGACGCGCAGGTGCAGCCGGTGCTGGCCGCGACCGCGTTGCTGGCGGCGGTCCGCGAGCGCGGCGGCGAGGTGCGATCGGGGGTCGCCGCGCTCGGGGTCCGGCAGTCACGCGGCCGGGTGGTCGGAGTGGACACCTCCGACGGTGACATCGCTTGTGGTGCGGTGCTGAATGCGTGCGGTCCGTGGGCCGGTGCGTTCAGCGCGGCCGCCGGTGCGCGGATCGAGGTGCTGCCACGACGCGGGATGATCCTGGTGACCGCGCCGCTGCCGGAGTGCGTTCGGCACAAGGTGTACGACGCTGACTACGTCGGCGCTGTGGGCAGTGGCGATGCCGAGTTGCAGACGTCGACGGTGGTCGAGTCGACGCGCGGCGGGACCGTGCTGATCGGGTCGAGCCGGGAGCGGATCGGCTTCGACGAAACGGTGAAGGTGCGCGTGCTGCAGGAGTTGGCGCGGAAGGCGGTCGGGCTGTTCCCGTTCCTGGGCGACGTCCCGGTGATGCGTGCGTACGGCGGCTTCCGTCCGTATGCGCCGGATCATCTGCCGGTGATCGGTCCGGATCCGCGCGTGCTGGGCTTGTGGCACGCGACCGGTCACGAGGGCGCCGGTATCGGGCTGGCACCGGCGACCGGGCGCTTGATCACGGAGCAGTTCCTCGGGCTGGCGCCGCATCTCGATCCGGCGCCGTTCCGGGTCGATCGTCCGGCGGTGATCGCCGCATGAGCGCGTACCAGCGCCCGCGTGCGGGCGACCCGGCCGACGTCGAGCAGCCGCCGACCGTGCCGGTCACGGTCGACGGTCAACCGATCACGGCGCAAGCCGGTCAGACAGTCGCCGCCGTGCTACTCGCGAACGGTCGCGACACGTGGCGTACGACGCGGGTCAACGGGCGCCCGCGCGGCACCTTCTGCGGTATCGGGGCCTGCTACGACTGCCTCGTCACGGTGAACGGCCTGCCCGACACGCGAGCCTGCCAGCGAACAGTCGAACCCGACGACGTCATCACCAGCCAGCAGGGCGCCGTCCTCCCAGCAACAACTGAAGCCCCCCGCGAGGAAGTGCCCCGCGTGGAGGCGCCAGGGTCCCGGAAGGCCGGTGGTGTGGTGGGGGGCGGCGGCGCGGCAGTTGCTGTCAGGACTGTGGATGTGGTCGTGGTTGGGGGTGGGCCGGCCGGGATGGCGGCGGCGATCGCGGCTGCGGAGGCTGGGGCCGACGTGCTGTTGGTGGACAACGGGCGAGCCGTTGGTGGGCAGTTCAACCGGCAGTTGCCGGTCGAGTTCGCGGCGAGGCGCCCCGATCGGTTGCAGCATGGCTGGAAGAGTTTCGCGGCGCAGCGAGACCGGATCGCGGCCTCGCCACGGATCACCCACCTGACCGAGACCTCTGTGTGGGCGATCGAGGGGCTGCGTGTCTGGGCACAGCGCGGTCCCGCCGATGCGGCAGGTCGTACGCCGTTCCCGATCGACGCCAAGGCCGTGGTGCTGGCGACCGGCGCGTACGACCGGGTGCTGCCGTTCCCCGGATGGGACCTGCCCGGCGTCTACACCGCCGGTGCCGCGCAGGCGCTGGCCAAAGGGCAGCGGATCTCGGTCGGTCGCCGCGTCCTGGTCGCGGGCACGGGCCCGTTCCTGTTGCCTGTCGCCGAGTCCCTCGTCGGAGTGGGTGCACAGGTCGTCGCACTGCTCGAGGCCAACTCGCTCGTGACCGTCCGCAAGGGCTGGTCGGCCGACCCGACAGTTGCCATCGACAAACTTCGGGAAGCCGCCGGGTACGGCGCTGTGCTGGCCCGGCACCGGATACCGCTGCGACACGGCTGGACCGTCGTCGCTGCCCACGGCACCGACCACGTCGAGGCCGTCACCATCGCCCGGCTGGACGCGACCTGGCGTCGGGTGCCCGGCACCGAGCGTCGGCTCGAGGTCGACGCCGTCTGCCTCGGCTTCGGCTTCACCGCCAACCTGGAACTCGCTGTCGCTGCCGGTTGTGAACTGGGGACCGCCCCCGACGGCGGCCCCGCGGTGACGGTCGACGCCGACCAGCAGACGAGCACTCCAGGGGTCTTCGCCGCCGGTGAGCTGACCGGTGTCGCCGGAGCCGCTCCGTCAACTGCCGAAGGCGAAGTGGCCGGCGCCGCCGCCGCGCACCACGCCCTGGGGACGACGCCGAACGTAGAAGCCCGAAGCGCGGTGCCCAAAGGCCATTGGCTCGCCGTTGTCCGGAGCGCTGTGGTCCAAGGGCGACGGCTGGTGGAAGCCCGGAGTGCTGTGGTCAAGGGGCAGCGGCTGGCCGAAGTTCTTGCTCGCGCGTATCCGGTGCGGGACGGGTGGAAGAGCTGGAGTACGGCGGAGACGCTGGTCTGCCGTTGCGAAGAAGTCAGCCGCGGCGACCTCGAGGACGCCGCCGCGGATCGCGGTCTGGACGACGGCCGGGCAATGAAGCTCAGCAGTCGCGCCGGGCTGGGGATGTGTCAGGGGCGGGTGTGTTCGCGCAACGTCGCCGCCCTGCTGGCCGAGCCCGGCGCAGTACCGAAGCCAAGCATGAAACGACCGATCGCCGTACCCGTGAGGCTGCGGGATCTGGCCAGAGCGCAGGAGGAACAACCATGAGCGAGAAACTCGAAGGCGTGATCGTCGCGACCGCGCTGCCGTACGCCGAGGACGCGTCGGCGCCGGCCGGGTTGCGGCCGGACCTCGACAAGTACGCAGAGCACTGCCGGTGGCTGGTCGAGAACGGCTGTCGCGGCGTCGGGCCGAACGGGTCCCTCGGGGAGTACTCGTCGCTCACCGACGACGAGCGGCGGGCGGTCGCGAGGACCGCGATCGAGGCCGTCGGCGACGACGGCATCGTGGTGGTCGGCGTGCACGGGGTCGGATCGCACCAGGCGCGGGCCTGGGCGGAGAAGGCGGCCGAGGACGGCGCGGACGGCGTCCTGTGCCTGCCGCCGACCATGTACCGGGCGAACCGCGGCGAGGTGATCGCGCACTTCACCGAGGTCGCGAAGGCCGGTCTGCCGGTAATGGTCTACAACAACCCGCTCGACACCAAGGTCGACCTGACGCCCGACCTGCTGGGCGAGATCGCCCAGATCGAGAACGTCGTCGCGGTCAAGGAGTTCTCCGGTGACGTCCGGCGGATCCTGGAGATCCGCGAGCTGGCCCCGGACCTGGCCGTGATCGCGGGCGCCGACGACCTGACGCTCGAGGCGCTGCTGATGGGCGCGACCGGCTGGTTCGCCGGCTTCCCGAACGTGTTCCCGAAGGAATCGGTCCGGTTGTACAACCTTGCCCTCGAAGGCAAGCTGGAAGAGGCCCGGGCGCTGTACGAGCCGCTGGTCGCCGCCTTCCGGTGGGACTCGCGGACCGAGTTCGTGCAGGCGATCAAGTACGGCATGGACTACGTCGGCCGGTTCGGCGGCCCGTGCCGCCCGCCGCGCGGGCCGTTGGTCCCCGAACACGTCGCGCAGTTGGAGCTGGACATGAAGAAAGCAGTGGAGTCGCTGGCATGAGATCGGTCCGGACGATCAGTGCGATCGACTCACACACCGAGGGCATGCCGACCCGGGTCGTGACCGGCGGCGTCGGCGTGGTCCCGGGCGCGACGATGGCCGAGCGCCGTGAGTACTTCGTGAAGCACCTGGACGACCTGCGGTTGTTCCTGGTCAACGAGCCGCGCGGGCACGCCGCGATGAGCGGCGCGATCCTGCAGCCGCCGACCCGCTCCGACGCGGACTGGGGCGTGCTGTACATCGAGGTCTCCGGCTGCCTGCCGATGTGCGGTCACGGCACGATCGGCGTCGCCACGGTGCTGGTCGAGTCCGGCATGGTCGAGGTGACGGAGCCACAGACGAAGGTCCGGCTGGACACACCGGCCGGGCTCGTGGTCGTGGATGTTGCCGTGAGCAACGGACGGGCGGAGCGGGTGACGCTGCGGAACATCCCGTCGTACTCGCATGCGCTGGACGCCTCGGTCGACGTGCCCGGGCTCGGCAAGGTCACGTACGACATGGCCTACGGCGGCAACTTCTACGCGATCCTGCCGCTGGAGCAGCTCGGCATCCCGTTCGACCGGGCGGAGAAGGACCGCATCCTGAAGGCCGGCCTGGACATCATGGACGCGATCAACGCCACCGATCGTCCGGTGCACCCGCTCGATCCGGGGATCAACGGCTGCAAGCACGTGCAGTTCACCGCTCCGGGCGAGGACGGCGCCCACTCACGCAACGCGATGGCGATCCACCCCGGCTGGTTCGACCGCTCGCCCTGCGGCACCGGCACGTCGGCCCGGATGGCGCAACTGCACGCCCGTGGCGAGCTCGCCCTCGACACCGACTTCGTCAACGAGTCCTTCATCGGCACCCGCTTCACCGGGCGGCTCGTCGAGGAGACCACGGTCGGCCCCTACGTGGGCGTCGTACCGACGGTCACCGGCCGTGCCTGGATCACCGGCACCGCCAACTACCTCCTCGACCCGGACGACCCGTTCCCGACAGGCTTCGTTCTGTAGCGCGTCAGCGGTGCAGCTTGTCCTGCCAGTCGGGGGGAACGTTGCCGCCGGGGACGGGCTGGGTTTCGGGGCGGGAGATCGGCGGCGCCAGGTCGGGGCCGTCGTAGTACTGGGACTCGCCGTAGTGCCAGAACCAGTCCTCGCCCGGCTCGAAGCTGCGGACGATCTGGTGGCCGGTGTTCGCGGCGTGCGCGGAGGCGTGCTGCGCGGGGGAGGAGTCACAGCAGCCGATGTGGCCGCACTCCGCACAACGCCGCAGGTGGAACCACCAGCCGTCGGCGGCCAGGCACTCGACGCATCCGGTGCCGCTCGGGGGAACTGTGCTGTCGATACCTGGCGTTCCAGAAGTCATACCGCACATCCTCACCCGTCCGCCCGCCCCGGACAAGCAGCGTCTACTCAGGCCACGGAGAGTTCTTGATGACGTCGACGAAGTCGGTGTGGTGGAAGCCGGGCACGAAGTGCTCGAGGACGTCGGCCTTCACGTTGCCGAACGTCGTCGCCGGGCGGTCGACCAACCCCGCGGTGAAGGCCTCGAGGATGCGCGGCTTGAAGTCCGGTCGTGGGTGAGCAGCGGTGACCGCCGCACGTTGCGCCGGAGTGATCGCGTCGTACCCGATGCCGAGCACGTCGAGCTCGACGCCGCGGGTGACCAGGGCCACCTCGGGGGCCATGTGCAAAGGGATCTCCGGCGTGGTGTGCAGCGCGATCGCGGTCCAGACGCGGTCGGCCGGTTCGCCGGTGATGCCGTGCGTACCGAGGAAGCGGCGGGCCTCGTCGGCGCCGTCGATCTCGAAGCGCTGATCGGTACGCCGGTACCGCTCGGTCAGGCCGAGGTCGTGGAACAGGGCGCCGACGTACAGCAGTTCCGCGTCGTACGCGAGCCCCTCGCCGCGGAGCGAGCCGAACAGGAACACGCGCCGCGAGTGGTCGTACAGCAGTGGGGATGCGGCGTCGCGGAGAAGCTCGGTCGCCTCCCGGGCGAGCGTGCTGTCGGGGATCCGGACGCCGGCGATGGTTTCGGTCATGCCACCAGCTTCCTGGTAGGCAGTATGCTGACACCATGTCCAAATCGCCAGAAGAACCACAGATTCGGACACGACGTCGGATCGCGTTCGTCGTGTACGACGGCGTGACGCTGCTGGACGTCACCGGACCGCTCGAGGTCCTGCATCAGAGCCGGCGATACGAGACCGTGCTCGTGTCCGCGCACGGCGGAGAGGTGCGAACCGCCGCGGGAGTCGTGCTGGCCGGAACGGTGACCAGTGCAGATCCCGTCGACACGGTCGTGGTGCCGGGCGCGGACCACCTGGTGGACGGCGTACCGGACGAGGTACTGAAACTGACGGCGGCGCTGGCTGCGAACGCCGAGTGCGTGGCGTCGGTGTGCAGCGGGGCGTTCGTGCTGGCCGAGCTCGGAATGCTCGACGGGCGGCGGGCGACGACGCACTGGCGGCATGCGGCCGCGCTGGCGCGGAAGTACCCGAAGGTGCACGTCGAGCCCGACGCGCTGCACCTCACCGACGGGCGGTACGTGACGTCCGCCGGGATCAGCGCCGGCATCGACCTCACGCTCGCGCTGGTGGAGGCGGATCACGGCGCCGACCTCGCGCGGGCGGTTGCGCGGGAGTTGGTGGTGTACATGCAGCGTCCTGGCGGGCAGTCGCAGTTCTCGACCGCGTTGGCGACCCCGCCGGCGCGGACCGATCAGCTGCGGGAGATCACCGACACCGTGCTCGCGGACCCGGCCGCCGACCACAGCCTGCCGAACCTGGCCGCCTCGGCGGGGGTCAGCCCGCGGCACCTGGCCCGGTTGTTCCAGAGCGAGTTCAACACCACCCCAGGCCGCTGGGTCGAGCGCGTGCGACTGGATCGGGCGCAGCAACTTCTCCTCGACGGCCACAGCATCGCCACGGCCGCCAGACTCAGTGGGCTCGGCAGCGACGAGACCCTCCGCCGTGCTTTCGCCCGTCACCTCGGTACGACGCCGACGGAGTACTTGCGCCGATTTCAGGCCAGTAGGACATGACCTGTCCGCTACCTCCGACAGGCTGAAGGTATGACGATTCAAGGCAAGTCGACCGTTACTCCGTACGTCGCCGCCAAGGGCGCGGACAAGTTTCTGAAGTTCGTGGAGCACACGTTCGAGGTGCGCACGTCCGGCCGGTTCCCGAACGAGGACGGCACCGTGGGGCATGCGGAGATCACCGTCGGTGAGTCGGTACTGATGACGTTCGACGCGGCGCCCGAGTGGCCGGACACGCCTGCCTTCCTGAGCGTGTACGTCGACGACGTGGAGCGGACGTACCAACGGGCCCTTGACGCGGGCGCGACGGTTGTCACCGAGCTGCTGTACTCCGGCATCACCGGCGACCGCGGCGGCCGGGTGAAGGATCCGCTCGGCAACATCTGGTGGCTGCAGACCCACGTCGAGGACGTCGACCTCGAAACGATCCACGAGCGGTTCGCGGACCCCGCCGAGTTGGCGGTCATGCGCCGTGCGCAGGAGTCGTTCGCGGACGAGATGCGTGGCCGTACTACGAGCTGATCAGGCGGACCGGCTGGCCCGGCCGGACCTGGGCGCAGGCGTCCAGGTCGGCCGACGCGACGTACGCGATCACCGGGTAGCCGCCCGTCACGGGGTGGTCGGCGAGGAAGATGACGGGGGTGCCGGACGGGGGGATCTGGATGGCGCCGTGGGTCATGCCTTCGCTGGCCAGCTCGCCGGGGCGGGCGCGTTCCAGCGGCTCTCCGTCGAGACGGACGCCGACGCGGTTGCTGTTCGTACTCACCTCGTAAACCTGTGAGGTGAGAGAGACCCAGGCTGCGTCGGTGAACCAGTCTTTCCGGGGGCCCGGAGTTACTCGCAGCATCACCTGGCCGGAGGCGGGCGCGGCGACCGGTGCTTGATCCACTCCAGGCATCGGATGCACAGGTGAGCCGACCTGCAACGTTTGCCCAGCACGGAGCGGTTCTGGGCCAAGGCCGGACAGTAGGTCGGTGGAGCGGGAGGCCAGGACGGGCGGTACGTCGATGCCGCCGCGAACGGCTACGTAGGTGCGGAGGCCGCTCACCGGTGCACCGAAGTGCAGGACCGAGCCGGACCTCAGGAGGGTCGGGGCGTTCAGGGGGACGCCGGCACAGGGGGCGCCGGTGATCGCGATGACGAGGTCGTTGTCCGCGAGGATGGTCAAGCCGCCGTACGTGACTTCCAGAGCGGCCGCGCCGACGTCGTTGCCGACGAGCCGGTTCGCCAATGCGTACGAGGATCGATCGCAGGCGCCGGAGGGCGGTACGCCGAGCGCCGCCTGGCCGGCCCGTCCGCGGTCCTGGATTGTTGCCAACGGCCCCGTTTCGAGGACGGTCAGGCTGCTCATCCACGACCCGCGTCGACGAACCGGACCCGGCGCCCGGGGTGGAACAGCGCGGCAGGCTCGCGGTCAGCGTCGAAGATCTGCACCGACGTACGGCCGATCAACTGCCAGCCACCCGGCGACTCCCGCGGATACACACCACTGAACTCTCCCGCCACCCCAACCGCACCGGCCGGTACCTTCGTCCGCGGCGATGTCCTGCGTGGAACGTCCCACTCGCCGGCCGAGGTCAGATAACCGAACCCCGGCGCGAATCCGGAGAACGCGACTGTCCACTCGTCGGCGATGTGCCGGGCGATCACTTCCTCCGGACTGCAGTCGAGGAGATCCGCGACGTCGCGCAGGTCCTCGCCGTCGTAGACGACCGGAATCTCGATGAGATCGCCGGCCCGTCGACGGTCCAGAGCAGGCGTCAGCTCCCGCAGGGTGCGCGACAACGTGGCGAGGTCGCCGGTCGTGGTGACGAGGATCGTGCGAGCAGCCGGAACGACGTCCACAACGTCCGCGGGCGGATCAGCAGCCAGCGTCGCGTAGTACCCGAGGACTTGGTCGAGATCGTCGAGCTCGACCAGCAGAGCCCGATCACCCGACGGAAGAATCCGCATCACCCGGTGAACGGACGCAGCTCGACGCCCGCTCCCTCCAGCGCACCACGCACCCGCCGGGCGATCTCCACCGCACCAGGCGTGTCGCCGTGCACGCAGATCGAAGCCGCCTCCACCACGAGCGAATCACCGTCGACATCACGGATCTCATACCCGCCGGCCACCGCGACACACCGTGCAGCGATCTCGTCCGCGTCGTGCAGGACCGACCCGGGCAGACGCCGGGACACCAACGTGCCCTCAGCTGTGTACGCGCGGTCCGCAAAAGCCTCATGCACGACGGGCAGCCCGGCCTCCGCCGCGAGTCGCAGCCACGCGGACCCAGGCAGGCCGAGCACCGGCAGCGTCTTGTCGTACTCCGCAACCGCACTGACCACGGCGGTCGCCTGCTCGACATGGTGGCCGATCGTGTTGTACAGCGCCCCATGCGGCTTCACGTACCGGACCCGGTCGCCCGCGATCCGCGCGAACGCGTCCAGCGCGCCGAGCTGGTAGACGACCTCGTCGCGCAGGACGGTCGGCTCGACGTCCACGAAACGCCGGCCGAACCCGGCCTTGTCGGCGTACCCGACGTGGGCGCCGATCGCGACGCCGCGTTCGACTGCCTCGGCGGTCACCCGGCGCATGATGGAGGGGTCGCCGGCGTGGAAGCCGCAGGCGACGTTCGCACTGGTCACGACCTCGAGTAGCGCCGAGTCGTCACCCATCGACCAGGAACCGAAGCCCTCGCCCAGGTCCGCGTTGAGGTCCATGCCGCCGAGCGTAGGGATTGTTGAACAATCCTGCAAGAGGCTTGTTCCACTTTTCCGGCCCAGCTGGGATGATGCAGAGATGACTGAGACCGGCCGCCAGGCCTGGCTGCGGACCGTCGCGGCCGACGTCGCGCGGCTGGACCGGAGCAGCTCGGCCGAGCGCGCGGCGGACATCCTGCGGCGCAGTATCACCGAAGGCGCGCTGCCGCCCGGCGCGCAGCTGTCCGAGGTCGAGCTGACCGAGGTCCTCGAGGTCAGCCGGAACACGCTCCGCGAGGCGTTCCGGCTGCTCACCCACGAGGGCCTGCTCGTCTACAAGCTGCACCGGGGCGTGTTCGTGCCGGAGCTCGACGAGCAGGACGTGATCGACCTGTACCGGCTGCGCCGCGTGCTCGAGGTGGACGTCGTACGCGGCCTGGCCGACCGCGACCCGGAGCTGCCCGCGAGCCGGCTCGAGCCGCTGCACGACGACGTCGAAGCCGCCGAGGCGGCTGCTCGGGCGGACCGCTGGCCCGCTGTCGGTACGGCGAACATGCGCTTCCACCAGCACCTGATCGGGCTGGCCGACAGCTCGCGGATGGACGCGATGACCGGTCGGCTGCTCGCGGAACTGCGGCTGCTGTTCCACGTGATCGCGGCCCCGCGCGAGCTGCACGAGCCGTACATCGAGCGGAACCGTGGGCTGATCGAGCTGCTCGAGGCCCGCAAGTACGAGCAGGCCGCCGCGGACCTGCACCAGTACCTGCTCGACTCCGAGCAAGGCATCCTGGCCGCCTTCCGGGATAAGGGCTTGCGAACCGCAACGACAACCTGAGTTGATGAGCTGACACCGTCAGTAGCAAAGGGGAGCACACGTCATGACCGACGACGCCCGGACCGAAGAGACGCCGAAGTCCTACCGCCCGATCGACGCCGCAGGGTTCCGGGACTTCATCTCCCGCGGGTGGGGGCCGGTCGACCGGTCGGTGACGGTGCCGGACGGGCTTGCCGAGGCGGCCGCCGAGCATCGGCGCAAGCTCGCCGCCGCGCTGCCGGGCCGCCGGATCGCGCTGGCCGCCGGTCGTGCGCCGGTCCGGTCGAACGACACCGACTACCAGTTCCGCGCCGACAGCGACTTCGTCTGGCTGACCGGTTGTCAGGCGGAAGGCGCCGTACTGGTGATCTCCGGCGACGGTGACGCGACCCTGTACCTGCGCGACACGGCCGGTCCGGACGAGGCCGACTTCTTCGCGAACGCGCGCGACGGTGAGCTGTGGATCGGCCCGGTACCCGGACTGAAGGACTGGTCGGACGCGCTGCAGATCGCCTGCCGCCCGATCGAGGAGCTGCCCGCGGCGGTACGCGGCGCCGTACCGTTCATGCTCTCGGTGCCCGGCGTGGAACCGATGCTCGACGCGCTCGTCCGGACCTCCCCGACCGACGGCAACGCGCTCCGCCAGACCCTCGCCGAGCTGCGCCGGATCAAGGACGACTGGGAGCTCGACCAGCTGCGCGAGGCCGTCGCGGCCAGCGTGCAGGCGTTCGGCGACGTCGCGAGCGAGCTGCCGGAGGCGCTCCGCGGTGGCGGCGAGCGCTGGCTGCAGGGCACCTTCGACCGCCGCGCGCGGACCGCGGGCAACGGCGTCGGCTATGCCTCGATCGTTGCTGCGGGCAACCATGCACCGGTGCTGCACTGGGTCCGCAATGACGGCCCTGTGAACGAAGGCGACGTGATCCTGCTCGACGCCGGGGTCGAGACTCGCACGCTCTACACCGCCGACGTGACTCGGACGTTCCCCGCCACCGGCGAGTACACCGCGGCCCAGCGCCAGGTGCACGACCTGGTACACAAGGCGCAGCTCGCGTCGCTCGACGCCGTCAAGGTCGGGGCGCCGTACCGCGCCTTCCAGCACGAAGCGCTCCGCGTCCTGGCCGAGGGACTGCGTGACTGGGGTCTGCTGGACGTGTCCATGGACGAGCTGCTCGGCCCGGACGGGCAGCAGCACCGCCGGTACATCGTCTGCGGTACCGGTCACTACATCGGCCTCGACGTGCACGACTGCGACGCCTCCCGGCCGGAGGCATACTTCGCCGGCACCATCGAGGCCGGGATGGCGCTCGCGGTCGAGCCGGGCCTGTACTTCCACCCGAACGACGAGACCGTACCGCCGGAGCTGCGCGGGATCGGTATCCGGATCGAGGACAACGTCGTCGTGCACTCCGACCGGCTGGAGATCCTCACCGAGGCGCTGCCGATCACCACCGACGGCCTGGAGCAGTGGACGCGCTCCCACCTCGGAAAGTAATCAAAATTACCGGTCACGAACAGTAACGTTCGCCGCCGGGGCACGATGTAGCTAGCGGGGGAGGGCTGATCTCGGCTCGGCGCGTGGCTGTGGGGGCCGCGTACCACGCGCCAAGCCGAGCCGGCCTCAACTGGGGCCAGGGGGGACCCAGGATCCCTGGGTACGGGGAGTAGCGATCATGAACCTACGGGTGCGCGTAATGAACTACGGCGACCGGCACTGGTACGCCGACATCGACGACGCCGACGATCCGCAACCGGACGATCCGTTCTGGTACGTCGACCACTGCCGGAGCCAGGCACAGGCGCTGGAGACCGCCTGCATCGAGCTCCGGCTGATGTCGGGCCGGCTGGTCCGCGGTGATCACCTGGACCGGGTCCTCGAGATCACCGGCGTCCCGGTCTGATCGGTCAGCCCGGCGGTACGGCGGGGCAGGCTGTGCCGCGCTTGGGTACGTCCCGCGCGATCAGGTAACTGTCGATCGCGCTCTGCATGCACGGGCTCTTCGTGTAGCTCCCGTGTCCCCAGCCTTCGTACGTGAGTAGTACGCCGGACCGGCCGAGCTGACGCTGCACGCTCTGCGCCATCCTGTACGGCGTGGCTGGGTCGTGGACGGCGTTGGCGAGCAACATCGGAGTCTTGAGCCCATGCGCCTCCAGCACATGCTGCGGGTTGTTTGCCTTCGGCGCACCGAGACAGTTCGACACTGCCATCAACTGACCCGGGTAGCGCATGTCGTGGTTGTTCCGGGCCAGCCGCTGCAGGTGCGCGGCGTACGCGCGGTAGTCCTTGACCGGCAGGTTCCAGTCCTGGCAGAAGACCGCCATCGGGTTCTGCGCGAGTCCGGTCGGCACGGCTCTGACCGACGGGTTCTGCATCTCCTTCAGCGTCTGGGCCAGCGCGGACCACTCCGGCTCGTAGAGCATCCGGAACACCCGGAAGCTCAGCTTGAACGGATCACTCGACCGAGCCAGTAGTCCGGCCCAGACGGCATGAACGTCCTGCCCGTGCAGTGCACAGCCGGTCGCCGCATCGCACCACTTCACGAACTCGTCGAACGAGTCCTGCGCGGCAGTTGCCTGGACGTCGAGGAACGACTTCGTGGTCGGTGAGCCATGGTCGATCACACTCTCCACCACCATCGCGCGGACCCGGTTCGGGTACGTCTCGGCGTACTGCGCTCCGAGCAGCGTCCCGTACGAGCTGCCGTGGAACGAGATCGTGGACTCGCCAAGTGCCCGGCGTACCGCGTCGACGTCCCGCACCGTCTGCCAGGTGTCGATGTGGTCGTAGAGCGGACCGGTGTGCTCGCGGCAGTCCGTCGCGAGTCGGCGGTTGTAGCTGATCGTCGCGGTGAAGCCGGCCTCGCTCGTGATGATCGGCGACGGCTGCTTGGCGAGCAGCGCGGCCGAGCACTGCACGGGATTGCTGCGGGCGACTCCTCGCGGGTCGAAGCTGACGATGTCGAAGCGGTCCTGCAGTTCCGCGCTGAACCGGCTGATACCGGTCGTGATCCGGTCAACCCCGGAGTCCCCGGGCCCGCCCGGCCCGAACACAAGCACCCCGATCCGCTCGCCCTTCGCGGTACGGCGGGCGATCGCGAGGTCGAAGGTCGGACCGCCGGGGTGACGCCAGTCGACCGGCAGTCGCAGCGTCGCGCACTGCGAGCCCTTTACTACAGCGGGATCCCCGTCACAGTCTGTCCAGCGCAACCGCTGAGGGGCCGCCGACGCGGTCAGGCCGGCGGCGGTGATGCTGAACACCAAGGCGCCGGCCAGCGCGAATCTGATGAATCTCATGCGGTCGATCCTTCGGGCAATCGCTTGCTGGCGGCATCAGGGAGGAGCCCCGCCGGACCCCGAAGGCGGCTTGGGGGCCTTGTTAGGGTTGATCGTTGACGAGATCCGGTTGGCCCGTACCGGCCGGATTGACGGCGCCCGGCAGACCGCCGTACCGTCCACAGCGTCAGCTAACTCAACAGCCGCATGAACCCGTGCGGGAGAGACCCGGGCCGGCCAGCTTTCGGAACCCGGGCGCCGTAGGAGCAACTCTCCCCAAGAATCTCTCAGGCACCTTCACCGCGCGGGCGAGGCACCTCTGGAAGACATCCCCGTCTGACAGAGCGGGGAGGACACCAAACGGTCAACGGCGACCGGAAGGAACCTCCACACGATGGCGATCAGTGTCTTCGACCTGTTCAGTATCGGGATCGGCCCTTCGAGCTCCCACACCGTGGGCCCGATGCGTGCCGCCCGTACCTTCGCGCTCGGCCTCGCCGACGACGGCCTGCTGGCCGCGACGGCGACCGTCGAGGCGCAGTTGTTCGGTTCGCTCGGGGCGACCGGCCACGGGCACGGCAGCAACAAGGCGGTGCTCCTCGGCCTCGAGGGTGCCGACCCGGAGACCGTGGCCACACACTCCGTCGACGCCCGCGTCGAGACGATCCGCGAACGCGGCCGGCTGCTCCTGGCCGGCACCCACGAGATCGCGTTCGACGAGAACGCCGACCTGGTCATGCACCGGCGCAAGGCGCTTCCGTACCACCCCAACGGGATGATCTTCGTCGCCCGGGACACGAACAACGCCGTACTGCGGGAACGCACGTACTACTCGGTCGGCGGCGGCTTCGTGGTCGACGAGAACGCGGCCGCGGGCGACCGGATCGTGCTGGACACCACCCCGCTGAAGTACCCGTTCACCACCGGCGCCGAGCTGCTCGACCGGTGCCGCGAGTCGCAGCTGTCGGTCAGCGAGGTGATGCTCGCCAACGAGCTGGCCTGGCGGACCGAGGACGAGGTCCGCGCCGGGCTGCTGCACATCTGGCAGGTGATGCAGGACTGCGTCCGCGAGGGCTGCGAGACCGAAGGCATCCTGCCCGGCGGCCTGAAGGTCCCGCGCCGCGCGCACGCGCTGCACAAGAAGCTCAGCCAGGATCCGTGGTCGGTCGACCCGCTCAAGGTGATGGACTGGGTGAACCTGTTCGCGCTCGCGGTCAACGAGCAGAACGCGTCCGGCGGCCGGATCGTCACCGCGCCGACGAACGGTGCCGCCGGCATCATTCCGGCGGTGCTGCACTACTACCGGCGGTTCGTGCCCGGTGCGACCGAGGACGGCGCGGTCCGGTTCCTGCTCACCGCCGGCGCGATCGGCGTGCTGTACAAGGAGAACGCGTCGATCTCCGGCGCCGAGGTCGGCTGCCAGGGCGAGGTCGGTTCCGCCTGTTCGATGGCGGCCGCCGGTCTGTGCGAGGTGCTCGGCGGTACGCCGCAACAGGTCGAGAACGCGGCGGAGATCGCGATGGAGCACAACCTCGGCCTGACCTGCGATCCGGTCGGCGGCCTGGTGCAGATCCCGTGCATCGAGCGGAACGCGATGGCGTCGGTGAAGGCGATCAACGCGGCCCGGATGGCGATGCACGGCGACGGTGTGCACGTGGTCACGCTCGACAAGGTGATCAAGACCATGCGCGAGACCGGTGCCGACATGAAGGTCAAGTACAAGGAGACTTCCCGCGGCGGCCTCGCCGTCAACGTCATCGAGTGCTGAAGTGGTAACGGCAGTACCAGGCTGTCTGCGGCCGCGCGGGCGATACTGGTCGGCATGAGTGAGCTCGGGAGGACGCTGCACGCCTGGCGGGACCGGGTGACGCCGTCGGAGGTCGGGCTGCCGGCCGGTGGCAAGCGGCGGGCGCCGGGGCTGCGGCGCGAGGAGCTGGCGCTGCTCGCCGGGTTGTCGGTCGACTACATCGTGCGGCTCGAACAGGGGCGGTCGGACTCGCCGTCGGGCCAGGTGCTGACCGCGCTGGCCCGGGCGCTCCGGCTGTCCGATGCCGAGCGCAACCATCTGTTCGCGCTGGCCGGCGAGGTGGAGCCGTCGCCCGGGCGGATCTCGTCGTACATCCCGCCCGGGGTGCAGCGGATCGTGGACCAGTTGGACGGCGCACCGCTGTGCGTGTGCGACGCGGCCTGGACGATCATCAGCTGGAACCCGTTGTTCGCCGCGCTGGCCGGCGACCCGTCGCCGTGGCAGGGGCGGCAGCGCAACATCGTCTACCGGCAGTTCGTCGGGGCGGGGGACCGGATCGTGCAGACGCCGGAGCAGCAGCGTGATTTCCGGATCGCGATGGTCACCGACCTGCGCGCCTCGCTCGCCCGGTACCCGAACGACCCGGAACTGCGCGCGATGATCGACGATCTGCGCACCGGGTACCCGGAGTTCGCGCGACTGTGGGACGAGCCGGTGGTCGGGTTCCACCGGTCGGAACGCAAGACGATCCGGCATCCCGTGGTCGGGGCCTTCGACATCGACTGCGACGTACTCGCCGTACCGGCCAGCGATCTGCGGATGGTCGTCTACACCGCGGCCCCGAATTCGGAGGCGGCCGAAAAGCTCAGACTGCTGTCGGTGGTGGGCCTTCAGGCGTTGACCTGAGCGATCAGCTAACGCAGCGCATTGCTACGGCTGCGTAGACGGTCTTTCATTACTAGACTTTCAAGTCCTGGTGTGGAATTTCTTCCAAGGACTGTTTGAAACGCCTGCCGAACCGATACTCTGCGGGACTTGTGAATCCGATGTCTGCCAGGGTTTCCCGGCGTCGCCGTCAGGTCGCCGCCGGTGCGGGCGTTGTGCTCGGCGGATATCTCGTACTGGTCGTCATCGCGCTGCTCGGCGGTCCGCGGATCGGCGCGTCCTTCCTGCCACTCCCCGGCGCCGGCCCACAACCGGCCAGCCCGGTCGCCGCCCCCCAGCCCGGCCAGGTGTCCGAGAACGTCGCGATCCCACACACCACCACCGCGACCCCAGGCGCCCCGTCGACCGTGAGCACCCCGTTGCCAACAGCAACCAAGCCTGGCGGGGCCGAGATCCCCACCGGCAGCACCACCACCCCGGACGCCCCCGGCACCGATTCCACCCCGACCCCGGAGATCGCCGAGACCGCGATCCCCACGACGGCCCCCGCCACCCGCCGTCCCCCAACCGCGGATCCGACCGTCCCACCGACGCCCGACCCCCCGACCGCCGATCCGACGACCATCACACCAACCACGCCCCCAACCCCAACCGCATCCCCCACCACCCCACCCGACCCAGGCACCGGCGGCGGCCTGACCGGCGCCCTCACCCGCCTCCTCCACAAACTCGGCCTCTGAACCGCATGTACGTGTGTTAGGGTTGGTACATGTCAATGAAGCGCACGAACGTCTACGCCGATCCAGAAGATCTGGCGCTGATCAAGGACGCTTCTCGTCGGCGCGGGATTCCGGAAGCTGAGATCATCCGTGAAGGTATCCACCTCGCCGCGATGGCGAACCGGGTGTGGGACGAGCCGCTCGATTGGCCGACGTTCGACGGCAGCGGTGAGGTGGTGACGAAGGACGAGATCCGCGACGAGGTCGCCCGGCGTACAGCGTGATTCTCGTCGCCGACACCTCCGGCATCATCGCGGCCTTCGATCGCAACGCACCGGAAGGCCCGTCCTGCCGACGGCTGCTGCAGGAGGCCGGGACGGTCGTCCTTTCACCCTTGGTGTTGGCCGAGGTCGACCATCTCGCCCGCGCCCGGCTCGGCGCCGCGGCGCGCTCGACGATTCTCGAGTTGCTGACCGTCCAGGTGCAGCGAATGCGCTTCCAGGTCCCGGATATCGGTGCCGAGACATTGGTGACCGCGCTCACCGTGATCAGCCGCTATGCAGACCTCGACCTCGATCTTGCCGATGCGGTCTCGGTCGCGCTGGCAGCCGATTTCCGTACTGACGCTGTTCTGACGCTGGATCGGCGCGATTTCCGGGCAGTGCGGCCGCTGACTCCGCACAAGGCGTTCCGGTTGTATCCGGACGATCTCTAGTACGCCTCGACTTCGGTGGTGTCGGCGTTGCCGCCGGGGCGGGGTTGGAGGTTTACCTGCCAGCCCTGGTTCTTGGTGAAGGTCTGGTCGAACTTCTTGAACGTGCAGCCGGCGCGGAACTTGTGGTGGGTGGCGTCCCAGTCGGAGCCGGACTTGAAGTACAGGCGGTAGGCGCCGCCGATCTGGTTCACGGTCGTGCTCTTGGTCGCCTGCAGGTAGATCATGATCTGCGGGCTGCTCGGCGGCCGGCCGTCGGCGACGATCGAGATCGCCACGTCCTTGGCCATCCCGTTGGTGATCTTCAACCGCCCCATCCCGTCGGCGCCGCGCCGTAGGAGGATCTCGCCGTTCGCGGGCCGCTCGTCCTTCGGGGCCGGGCCCGGATCGGGCAGGGTCGTGCCGAACCTCAGATTCAGCCGTGCCAGCTGGTCGAGCGCCGTACCAAGATCGGCTCGCAACTGACGCTGCACCTTCTGCGCGGTGTACGGCGCCCCGCCGCAGCGCGCGTCGTCCTCGGTCTGGCCGGCCGAGCTGGTCAATCGGCTCGCGGCGACGCCGATCCGTTCCTGCAGCAGTTCGTGGACGGCGCTCAACCGGGACGTGACGGTCAACGCCGCCAGCCGGATCCCGATCGTGTTCAGCGACTGCGCGAGCGCCGTCATCGCCGCACTCAGCCCCTCGGCCGCCCGGACCCGGGTCAGCCGCTGCGACGTGATCGCCAGCACCTGGTCGATCCGGGTCAGCTCGGCCTGGTACGCCGCCGTACCCAACGGCCCGGCCGGTGTGACCGTCGACGACGGCGCCGACACCGCACCGGTCGCCACCGATGCCACCGGAGTCGGCGAGTCTTCCGGCCTCCCGCCACAACCCGACAGCAAACCCACCCCGACACAGAGCGCAAGCCAGCGCCTCATCCCCACCCCCAGGTACCCACCCCTCGCCCGTGCTCAGTAAGGGTAAGGCATCAGTCGCGGGCCGCCGGACGGACGAACGGGAACGCCAACGTACTGCGGATGTTCTGGCCGGTCAGCATCATCATCACCCGGTCCACACCGATCCCGAGGCCGCCGGTCGGGGGCATCGCGTACTCGAGCGCGGACAGGAAGTCCTCGTCCAGCGACATCGCCTCGGGGTCGCCCGCGGCGGCCTTCAGCGACTGTGCGGTGAGCCGGCGGCGCTGCTCGACCGGGTCGACCAGCTCGGAGTACGCCGTACCGATCTCGGCACCGAACGCGACCAGGTCCCAGCGCTCGGCGAGCCGTGGTTCGGTGCGGTGGTTGCGGGTCAGCGGCGACGTCTCCAACGGGAAGTCGGTGTAGAACGTCGGCAGTGTGGTGTTCGGCTCGACGAGCTCGTCGTACAGCTCGAGCACCAGCTCGCCCGCGGACAGGTCGAACGTGGTGTGTACGCCGTGTTCCGCGCACAGCTCGCGCAGCCGCTCGACCGGTGTGTCCGGGTCGATCGGCGTACCGGCGGCCTGACCGACCGCGTCGTGCACGGTGATCACGGGCCACTCGCCGGAGATGTCGAGCTCCTCGCCGTCGCGCCGTACGACGGGCTTGCCGTACACCGCGATCGCCGCCTCGATCAGCAGCTCCCGGGTCAGCTCGCGCATCACCACGTAGTCGGCGTACGGCTGGTAGGCCTCGACCGAGGTGAACTCCGGGTTGTGGGTCGCGTCGGCGCCCTCGTTGCGGAAGTTCCGGTTCAGCTCGAAGATCTTGCCCATCCCGCCGACGCTCAGCCGCTTCAGGAACAGCTCGGGCGCGATCCGCAGGAACAGGTCGGTGTCGTAGGCGTTGATGTGCGTGACGAACGGCCGCGCGTTCGCGCCGCCGTGCACCGCCTGCAGCATCGGCGTCTCCACCTCGATGAAGCCGCGCGTCTCGAAACCGTTGCGCAGGGCGCGGACGGCGGCACTGCGGTGCTGCATCATCCGCAAGGAATCCGGGTTCATCACGAGGTCGATGTGCCGCTGCCGGACCCGCGCCTCGGGGTCGGTGAATCCCTTCCGCTTGTCCGGCAACGGGTGCAGGCACTTGGCCGCCATCGTCCACGTGCTGACCGCGATCGACAGCTCGCCGCGGCGGCTGGTGACGATCTCGCCGGTGACGCTGACGTGGTCGCCGATGTCGACGAGCCGCCGCCACTGGTCCAGCGGTACGTCGCCGCACGCGTCCGCGGTCAGCATCACCTGCAGCTGGGTCAGCCCGTCCTGCAACTGCCCGAACGACAGCCCGCCGTGGTCGCGCATCCGCAGCACCCGGCCGGTCACCGACACGGTGTGACCGGTGTGGTGGTCGGGCGGCAGGTTCGGGTACAGCTCGCGAACGCGTTCGAGCGTCTCGGTGCGCGGCACGCTGACCGGGTACGGATCGATGCCTGCGGCAACGAGTTCGGCGAGCTTGATCCGGCGGATCCGCTCCTGCTCGGTGAGCTTGCGGGTCGGCAGCGCCGGCCGCAGCAGCTCGTCCTCCTGCTCGCGTACGGCGGCTGTGAACGCCTGGCCGTCGGCTGCCCTGATCGCGTGCCGCTCGGCCACCTCCACGCTGTCTACACGTGTCCACGGTCGCGGTGCGGGCAGGAAGCCCTCCGCCGTGCCCGCGGCGAGCACGACCTGGGCGAGCGACGCGCCACGCGAGTAGCACATCAGCCGCGGCGACCAGCGGGGCAGGTACTTCTCGTTCGACTGGTAGAGACTCTCCAGCTGCCAGAAGCGGGATGCCGCGGTCAGCAACGCGTTCGTGAGCCGCAGCACCGGGCCGGCGCCGACGCGTTCGGCGTCGCTGAAGATCTCCCGGAACATCGCGAAGTTCAGCGAGATCCGGTGGATCCCGAGGTCGCGGCTCGCCTCGACCAACGACGTGACCATGAACTCCATCAGCCCGTTCGCGGACTCCGGGTCGCGCCGCATCACGTCCAGCGAGACACCCCGGACGCCCCACGGCACGAACGACAGCAGCCCGCGGACGACGCCGTCGGAGTCCCGGGCGATCACCATCACGCAGCGTGCGTCGGCCGGGTCGCCGAGGCGCCCGAGTGCCATCGAGAACCCGCGCTCGGTCCGCGCTCCGCGCCACTTCTCGGTGAGGTGGACGTAGTGCGCCAACGCCTCGGGGGACAGGTCTCCGTGCCGGACCACCTCGGCGTGGTACCCGGCCCGCTGCACCCGGGTCACGGCCTGCCGGACCGGGCGCATCGTGCGGCCTTCGAGAGTGAAGTCGGCGACGTCGATGATCGCCTCGTCGCCCATCGACAACGCGCGCAGCCCGGCGTCGACGTACGCCCGCGCGGCCTCCTCGCTGGCCGACAGCACCGCGGGGGACCAGCCGTACCGGCGGGCTTCGGCGATCCAGCGCTGGATCGCGGCCGGCCAGGCGACCGGATCACCGAGCGGATCGCCACTGGCCAGGCTGACGCCGTTCACCACCCGGTACGCGATCGCGGCGTCGTTGCCCGGGGCGAACACCACCGCCTTGTCCCGGCGGGTCGCGAAGTACCCGAGCGAGTCGCGTTCGCCGTGCAGCAGGAGCAGCCGCCGTACTTCGAGCTCCTCGGACTGGGTGAGGTAGCGGACGCGCTGAACGGAGCGGAGGAAGATCCAGAACGCGACCACCAGCGAGGCCGCCGAGATCGCGCCGACGGTCAGGCCGATCCAGCCGTGGCCCTCGTGGCCGCCCATCTTGCTGCGGGACTGCCCGAGCGCGGCGATCACGGCCCAGCCGATCTTCTGCCGCTGACCGGACAGCGTGCGCGGGAACAACTGGGTGAGCGTGACGCTGACCGCGATCGAGATCAGCATCCCGAAGACCAGCGCGCCGATCGCCAGCCGGCGGCTACCGGGTGCCAGCCGCGCCGGGAAGGCGCCGCGGATCTTCCACAGCAGCACGACGATGGCGGCGATCACGACCGCCTGCACGATGCCCCACTCCAGGTCCTGGACGCTGGCCGGACCGAAGTCGCGGAGCAGTTCGGTGTCCTTCGGGTTGGCCAGCCGGACGCTGGTGAACGCGATCCCGGCGATCTGCGCGAGGAACCAGAGCGCCTCGAAGACCCACAGCACCCAGAGCAGCGCGGCCCGCTTGCCGCGCAGCAGGGCGCTGCCGACGACCGCGAGATAGACCGCGGAGAAGATCGTGTGCCCGGCCGGGATGCCGACGAAGTCGAAGGCGATGTCGACGTGCTTGACCAGTCTGGGGTTCGCGACATGCAACGGGATCGCAATGAACGACCAGACCGAGGCCAGCACGACAACGCGGCCCACCCAGACCGCGGCCCGGTGCTGCCACACCGGTACTACTCCTGTTTGCTCCGACCGCACCAGCCGATCATCCCATTAGTTTGCTGAGACTTCGGTCGACCTAGGTCTACCCAGACAGTACAGCTGACGCCACAGCCAATACTTTGGTTGACATGCAACGGTGTTGACATGGCTCACGTGCCCTACCGCCTGGTCCGTAATCTCATGCTCGCCGCCGCGGTGCTCTACTGCAGCCTGCTGCTGGAGGCGGCGGCCGGATTCCCGCTGGACGTCCACAGCTCGTTCCTG
Organism: Kribbella jejuensis; assembly: GCF_006715085.1. Lineage (NCBI taxonomy): Bacteria > Bacillati > Actinomycetota > Actinomycetes > Propionibacteriales > Kribbellaceae > Kribbella > Kribbella jejuensis. The sequence goes on along the minus strand of NZ_VFMM01000001.1, from coordinate 2,567,376 downwards.
AGCGAGCTGGGCGCGCTGGACCAGCCGACGAGCCTCCTGGCGCGAGCCATGGACCTGTCGACCGGAGTGCTGCTGTTGCTCGCGGTACAGCTCGCCCGGCCGACTGTGCGGGGGCGGCGGGAGCTGGCCGGTCTGCTGCTCAGTACGGCGGCTTTCGGGCTCGGTACGCTGTTCGACTCGTTGTCGCCGATGGACTGCGCCCCGTCGGCCAGTGCCGCGTGCCGGGCCGCTGAGGCCAACGGACAGACCGGTGTGGACCTGGTACTGCATGAGGTCACGTCGACGATCGCAGGCATCGGCAGTATTGCCACGGGCGTCTTTGCGGTGGTCGTACTGCGGAGAGCGGGCTGGGGTGGCCCTTGGAGCAAGGTGGTCGCAGGGCTCGCTGCTGCGGTCGCGATGTCGCAGACGTGGCTGGGGCTGCAGACCGGTCGCGACGTGCTGATGGGTGACGAGCTGGACGCACCGGGTGTTCTGCAGCGGGTCTCGGTACTGCTCGTCTGCTTAATGCTCGCGACATTGTTACCAGCTCTGAGGCACGCTTGTGGTGATGAGCATGACGTGGATCGTGGTGCCCGGCCTGGCCGAAACTCCGGAGGAGTTCGCCCGGGTCGTCGAGTTGCTGCCGGATGAGGACGTTCGCGTCATCGACCCCTGGTCCACGCCGATCACGTCGGACGTGGACACGCTGCGGGCCGCGGCCGGCGTACCGCACGATGCCGAGCTGGGCCTGGTCGGGCATTCGATCGGCGGGCTCGCCGTACTGCGCTGGGCGCTGACGCGACCGGACGAGGTGGCACGGCTGGTACTGGTCGACAGCAGCCTGACGTCGGAGACCGGGTGGCGGCCGTTCTACCCCGGCAAGCCTGGCGACCGGGCGGTTCGTGCGCTGGCGCGGTTCCTCGGGAGGGTCGGCGTACCGCAGCGGCTCGGGCCCGCGGTACGGCGGCTGATCATGCGGCTCGGCAGCATGTCCGGCCACGACCTGCTGTCCCGGGAGACCGCCCAGACCAGGTACGGCGGGCGCGATTCGTGGCTGCTCTTCTGGGACGAGCTCGCCGGCAGCTGGGAACTCGCCGCCGAGGTGAGCAAACTCGTGGCCGCGCCGATCGACAGCGTCCCACCCACCTCGCTCCTGGTAGCGGTCGGCGGCACGTCCCGCTTCACCGCCAAGGGCTGGCTGGCAGGCCAACAGCGGCTGGCGGACGCCCTGAACGGAACGGTGGAAGTCCTGCCGGACTCCGCACATCTGGTCCACCTCGACCGGCCGGACGCGATCGCCGCCACCATCAAGAAGGCCTTACCGAGCCAGCACCTTGGCTAGGCCTTCTCGGAGGTCGTCGACGAAGTACTCCGGGACCTCCAGCGACGGGAAGTGTCCGCCGGCGCCGGGCGAGTTCCAGCGGACGATCTGCCGGTACCGCTGTTCCGACCACGGTCGCGGGTACTTCTCGATGTCGGCGGGATAGATCGTGATCGCCGCGGGGACATCGACCGTGAGGTCGGGATCGAGTGAGTTGTGGCTCTCGTAGTAGATGCGGGCCGCCGAGGCGCCGGTCCGCGTCAGCCAGTAGAGGGTGACGTCGTCGAGAATGCGGTCCCGGGAGATCCGCTCGAACGGGCTGTCCGTGGTGTCCGACCAGTCGGCGAACTTGTCCAGGAGCCAGGCGAGCAGCCCGACCGGTGAGTCGACGAGTGAGTAGCCGATGGTCTGCGGCCGGGTCGCCTGCTGTTTCGCGTACGCCGCGCGGTGGTGCCAGAAGTCGTACGTCTCCTCGGTCCACCTGCGCTCGTCGTCTGTCAGCCTGTCGGTCGTCAGCCCGGGCGGTCCTGGCGCGAGTGTCGTGTGGATGCCGAGTACATGCTCAGGGAACCTGCCCGCGAGAACCGTGGTGATGACGCCGCCCCAGTCACCACCGTGGGCGGCGAACCTGTCGTAGCCGAGCCTGCCCATCAGCTCCACCCAGGCGCCGGCGATCTTCTCGGTCCCCCACCCGGTCGTGGTCGGCTTGTCGCTGTACCCGAAGCCGGGCAGGGACGGGACGACGACGTGGAACGCCGGTCCGTCTTCCGGGTCTGCCAGTTCGTCCACGATGCCGACGAACTCCGCGATGCTGCCGGGCCAACCGTGGGTCAGCAGCAGCGGAGTGGCGTCGGCACGCGCGGACCGGTGGTGCAGGAAGTGGATTCCCAGACCGTCGATGATCGTGCGGAACTGGCCGAGCTGGTTCAGCCGGTCCTCGAACGGCCGCCAGTCGTACCCGGTACGCCAGTACTCCACGACCTCGACGAGGTCGGCGAGCGGAACGCCCTGGTCCCACCGCCGCGGGTCGGGTGCGGGGCGATAGACGGTCTCGGCTTCGGGCAGCCTGGCGGCGGCCAATCTCGCGCGCAGTTCGCCGAGTTCGGCGTCGGTCGCGTGGGCTTCGAATGCTTGCACGTCGTTCATCGGGCCTCCGGATTGATGGAACCGGCTAAGGCGGTTCTAACAGTCTCTCCGGGGTGAGTGCAACCGGCTAAGGTGGTTCCATGCGTGCCGGTTTCCCTGACTTCCGCCTCGGTGCCGTGCTGGCGACGAGCTTCACGGGGACGTTGTCGGAGCGTCACGGGGAGCCGGTGGAGCGCATTCCCACGCCGGATCGACTCCTCGATTGGCTGGCGCTGTACGGCCTCGCCGTCGACGCGTGCACCGGCGCCCAACTCGACCTCGCCCGGGAACTGCGTGAGTCGATCCACGCGGCCGCGACAGCTGCCGCGCTTCAGGACGGTCTGCCCACCGCTGCCGTCCAGGTCATCAACGACCGCAGCGCCCAGGGTCGAGCCGCGGCCGTACTGACCTCCGAGGGCACGCGGGAATGGCGGATCGGCTCGATCGACGACGCGCTGGGCGTGATCGCCGCCGACGCGATCAGCATCATCGCCGGCGAACGCGACGGAAGGCTGGCGCTCTGCGCCTCTCCGACCTGTCAGGCAGCCTTCTTCGACACCAGTCAGAGCCGCACCCGCCGCTGGTGCGACATGAACACCTGCGGCAACCGCCAGAAAAAGGCCCGCTTCAACGCCAAGAAGTGACCTGCCTTCCATCAGGTCGCCGAGTGCCGTACGCTCATTTCACTGAAACAGTCGTGGCAGTTATTGTGTGTGGCGGGTGGTTGCTGTGGGTGATGTTCGGTGGAAGGCGCGCTGGCGGCGGATCTATCTGCTCTATGTCAGTCGTGCGTACGGCTGGGGGCGGTCGTGATTGTGATCACCTGCGCGGTGTGTGATCGGCGCATGCTGCTGCCGTTGAGCATGGTGACGGGCCTGGACCGCCGGATGGATCTGGCGGGGCAGGTGCTCTACGAGCTCACCTATACGTGCTGGTGTGGTGCGCCCGGTGCGAAGGTGGTCAAGGGCCCAACTAGGTAGTGCTGGTCATGGCGGGGGTGGGGAGTTTGCGCTGCCAGACCTCGTCCAGGGCCATTCGCATCGCGCCGGTGACGACGGCGTCCTCGGCCAGGGCGGACAGCTCCAGTTTGGGGTGGTTGAGGGTGAGGAGGCGGAGCTGGTCCGCGATGGCGTCCAGGAGTACGGCGCCTGCGCGGGCGACGCCGCCGCCGATCACGACGGCAGTCGGGTCCAGGACGAGTACGGACGGAGCCAGTGCGCGCGCGAACGTCCGGGCGACTTGCTGTACGACGGCCTGCGCGACCGGGTCACGCTCCGCCGCAGCCGCGAACACGTCGGCGGTGTCCAGCTGCTCCCCGCCGAGCTCGGCCAGCCGTGAGTTCGGATTGTCCAGCGCGGCCTGACGTCCGAGCGCAGCGATTGCCTCCGACCCGACCGCGCGCTCCAGCGGACCGCGGCTGTCGTCCGGGTTGATCACGTCGTCGGTGTCCGTGGCGATGAAGCCGATCTCACCGGCCGCCCCGGTACCGCGGTGCAGCCGGCCGTCGATCACGATGCCCGCACCCAGCCGCTCACCCCACTGGACTGCCAGCAGCGTGCCGGTACCGCCACGGGCCGCAGCGATCGCGAGCGCGGCCAGGTTGGCGTCGTTGTCCAGCATGACCGGGCAGTCGAGCAGACCGCGGACGTGCTTGATCAGGTCGACAGCAGACCAGCCCGGCACACTCGGCACCAGCTGCACGCGACCCGTGTGCTCGTCGACAATGCCCGGGCTCGCGGCGACCGCGGCAGCGACGTCCTCAGCCGGTACGTCGGCCTCGGCCAGGGCCTCCTTGATGACCTCACCGATGACACCGAGCAGTTCCTGGGCAGTCCAGCCCGGTCCGGAGCGCCGTACCAGCGAGAGCTTGCGCCCTGCCAGGTCCGAGACGCCGACGGTCACCCGGTGCGGGCCGACGTCCAGCCCGAGCACGGGAGCCGCGCGACCGCGGAGCGAGACCCGGATGGCCGGTCGACCGAGCGAACGGTCGGCGGAATCGGGGCCGTGCTGCTGCAGCCAGCCGGCGTCCAGCAGCTCGTCGACGGCCTGCGCGACCGTCGGCCGAGCCAGACCGGTGCGCTCGACCAGCTCGGCGACGCGCAGCGGTGCGGGCGCGGATCGGCGGACCGCGTCCAGGACCGAGGCGACATTGATCCGCCGCAGCATCGTCGTACCGCCGCCGCCGACCGTTCCCTTGCCCATGTCCGACCCCTTGCCTGCCACTCGCACAGTATAGAGAGCGAGCGTTCGTAAATGCTGTCCATTAGCGCTTCGGCGGGCGGATGCCGGTGCGTGCGTCGACACCTATCACCCCGGCGCTGCCGGATGCTCCAGTACACGCACCCTGCCCGGAATCGGGCCCGCTCAGTCCTGGAGAACAGTCCGGGCGAAACTGCTCAGTGCCTCCCGATCCGGTTGCTGGGTCTTGGTCATCAGACTGGCTACGTGCTTCTCGACCGTCCGTGGTGAGATGTGCAGCCGGGACGCGATCGACTTGTTCCCGATCCGGTCCACCAGCAGCCTGCACACCTCGTACTCCCGGGTGGTGATCCCGAGCTGCCGCAGGTACGCCGGAACCTGGTCCGACCCGGTCCGCCGCTGGGAGACGGTCGCACCGAGCTGCCGCATCAGGCCGCGGCACGCACTCGCGACCGCCGGGATGCCCGCGGTGTGGAAGTAGTCCTCGGCCAGCCGCAACCACGCGACCGGCTCACCCCAGCCGTCCGCCGCGGCCGGCTCGGCCACCATCCGCAGACCGAGGTGCCGCGCCATCGGGAACAGCGAGGCGGTCTCCATCGCCTCCAGCATCTTGGCCTCGGCCGCGGCTGCCTTGCCGTCCCGGCCGAGCAGTACGGCGTGGGCGAACTGGACGAACTGCTTGTTCCACCGCATCCCGCTCGCCGCGGTCGCGGTGACCGCCTCGAAGTGTTCCCACCCGTTGCGTCCGGACAGTACGCCGAGCAGCAGGCCCAGCCCGTTCTTGCCGGTCAGGTGCAGGGTCGTCGGGTTCTGCGCGTCGTACGCGAGCGCCTGGGCGAGCTCGGAGTCCGCCAGCTCGCGGTTCTCCTCCAGGAGCGCGCAGAACGTCCGGGCCAGCCCGTACGAGTACGGCAGCTCGTACGACGCCCGCTCCCCACCCCAGTTCGCCACCTCGGCGAGCGTGGTCTCCATCGCGGCCCGGCGGCCCTGATGCGCCTCCAGGATCGCCTTGATCGCCAGGAAGTAGGTCGCGGCCCGGCCCATCCGGAGTCGCCGGGTGACCTCGAGGCACTCGGCGATGATCTCGGCGGCCCGTGCGTACTCCGACCGCAGGATCGCCTGCTGACCGAGAATGCCGTCCACCTCGTACATCAACGGAATCGCACCGATCCGCAGCGCCTGCTGCCGGGCCCGCTCGAGCTCGACGGTGCTGCCGTTCGCGAGGCAGATGGTGCCTGCCTGGAAGAAGTGCGAACCGACCCGCTGGTAGGTCATCCCATGGTCCTCGGCGATCTGCCGGGCCCGGTGGAAGTAGTCGATCGACCGGTCGAGGTCGTGCTCGCGGGCAAGGATGCCGAGCAGTTGCAGGGCCTCGCAGGCCACCTCGGGCAGGTCCGCGCGTTCGGCCGCCGCGGCGGCCCGGGTGGCCAGCTCGGCTGCGGCCCTGAGCCGGCCAGGGCTGGTGCGGGCCAGCTCGAGGTTGGCCGCGATCGCGTCGACCGGCGCGAGATCGGCGTCGGTGGCATCGCTGCCGAGCAGGGACCGGGCGGTGCCGACGTGGGTCAGCGCGTCCGACCACCGACCGGCCATCATCTCGGCGTTCGCGAGCTGGACGTGCAGCGCGGCCACCTTGCGGCTGTCGAGGTTGCGGTCGGCCAGTTCGTCCACGGACGCGGCATGCGCGGCGATGTGCTCGAAGCGGCCGGTCGCGCTCAGCGCGAGCAGCAGCGAGCCGAGGACGTCGGCCCGGTGGCCGATGTCGGGATCGGCGGTCAGCAGGGTGTTCGCGCGGTCCAGCAGGTTGGCCGCCGAGCCGGTCGAGCCGTCGTCGAACGACCGGCGCCCGGCCAGCGCGAACAGCCGGCCGGCGCGGATGCTGTCGCCACCGGTCTCGGCGAGCTCGGCCACCATCGGGCACCACTCGCCCGGCAGACCGGGATGCAGCTTCTCGACCGCGTCGGCGCAGCGGCTGGCCAGGGCGGACCGTTCGGTCGGCGTCAGGCCGGCGAGCAGCGACTCGGCGGTCAGCGGATGCCGGAACGCGTACCAGTCCGGGGCCGGCTCGTCCGGACCGACCAGCTGGGCGGCGACGCCGGCCCGCAGCGTTGCCAGCAGCAACCGTTCGTCCGTGCCGGTAGCCTCGCGGACGACGCTCAGCGGGAACCGGTGACCGATCACGGCCGCCAGGACCAGGATGTCGCGCGACTGCGGGCCGAGCTGGGCGGTACGGCTGCTGATACTGCGGACCACGGCCGGCGGGACGTTCGTCTGCAGGTCGTCGACCACCTGCACGCTGCCGTCCGGTCCGGACACCAGCTGCCCGCTGCGGTTCGCCTCTTGCAGCAGTTCCTCAACGATGAAAGGGATTCCGGCGCTGTCGTGCCACAGCTGGTCGGCCAACTGCTCCGGGACGCTGCCGGCCGGAACCTCCAGACACCCCGCGGCGAGCTCGGCGACCTCGCCGCGCTCCAACGGTTGCAGCTCGACCAGTTCGGCTGCCCCACGTTGCGCCGACAGTTGGGCCAGTTCGTACGCCGCGCAGGTCTCGGACCGCAGCGTCGCGACCAGGGCGATCGGCTGGTCGTCGAGGTTGTCGAGCAGGTACTCGATCACGGCCAGCGTCTCCGGATCGGAGCCGTGCAGGTCCTCGAGGACGAGCAGACAGCCGCGGTCGCGGCCGACCAGTGTCAGGAGCCGCAGGATTGCCTCGCCGAGCAGGACCGGTGACGCGGCGGTGTCGTGCGCGGTGCCGTCGTCCCAGTCCGGAACGAGCCGGCCGAGCACCTGCCGGTAGGGCCCGAGGCCGTCGGTGGAGGGCATCTCGCCGCGCCGGATCAATGAGAGCAACGCCTCGGTGAACGGGCGGAAGGCAACCATCGTGCCGATCGCCCCGACCCGTCCGCGCAGCGTCGCCATCCCCGCGTCGAGGGCCTCGGTGGTCGCGGTCGCGGCCAGCCGGCTCTTGCCGATGCCTGGCTCACCGACCAGGAAGATCGCACCACCGTGGCCACCGGGGGCGCCGGCCAGCAGGCGGTGGAGGCTCTCGATCTCCCGGGCTCTGCCGACCACGATAGGCGAACGGGTCTGCATGATTGCCAACTGTAACGACGAATCGCTGTCGCCGCAGACAGCTCGACCGAGAGCCGGCCCCCGCCGGCCCTCGGTCAAACGTTCGCTGCTGCCGGCCAGCAGGCCGTCGGTCCTAGATGGTCCCGAACGGGAGGCCGTCGGGCATCACCACGGCGGCTGCCGCGGCGCTCAGGCCGACGACACCGACGAGGGCCAAGGCCCGGGCGCCGACCTTGTAGCGCATCGGCAACGTGATCGGGCCGAGCGGATCGGTCTGCTCGGGGGCCGTGGCCTGCACTTCGGCCGGGGTTTCGTGCTGAACATCGTGGTGCTGGGCGGTCATGCTGTTCCCCTTGTCACACAGTGGGCTCCGGTGCTGTGCCGCACCTCGACCCGGCGGATGATTCGAGCAGCAGCACGGACGGAACCCGCTCGGGGAACGCAAGACGGAGCAGTCCGTGGCCGATTCCTGCCAGACCGGTCAGCAGGCCTGGAGACGGTACGGCGTTGGGTGTCCCGCATTGCGGTCCGTACTGCTCTAGTACCGCGAGTACCAGCCCTGCACGACGTCGTCGTGCTGCCTCTGCGGCTGGGTACTCACGTGCGGCGAGCCACACCAGTGGCTCCACCGCGCCGAGCTCGCCGTGGCACAGACTCAGGTCGGCGAGCACCGGACGTTCGGTCGCGGTCCTCAGGTAGGCGTCGAGGTCCGCGGGTACTCCCGCCGTAGCCCGGGCCAGGGTGGTGCCGGCATCACCCGAGCACCACCCGTGGCCGGCTGGACCGTTCCGGCGGTCCAGATCAGTTGCTGCCCGCGCAGCATCGAGGTACCGGTCGCCGGGTACGCCGTACTGCCCGAGCGCCCATGCGATTCCCTGGTAGCCACGAGCGAAGCCGTGGTCCGCTGCTACTCGGCCACGGAGGCCGCTCTCGACAGTGGCTACCAGCTGATCCGCATAGCGCTCGGCCAGCCGGCCGGCGGCCGGAAAGCCTGCTATTGCTTGCATTGCGGCCAGTCCACCCGCCGCGCCTTCGGCGTACGACGGGAACTCAGCGGGGTCGGCGACGAGACGTTCGCTGAGCTCCAGCGATGCCTCGAGCCAGGTGTTGAGGTCAGGGTCGTCCAGGAGCTCGGCGAGCCGGTGCAGTCCGTAGCTGATCCCGCCGAGGCCGTGGTAACCCGGGCCGATCAGCTGGGCGGACTCCGGGTCTCCGGCAAGGGCCTCGAGCAACCGTGGGATCGGACGGATCGCATCACGGGCCAGTTCGCTGTACAGGTGCGATCCGGTGAGTGCCCCCGCCTGTGCGAGGAACAGCGCCGTACCGGTGTAGCCGTTGGACAAGCCGGCACCCATGGGGTTCACGGCCCAGTGGTGGTCGTCCAGGAGTTCGAGGCCGAGCCAGTTGGCGGCGCCGTCGCGTTCGCTGATGACCTGCGCCACGATCTCGTCGGCGATGTCTGTGGCGGCCGCGAGGAGACGGTCCGGGTCTGCTTCGTCGGTACCGACGTGGGGCCGGGTGGCCGTGCTCACGTGGGTGATGGGCTCCGGGCGGGTGGCCAGCGACGCGGAGATCAGCCACGTCTGCCGGTGCTCGTCGACGTCGCCGAGGTTCTTGACCTTGTCCACGACGGCGGACAGGCCGTCAGTGGTCAGCACATCGGCGACGCGGGTGCCGTCGGACGACCACACGTCGCGGCTGTTCGGCTGGACGGTGAACAGCGGTACGTCGCCCGCCCACAGGTCGGCCAGCTCGTACGGGACGATGGCATGCAGTGACTCGTCCGCATCCCAGAGCAGGTCCAGCAACTGGCTGCGGCCGGCCGCGTCGCGGAGCGCGTCCGGGTGCGTCGACTCGTCGAGCAGACTCGTGTAGAGGTGCGTACTGCGCGGCACGAAGCGGATCTGGTCCGTGGCACACTGCGCGAGCAGTCCGTCCGGTCCCAGGAACTCGTCCCGGTGCCATGAGATCGCCTGGTACGCGCTCCGGAACCCTGTGAGTACAGCGATCTCGTACTCCCGCGGCTCCGTCAGCTGCCCGTCGAGCACTGGCCGGTTGGCGGCCCGCCGGGTCTGCCCGGGACGCCGGACGAGATGCATGGAGTCCAGCCCGGCGTCGGCCCAGGCGACCTCACTCATCGGTGCCGTCGAGCCGGCGTCGCCGCCGAGCCCCGACAGGTCCGCGATTCCGTGCTCACTGGACACGAGCATCGGCAGCAGGGCGGTGCGGTACACCGAGGCCCAGAGCGCTCGCTGGGCCGGATCGTTGCCCAAGGCATTCACCAGCTTATGGCTGGGATGGAACAGCGTCTCGACGTCCACCAGCACCGGCTGGTCGCCTGCCGCGATCAGGTTCTCGAAGTGCATGTCCGTGCCGTCCAGCACGTACAGCAACGCGAGCAACGCGCCCTGCCGCTGGTAGAACCGGCGTATGTCGGCAGCGTCGCGGCACGGCTCGTGGACGACGTACTCGAGCCAGCCGTACCCGTCGCGAGGCAGCAGACGGACCGTCCGGATGCCCAGCGCCGTCTTGACGTTCAGCCAGTCCACGAACCCGTTGAAGTGCTCGTGCAACTGGAGCGGACGCGGCTTGTAGACCACTCGCCGGCCGTCCTCGAAGGTGAGGATCGCGGTGCAGCGCCCTCCGCGGTGCGGGTCGCCGCCGGGCTCGATCGCGGTCAGTGCGCCGGGGTCCCTGCCGTTCAGCAGCCGGGCGACGAGCGACTCACGGTCCTCGGCGAGTCGTGCCAGCAGCTCGAGGTGGCCCTCGATGCCCTGACGGCACGACTCGCCCAGGACCCGGGCCAGCACCGGATAGGCGGCCAGGAACTCCGCCAGCTCGCTCCCTCCGACGAGCCGGTGGGTGAAGTCGAGGAAACGCGCGGCCGGCGTGTCACCGGCCAGTTCGCCGCGGTCCCGGGCGCGGGCGAGCTCCAGGACCAGCGTGCGCGCGGCCAGCTTGACCAGCCGCAGGCCGAGCCGCTGCAGGAAGGCCTCAGCCAGGACGCCGCTGTGGCCCGCCGCGGCCAGGTCCTGGCGGGCGGAGTCCAGCAGCGGCTCCAGGCAACGCATGAGCGCCTGCCGCCAGTCCGTGCCGGACCCATCCGTTGCCGTGGCCGCCCCACCTGACGTGTGGCCGCCGGAGACATCGGTCCCTGCAGGGTCTCGACCGGCGGCAGGCGCGCTCGGGGGGAGAGAGGTACTGCGTTCCACGTACGCCGCCCAGGCAGGGGCGGTCAGTGCGTGGTTCAGCTCCTGCGGCCGCAACCCGGCGGACCACCAGGTGTCCGTCCGGTCGGTGCGGGTCACGGAGTTGAGCACGCGCTCAGGCTGCCATCGCACCCTGGGCCGGGGCATGGGTGATCAGCACCCATATTTGTCCGCACACGCGGGGTTACAGGCGGTGTCTGCCGCGGGGTCACGACTGGGCGTCGAGCACCCCGCGGCAGCTGCCTGGCCGGTCGGTCTTCGGTGGAAAAGCCGGCGGCACGAGCGGAACGATGCCCGCGCACGGCGGTCCGGGCAAGGGCCGTGAGCACCCATATTCGGCCTGCCTGGCAAGGCCGACGAAATGGGGGCACGGCGGCCGGAAGATGGGGGTGCTGTCCCCATGCGGTGAGTGGGTGTGCGCTGCGACGGTGAGGCAGTGCTCACCCCTGTCGCTCCCGGACTGCCCGTCTCGGCCCACTCGGTCCTGGACGTCGTTCCGCAGCTGCCCGGTCAGTCGGCTGCGGCCGCGCTCAGGGAAACCGCGGAGGTGGCACTGACCGCTGACGACCTCGGATATCGCCGGTTCTGGATAGGCGAGCAACACGGCGTCCGAGGTGTCGGCGGTGCTGCGCCGGCCGTTCTTGCGGCAGTACTTGCCGCAAGAACGGACCGCATCCGGTTGGGCGCGGGCGGGCTCTTGCTCACCAACCACCAGCCCCTGGTCGTCGCCGAGCAGTTCGCCGCACTGGCAGCGGCGTACCCGAGCCGAATCGACCTGGGTGTCGCAGAGCAGCGCAGTATCGCTCCTAGTACTGCCGCCGCTCTCGCAGGAGGTCCTCGCGGTACGTTCGCGCAGCGGCTGGACGAGCTGTGCGGGTTCCTGCGTGACGGTACGCCGGGCCGCGTGCCGGTAGGCGACGTACGGCTGTCGCTGGCGGGACTGCCACCACCTGTGTTCGTGCTGGCCGATCAGCCCGCTACCGCGGTCACAGCCGCCGTCCGAGGGCTGCCTGTCTTCTTGTCGAAGCGCTCACCGGAAGCGGCAGCGGCGTACCGCGAGTGCTTCGAGTCAACTGGTCCGAAGGTGCGTCCGTACGTCGCTGTGACTGTCGGTGTCGTCACTGCGGACTCGGACGAGGGTGCGCTGGTCCGGTTCGCCGAGTACGTGCGCGTGAAGTCCCGGTTGGCTGCTGCCGGACCGCGGCTGTCCTCGGCCGAGCTCATGTCGTTGCTGGAACCTCCCATCACCGGCCGTGAACGGGGCCGCGCCGAACGGCTGTTGGACGACCCTGCACACATCGTCGGCTCCCGGACGACCGTGGCCGCCGAGCTGGGCGAGCTGGTACGCGAGACGACAGCCGACGAGATCATGCTCGTACCGCTGGCTTTCGACGGTCTGGTCCGCTCGTCGATCCTGCGCACCGTCGCGGCCGGTCTGACCCGGAACGTCCGTACGGTCCCGAGGTACGCCGCGCCGCTGATTGCCACCGCCTAATCTGGGTACTGCCGACTATCAGTCGAAAGGCAGGCTCATGTCACGAGAGCGGGAAGTTGTCGAGGCTTGTCCGACCGAGTTGTTCATCGGCGGCAAGTGGGTCGCGACCGAGCGGACGTTCCCGGTAGAGGACCCGGCCACCGGTACGACGCTCTGCGACGTGGCCGATGCGAGTCCGGCCGACGGCAAGGCGGCCCTGGACGCGGCGGTCGCGGCGCAGGCGGACTGGGCCGCGACGCCGCCGCGGGAGCGGGGCGAGATCCTGCGCCGGGCGTACGAGCTGATGACCGAGCGGGCCGACGACCTCGCGTTGCTGATGACGCTGGAGATGGGCAAGCCGGTCGCCGAGTCCAAGGGCGAGATCGCGTACGCGGCCGACTTCTTCCGCTGGTTCGCCGAGGAGGCGGTGCGGATCGACGGCGGCTACCAGATCGCGCCGAACGGGACGAGCCGGTTCCTGGTGATGCGGCAGCCGGTCGGGCCGTGCCTGCTGATCACGCCGTGGAACTTCCCGACCGCGATGGGGGCCCGCAAGATCGGTCCGGCGGTCGCGGCCGGTTGCACGATGGTGATCAAGCCCGCCGCGCAGACGCCGCTGTCGATGCTCAAGCTGGCCGAGCTGCTGACCGAGGCGGGTCTGCCGGCCGGTGTGCTCAATGTGGTCACCACGCAGGACTCCGGCGGGGTGATGGAGCCGCTGATCCGCGACGGCCGCGCCCGCAAGCTGTCCTTCACCGGCTCCACCGCGGTCGGCCGCAAGCTGCTCGAACAGGCTTCGGACCAGGTGCTGCGGACGAGCATGGAGCTCGGCGGGAACGCGCCGCTGCTGGTGTTCGCCGACGCCGACCTGGACAAGGCGGTCGACGGCACGATGCTGGCCAAGATGCGCAACGGCGGCGAGGCGTGTACGGCGGCCAACCGGATCTACGTGCAGTCGTCGGTGATGGACGCGTTCGCCGCGAAGCTGACTTCACGGATGGCCGCGCTCAAGGTCGGCCGGGGTACGGAGGACGGCGTCGACGTCGGTCCGCTGATCGACGGCACCCAGCGGGACAAGGTGGCCGATCTGGTCGCCGACGCGATCGCGCAGGGCGCCCGGCCGCTGACCGGCGGATCGGTTGCTGAAGGCAACGGATACTTCTACCGGCCGACGGTGCTGGCCGACGTACCGGAGAGCGCCCGGCTGCAGAAGGAGGAGATCTTCGGTCCGGTCGCCCCGCTGACCCCGTTCGAGACCGAGGACGACGCCGTACGGATGGCGAACGACACCGAGTTCGGCCTGGTCTCGTACGTCTTCACCAAGGACCTCGGCCGAGCCCTCCGCATCTCCGAACGCCTCGAAGCCGGCATGATCGGCCTCAACCAGGGCATCGTCTCCAACCCCGCCGCCCCCTTCGGCGGCGTCAAACACTCCGGCCTCGGCCGCGAAGGCGGCACCGTAGGCATCGACGAGTACCTCGAGGTCAAGTACGTCGCAGTCAACGTCGACTGAAAGAAAAAGACAAAAGCAAAAGACAAAAGCAAAAGACAAAGACAAAAGCAAAAGACAAAGACAAAAGACAAAGACAAAAGACAAAGTGGTTGGGTGCGTGGCTGGCTCGGTGTGCCAGTCGCGGTCGGCACGCGTCCTCAAGTGCTTTTGTCCAGCGGCGCAGGGTGTTCGCGGGATCGGCTGCCTGCTGGCCTGAATCTGAGGGCTCAGCGGCAGTGCCGGACGCGAGGGACCATTGCCTGACCGTCGTTGGTGTCGGGGTTTCAGCCTCTGCCGGATCATCGGGGATGCCTGCTCCGACAGTGCGCGGCGGGGGGTCTGCTCCAAACCGCGGAGCACACAGACGCAGGCCTGCGGTCGGCGTTGCGGCGGCGGTCGACGGTTGTTGGGTTGGCCGGGGATGGTTAGTGGGCGACGAGCTGGGTGACTGTGACTAGGCGGTAGCCGCGGGTGCGGAGTTGGCGGACTATCGGGGCTATGGCTTGGGCGGTGTAGGGGGCGTTGTCGCCGCCGTGCATGTGGAGGATGATGATCGAGCCGTTCTGGACGTGGTCCAGGACCTGTTTGATGATCGGTTGTGGGGACTTGGTGAAGCCGTCGCCGCCTGGGACGTCTCCGCCGACTGCGGTGACGCCGGCGGGGGCTAGTTCATGCAGGGCGGTCGCGTCGTAGCAGTCGCCGGGGAAGCGGAACCATCTGGTCGCGTGGGGATCCACACGGTCCAGCTCGACGATGGCCCGGCGTACGTCGGACAGCATCTGTCCGGGTGGCACCGTCCCGAGGCCGTAGCAGCTCTTCGTGAAACCGCGGTGATCGTACGTGTGCGTGCCGAGCTCGAACAGCGGGTCCGCCGCCAGCTCCTTGGTCACCTGCGGGTACTGCTCCATCCACATCCCGGTCAGGAACAACGTGGCCGGAGCGTGCAGTGCGCGAAGCTCGTCGATCAGCGCCTTGTTGTAGTACGACTTGACCTTCCCGGACACCAGCCGCCGCCGCATCAACGCCGTGAGGTCCGCGTCGAACGTCAGCGCGACCTCCTTCTTGTCCCGCGGCCCGTGGTCGAGCACGGGCATCACGTTGACGTTGGTCGACGTACCAGGCCGCACCTGCACCGGTGCGAACGTCGGCCGCACCGGCTCGGCGGTACGGACGGGCTCGACCGGTGCACGCGTCTGCGGCGTGACACCAGCGGTCTGCTTGGTGTCACTGCACGCGACAAGCGTCAGTAGCAGCGCACCGACTGCTACACGTTTCCCCCAAGTCACCCCGTCACTCTACGACTCACGTCAGCAGATCGTTCACCGACCGCAGCACTGGTACGCCGACCACGTCCGGAGCGCCGGCTCCGCTGACGTGGAAGGTGTGGCTCTCGCCTGCGGATAGGGTGACGAGACACGAGTCGACACGAGCCGCCGGGTCCAGCCGGTCCGGGAAGAGCGCCAGATCCTTCGCCAGCGCGCTCGCCGTCACCGTCACGTCGTACCCGTCGTCGGTGGCCGAGACCGTGGCCGTGTAAGCGTCGCGCTCCAGCTGCAGAGCGGTGTCCTCGACGAAATACCAGTACGCCGTCTCGCCGTCGCCCGCCCGGACCTCGAGGTACTCCTCCGACGGCTTGCCGGCGACGGCAACCGACTCCGGAAGATCGCTCACGACGGCCGAGCGAGGCGCGATCTCGACCGCAAATGTCTCCTGGGCCAGAACCTCCGCACCAGTCGTCGCTCGCCGACGAACCGTCACCTCAGTCGTCCACGGTGTATCCGTGTCGTTGTGCGCGGCAACCACCAGACCGTCCTCGCGCGGCTGCACGGTCAGCAGACGATCGGCGTACACGCGCTTCAACGCGAACCACAACGGCTTGCGGATCCCGTGCCCGTCAACGGCTGCCCAGGAAACCACCGGCCAGTTGTCGTTCAGCTGCCAGACGACCGCCCCGGTGTTCAACGGGAACAGCGACCGGAAGTGCTCGATGCCGTAGGCAACCGCCCGCGCCTGGTTCAGCTGCGTCGTCCAGTGCCAGTCGTCGATGTTCTTCCACAGCGGCAGGTGCTCGCCGAGGCCACGCTCCAGCTTCAGGTTCCCCTCGAAGGCCTTCTGGTGAACGAGCATCTGCGAGCCGTACGGGTCGAGCGGTACGTCGTGCACGACCGACGTCAGCGTCGACCACGCCGGCGGCCCCTGGAAACCGAACTCGGAAACGAACCGCGGCTTGTACTTGCGGTACGTCGTGTAGTCCACCTGGTTCCACACGTCCCAGATGTGCATCGTCCCGTGCCGGTCGTCGTTCGGGTGGATGAACTGGTCGAACGAGTACGGGCTACCTGGCGAGTACGGCGTCCGCGGGTCGAGCTCCGCCACGATGCGGGGCAGCAGGTCGAGGTAGTACCCCGCACCCCACGGCCGGCCCGCCAACGGGACCCGCCAGCCCCACTCGACGTACCCCCAGATGTTCTCGTTGTTGCCGTTCCACACCGCGAGGCTGGCGTGCCTGCTGAGCCGGGTGACGGCCTCGCGCGCCTCGGCCTCGACCTCGCTCCGCAGCGGCTCGTCCTCGGAGTACGCCGCGCAGGCGAACAGGAAGTCCTGCCAGACCAGGATGCCGAGCTCGTCGCAGACGTCGTAGAACTCCTCGCTCTCGTAGATCCCTCCGCCCCACACCCGCAGCAGGTTCATCCCGGCGTCGACCGCGTCCTCGATCGAGGTGCGGTACGTCGTGGCGTTCAACCGGGTGACGAAAGCGTTGTCCGGAATCCAGTTCGCCCCGCGCACGTAGACGGGCTTTCCGTTCACCGACAGCACGAACGGCGTCCCATCGTTGTCCGGGGCAACGTTCACGGTGATGTTCCGGAATCCGACCCGCGCGTGCCAGTCGTCCTGGTTCACCGTCACGGTCACGTCATACAGCGGCTGCTCGCCGTACCCGCGCGGCCACCACACGTCCACCGCGGGAACCGTGTTCACGAGCTCGACCGTCTCGGTACCGGGCTTGACCGTCACCGACTGCTGCGTGCCGCCGACCTCGACCGTGACGGTCGCGTCAGTCGCACCGTCCGCCCAGTCCAGCTCGACGAAAGTCTTGAGCACGCCGTCCGTACCTTCGACCTGAGCGAGTGGACGGACCGAGGCGATCCGGACGCCGGACCAGGACTCGATCCGAAGCGGCCGCCAGATACCGGCGGTCGCCACATCCGGTCCCCAGTCCCAGCCGAAGTTCGAGGCCATCTTGCGCAGCTCGTTGTACGGGTGCAGGTTGGTGTGCGGCCAGCTGCCGCGCTTCTCTCGCTCCGCCTCGGCCGCGGTCACCGGACCCTCGAACTCGATCATCAGCTCGTTGTCCCCGGCCACCAGCACGCCGGTGACGTCGAACCGGTACGACCGATGCTGGTTCGCCGTCCGGCCCAGCTGCTGGCCGTTCAGCGTCACGGTCGCGACCGTGTCCAGGCCCTCGGCCACCAGCTCCTGCCGCTCGTTGCCATCGGCAACCCACCGGAAGCTACTCGTGTAGCTCCACCGGGTACGGCCGATCCAGTGCAGCTTGGACTCGTTGTCGCCGTCGAACGGGTCCGGGATCTCCCCGGCCGCGAGCAGGTCGGTGTGCACCTCACCGGGCACGGTCGCGACGACCGGGCGGCCGATCAGGCCGACGGGGGCCGGACCCTCGACGGCTCGCACGGTCCAGGCCACACCGCCGCCGGTGGTCAGGTCGAGGGTCTTGAGTGATGTCACAGTGAGGCTCCAGGGGATGAACCGGTTTAGTGAAACTGCACTGCTTCCCCCTGCCGGGAAAGGGGAAGCAGCTCAGTCGAGGACGTACTGGCGCCACAGATCGGCGAGCGCGCGGTGCCCGGTCGCCGACGGGTGCACGCCGTCACCGGCCAAGGCGGCCGGCCCGACGGATGCGGCCAGCTTGGTCAGTTCGACGTCGGTAGGGACAAGGATCGCGCCGTACTCGACGGCGAGCTTGCGGACCACCGCGAGCTTCGGCTCGAGGTCCTCGCGCCACTCCGGCTGCCCGTCCTTCACCGGCAGCAGGAACGGCTCCATCAGCACCACCGGGCAGCTCAGTGCGTCGAGCAACGACCGGTACGACGACTCGAAGGACTCCGGCGTCGTCGGGTCGTTCTCGTCGTACCGCCGCCAGGTGTCGTTGATGCCGATCAGGATCGACACCAGCGCCGGGTCGTGGGCCACGACGTCGGTGGCCCACCGGGCGGCCAGATCGACCGCCCGGTTGCCACTGATGCCGGCGTTCACGATCGTCGGCCGATTTTCGCCGAGATCGTCGTACAGATTGCGGACGTAGCCGTCGCCGAGTCCGGCAGGGTCGGTACGGCGCCCGCAGTCGGTGACCGAGTCCCCGGCGAACACCACGGTCCGCCGGGGATCCAGAACGATACTCACAGGGTGGCCGCCGTGACGTCCCAGTCGTCCGGCAGGATCGGCGCGACCTCGACGGTGCTCTGGACGTCGACGAACGCACCGGTGTCGATCGAGTCGGTGATGGAGGCCATCACGTCGACGATGTGGAACGCCAGCGCGCCGGTCGCCCGGTGCGGCCGGTCGGCCCGGATGGCGCGCGCCATCTCGAGAACGCCGGTACCGCGCTGTGCGACCGCCTTGGTCTCCGCGATCGTCTCCCAGTCCTCCGCGCCGCGGCGGCGGATCTTGATCGCACCGTCGAACCCGTTCGGGTCCGGTACGGCGAGCGTCGCGTCCGAGCCGGTGATCTCCACGAACCCGGCGCGCGGCAACGGGGAGTCGAAGCTGAAGATGCTCTGCGACGACTGCCCGGACTCGAAGCGAGCGATCGCGCTGACATGCGTCGGCACGGTCACGTCGAACTCGGTCCCCGCCAGCGGACCGGATCCGATGGTGCGCTTCTCGCGGGACTTCGACCCGATACCGGCCACCGCGGCGACCGGACCGAACAGCTGCACCAGCGTGGTCAGGTAGTACGGGCCGATGTCCCACAGCGGTCCCGCGCCCTCCTGGAACAGGAACGCCGGGTTCGGGTGCCAGGACTCCGGGCCGGGGGACTGCATCAGCGTGAGCGCGGTCAGCGGCGTACCGATGTCACCGCGCTCGATGATCCGGCGGGACTCCTGTAGGCCCGGACCGAGGATGGTGTCCGGCGCACAACCGAGCCGGACGCCCGCGTCCTGGGCCGTGGCGAGCAGCTTCAGGCCACTCTCCTGGTCCAGCGAGAACGGCTTCTCGCTCCACACGTGCTTGCCGGCGGCAACGGCCGCGAGGGCGACCTCGACGTGTGCGACCGGGATGGTCAGGTTGACCACGATCTCGACATCGGCGTTGCTCAGCACCACCTCGGGACCCCCGTGGGTCTCGATGCCGTACTCCTTGGCCTTCGCCTCGGCCGCCTCCGGACGGAGGTCGCCGATCGCGACGACCTTCAGGTCCGGGAAGCTCTGCATGCTCTTGATGTAGGCGTCGGAGATGACCCCGGCGCCGATCACACCTACGCCAACGGCTGTCATTCAGGCGCACCCTCTCCGGTCAGGAACTTGTACGAGCCCTCGACCGCGTCGAAGATCTCGCCGGAGAAGTCGTCCAGCTCGACCACGCGGAGCGCCTGCGGTGCGGCGGCCAGGATGTCCCGGACCGCGATGCTGCCGTCGCCGACCGCGACCTGGGCCTTGTTGTCCAGCGTCCCGTCGCCGTCCTTGACGTGGATCGCGGTCACCCGCTCGCCGAACTTCCTCAGCAGCGCCGGTACGTCGGCACCACCGACCGCGGCCCAGTACGTGTCGACCTCGAGGATCACCTGGTCGGACAGGTTGTCGACCAGGATCTCCAGCGCGTGCACGCCGTCGATCTTCGACTCGAGCTCGAAGTGGTGGTTGTGGTACCCGACCGTGATGCCTTGGTCGGCGGCTTCCACGGCGGCCTTGTTCAGACCCTCGGCGATCACCTTGATCTCGTCCGCCGACTGCCAGCGGGCCGGGTCGGTGTGCGGGTCGATCACCGTGGTGATGCCGAGCCGCTTGGCGGCGGCGTAGATCGGGGCGCTGTCCTCGCGGAGCAGGCCGGCGTGGGTGGTCGGGGCCGACAGTCCGTGCTTGGGCAGCGCGTCGGCCAGGCGGTCCGCGAACGCGGTCACACCGAAGGGCTCGACCTTGGTGTAGCCGAGCTCCGCGATCCGGGCCAGGGTGCCGTCGAAGTCTTCTTCCAGCTTGCCCCGGACCGTGTACAGCTGGAGGGACAGGTGGTCCTTTGCGACCATGGTTTCTCCTTGTCGGCGGCGCGTCACCCGCTGCCCTGGGGTTTGCGCCGTCATTGAGCCGAACCGGTTAAGTAATGAAGGAAACCGTATCCCACCGCGGCCCGTCGACACCACCCTCCGCCCAACGACTGGGCGGTCACCTGAGAATTCGCGTTTGATCAAATACTCACCTTCTGTGCTCGATTGATGACACAGTGTTGAAGTCGCGGGACACTGGTGGTCCGGACCGATGGTGTCCGGACGCCCGGTGAGGAGGGTGTCGTGTCTCGTGTGACCATCAAGGAGATCGCCCGTCGGAGTGGGGTCTCGCCGGGCGCGGTCTCGTACGCGCTGAACAACCGCCCGGGGGTCTCGGCCGCCACTCGGGCGCGGGTGCTGCGGGTCGCCGCGGAGCTCGAGTGGGTGCCGAACACGGCGGCCCGCCAGCTGTCCGCCGCGCGGAGCGAGACCTTCGGGCTGGTGCTCGCCCGGTCCCCACAGACGCTGATCGAGGAGCCGTACTTCATGGGCTTCGTCGGCGGTGTCGAGTCGGTACTCGCGGAACGCTCGTACGCGCTGTCCCTGCAGGTGGTGGCCGACCTCGGCGCGGAGCTCGCGACGTACCGGAAATGGGCCGCCGAGCGCCGCGTCGACGGGGTGATCGTGGTCGACCTGCGGGTCGGCGATCCGCGCATCCCGGTACTGCGCAAGCTCGGTCTGCCCGCGGTACTGGTCGGGGATCCGGCGCTCGCGGAGGGGATGCCGTGCGTCTGGACGGACAGCACGGCGGCGATGAACGCGGCGCTCGACCACGTCGCGTCGCTCGGGCACAAGGTGATCGCGCGGATCGCCGGGCCGCCGGAGTTCGGTGACGTGTGGATCCGCGATCAGGCGTTCGACACCGCCGTACGCCGCCTCGCGCTGACCGCGACGACCCGGCACACCGACTACTCCGCCGCGCAGGGCGCCGCCGCGACTCGGGAGGTACTCGCGGACCGGCCGACCGCGATCGTCTACGACAACGACCTGATGGCCGTCGCCGGGCTGGCCGTCGTTCAGACGCTCGGTCTCCGCATCCCCGACGACCTCACGCTGGTCGCGTGGGACGACTCAGCACTGTGCCGGATCACGCATCCGACACTGACGGCGCTCAGTCACAACATTGTCGGGTACGGCGCCGAGGTCGGCCGTCGGCTGTTCGACCTGCTGGCGGGAGCGCAACCGCAGTCCCATCTGTACTCGACGCCGCTGCTGATCATCCGGGAGAGCTCGGCGCGGTGCACGCCGTGACTTTCACGGGTACGCCGTTCACCGCCGCCGTGCCGGCCGTGGGATCGATCAAGCCCGCGTCGGTGATGTCGTTGGCGCTCGGACCCTGGACCTGGTTGGCGACGGAGAGCCGGGAGCCGCTGCGGTTGTGACCGAAGCCGTGCGGCAGGCTGACCACGCCCGGCATGATGTCGTTGCTTGCGGCAACTTCCACCTCGACCGATCCGGCCGCGGAGGTGACCGTGACGAGCTGGCCGTCCGCGAGGTCGCGGGTGATCAGGTCGTCCGGGTGCATCAGCAGGTGGTGTCGCGGCCTGCCCTTCACCAGCCGTGCGGAGTTGTGCATCCAGGAGTTGTTGTTGCGCAGGTGCCGGCGTCCGATCAGCAGCAGCTCGTCGGCGTCGAGTGCGGTGAGTGCGTCGAGCCGGGGGAGATCGTCGAGGATCATCTTTTGCGCAAGGTCGATCCGCTTGGACTTCTTGTGCAGGGCTCCGGGTAGTGCGGGCTGCAGGGGACCGAGGTCGATCCCACCCGGTGATCGGCGCAGCTTTCCGACGGACAAGCGGTACGGGCCGATCCGCAGGCCGGCGTCGACGATCCATCGGGGCGACAACCGCAGCCGGGCGGTCACCTCGGCGCGCCGGCGGCTCCAGGGAGTACGCCGTACCAGCGCCAGACCGAGGTCGCGGAAGATCTCCCAGTCGTGCCGCGCGGACGCGGGCTTGGGGAGTGCGGCGTCGTTCCAGCGGGCCGTGTTCCGGACCGCGAGCTGGTGGAAGACGATGTCGTAGTGCTCCCGCTCCAGCGGCGGCGCCGGGGGCAGGATCACGTCGGCGTGCCGGGTGGTCTCGTTGATGTACGGATCGATCGACACCATGAAGTCCAGCGACTCGAGCGCCTTGTCGAGCCGGCGCCCGTCCGGGGTCGAGAGCACCGGGTTGCCGGCGATCGTCACCATCGCGCGGATCTGGCCGTCGCCGGGCGTCAGGATCTCCTCGGCCATCGTCGAGACCGGCAGCTCACCGCCGAACTCGGGAAGTCCGCGCACGCGGCTCTTCCACGCGCCGACGTGCCCGCGACCCAGGCCGAGCAGTGTGTTCACCGCGGGCCGCGGAAACATCGTGCCGCCCGGCCGGTCGAGGTTTCCGGTGATGATGTTGAGGACCTGGATCGCCCATTGGCAGATCGCGCCGAACTGCTGCGTCGACACCCCGACCCGGCCGTAACAGGCCGCCCGGTCCGCCGATCCGAACTCGCGCGCCACCCGTTCGATCACGTCCGCCGGAATGCCGGTGATCGCCGCCGCCCGCTCCGGCGTCCATTTCTCCACCGCAGCTTCGACCTCCGCGAGCCCGTCCACGTATTCAGCGGGATTGGCGAATCCCTGCGAGATCACCTCGTGGATCAATGCGAGTAAGAAGGCGGCGTCCGTACCGGGGCGGACGAAATGGTGTTCGTCGGAAACCGCCGCGGTTTCGGTCCGGCGCGGATCGACGACGACCACCTTTCCACCGCGTTTCCGCAATTCCTTCAGGCGTTTCCCGAACCCCGGCGCGGTCATCATGCTGCCGTTCGACGCGAGCGGATTCGCGCCGAGCACCAACAGGTACGACGTCCGGTCGATGTCCGGTACCGCGACCATCAGCTGGTGCCCGTAGAGCAGGTACGACGCGAGCATCTGCGGCAGCTGGTCGATCGACGTCGCGCTGAACCTGTTCCGGGTCCGCAGTTGCCGGACCATCGTCGGCATGTGCGTGAGCGCGCCGAGGCTGTGCACGTTCGGGTTGCCGAGGTACACCCCGACCGCGTTCTGTCCGTGCTCCTGCTGGATCGCCGTCAGCTTGCCGACCACGAGCTCGTACGCCGCGGCCCAGCCGATCGGCTCCCAGCCGCCGGGCGTCCGGCGTACCGGCGTTGTCAACCGGTCCGGGTCCTCCTGCAGGTCGCGGAGCGCGACCGCCTTCGGGCAGATGTGACCGCGGGACAGCGGATCCGACTCGTCGCCACGGATGTCCGTGACCCGGCCGTCCTCGACGGTGACGAGCACACCGCAGATCGCTTCACACAGGTTGCAGGACGTCCGCCGTACGGTCATCCCCTCAAACTACCCTCGGGTAGCCTGCGCCGCTACGAGTCGTAGCGTGCCTCGTCCAGGCGGCCGAGGATCGCGTCCACGGTCTCGCCGACCGACAGATCCGAGTTGTCCAGCCACAACCCGCGCCGCGGGCTGAACGCGTGCAGCTCGTAGTCGAGTTCGTCGACCAGATGACGCGCGCCGCCGAGCCGGTCCGAGATCACCTCCGGCCGCGGTGTCAGCACGACCAGGTAGCGCGGCCGGGTGCGGATCCCGTCCAGGAACTCGCGCAGCAGCTCGCCGATCACCACGTCCTGCAGGACCACGGTGAAACCTGCCTTCGCGTACTCGTCGGCGGACAGACAGGCGAGCCGGTAGCGCAGCTGCAACTGGCGCTGTGCCGCGAGTGCGTCGTCGGCCATCGAGGCCTGGCCGCTCACGATCATCCGCCGGAAAACGTCCCCCCGCAGATGCACGCCGTACTCGAATCTCTCGGCGAGCAGCTGGGACACCGACGACTTCCCCGCCGCCATGATTCCACTGACGACGATCACCCCCTCGGACTCCATGCGGTGATCGTGCCACGTGCCACTACGGTTTTGGGCGGGTCACGGCGATTCTTGGCGAAAACCCATCTTTGTAAGGCCTTTCAAGCATCCCGCCCCTCGCTTCGCTGGGCGCGGGGGAGGGTCATCGAAGCAGTGACTCCACGTGGTGGCGCATCAACTGGCGGGCTCGCGTGGGTGTGGTTCGGTGCGGCTGGATGGCTGCGTGCAGAGCGACCCCGTCGAGCAGTGCGTGCAGACGTTCGACCTCGCGACGTACGTCGAGACCGTCTTTCAAGAGGCCTGCCTCGGATAGCGCGCGGACGAGCGACTCGCACAATCCGCGAAGTTCCTCATGGACCGTGTCCACGTGCGCGTGCAAGGTGCCGGCCCCGGACTCGGCCTGGGCCTGCGCCATGAACGCCAGCCAGATGTCGAACTCCGCGCGCCGCTCGGCATCGAGCGGAAGCACTTCGTCGAGGTATCGCAACACGATCGCCGGCACAGTGCCTTTTGCCTCGATCGCGTTGACCCGCTCGGTCACCCGGCGCGACACCAGATCCATCGCGAAACTGAGCAGCCCGTCCT
Organism: Kribbella jejuensis; assembly: GCF_006715085.1. NCBI lineage: Bacteria > Bacillati > Actinomycetota > Actinomycetes > Propionibacteriales > Kribbellaceae > Kribbella > Kribbella jejuensis. The sequence continues at coordinate 2,542,791 of NZ_VFMM01000001.1, read as the reverse complement.
GGTCGGGGAAGTAGTGGCGCACCGCGCCCGCGGACCAGCCCGCCTCGGCCGCGACCGTCCGCACCGACGCCGCCCGGATCCCGTCCCGGCGGACCACCCGCCAGAGCGCCTCGGCGATCTCCTCGCGACGGGTGACGTGGTCGACGATCTTCGGCATGCGGCCCTTTTTAGCACAGCTGTGTTACTCTCGTTTTACAACACAGTCGTACTGAAACGGGGAAGACCGTGCTGCTTGCTGTGATCGCCGCCTGCGAGATCGGCTTCTGGGTGCTGCTCGCCGCCGGCCTGGTGACGCGTTATCTGCTCCGTCGACCGAAGGCCGGCCTCGTGCTGCTCGCCGCCGTGCCGTTGGTCGACGTGGTGCTGCTGGTCGCGAGCGTCGTCGACATCCATCGCGGCACGGCGCCGTCGTTCAAGCATTCACTGGCCGCGATCTTCATCGGCGTCAGCGTCGGCTTCGGCCACCAGTCGCTGAAGTGGGCGGACAAGTGGGCCGCGCACTTCCTCGCCGGTGCGCCACGCCCGGCGAAGCCGCCGAAGAAGGGTCCGGAGCGCGCCCGACTCGAGCGCGCCGGCTGGTTCCGCCACCTGCTCGCCTACGTGGTCGGTGTCGGCATCATGATCGGCCTCGGCCTGCTCTCCGGACGCGGGTACGCCGCGGTGCTCGGACCGGCGTCGATCTGGACCATCGTGCTGGTCATCGACGCGATAGTCTCGTTCAGTTACTCCTTCGACCGCGCGCCGCGCCAGAAGCAGTCGGTGTAGAGAATCGCGCGGTCACTCGTCGTACATTTCCAGCATGACGACGGTTGGGCGGGTCTGGGCGGCGGTCACCGGGCTGATCGTGGTGGCCGGTATCGGCATCCAGTTGGTGGTCACCGCGAACGGGCACGACGGATTCTTCCCGGACAATCCGGAACGGGTCTTCAATGTGTTCGCCTACTTCACGATCCAGTCGAACCTGCTGCTCGGCGGTACGGCGCTGATGCTCGCGGCGCAACCCGATCGTCCGCAGAGCGCGCTGTTCCGCACCCTGCGGCTGAACGGCGTGCTGTGCATAGCGGTCACCGGCATCGTCGCTCACGCGGTGCTGGCCGGCCTGGTCGAGCTGCACGGCTGGGCCGCGGTCGCCGACTTCCTGCTGCACACCGCGGCGCCGATCGCAGGCGTCCTCGGGTGGCTGTTGTTCGGGCCGCGCGGTCTCGTCGACTGGCGGATCGTCGGGTGGTCGATCGTGTTCCCGGTGCTCTGGCTGATCTTCACGCTGGTCCGGGGCGCGTTCGTCGGGTTCTACCCGTATCCGTTCGTGAACGTCGACGAGCACGGGTACGGACGGGTGTTGCTGAACTGTCTGCTGGTGGCGGTACTGTTCCTGGCTCTGGCGGCGGGAGCGACCGCACTCGACCGCCGGTTGCGCCGGAAGACAACCGTCGAAAGGTAGACCCGTGCTGGTGACCTCGCGCTCGTACGCCGAGTACGAAGCGATGTTCGACCTGAAGGAACTCCCCGAATCCGTGCTCGACTGCTGCGCCGGTGGCGCCGGCTTCACCGCCGAGGCCGCCGCCCGGGGTGTGGACGCGATCGCCGCCGACCCGGCGTACGAGCTCGACCATCCCGAACTCGTCGACAGCGTCCGCAAGAGCCTGCCGGCCACCTCGGGGATCATCGACGAGCACCAGGGCAGCTTCGTCTGGAGCTGGTACGGATCACCGGAGCGGAAGGATCAGTACCGGATCGAGGCGGCCGATCAGTTCCTGCAGGACGTGGCGGCCGCGCCGGAGCGGTACGTGGCCGCCGGTCTGCCCGACCTGCCGTTCGGTGATCGACGGTTCGAGCTGGTGCTGTGCTCACATCTGCTGTTCACTTGGGCCGACAAGTACGACCAGGCCTGGCACGCGGCCGCGCTGCGCGAGCTCATCCGGGTCAGCAACCACGAGGTCCGGATCTTTCCGCTGGTGCTGCAGGGCGACGGCCAGAAGATCCCGTGGCTGCCGGAACTGCTCGACTCGCTCGAGGACGTGACGTGTGAGATCCGCAAGGTCCCCTACGAGTTCCAGGCCGGCGCCGACGAAATGCTCGTGATCACCCGCACCTGATCCGGGTGGTGCTTTCCACGGTGCCGGGCAGGCAGGGGGAGGACGGTCACCGACCGCCTGCCCGACACGCGAGGTCAGCGAAGGAAACGGCCGCAGACCGGCCACGGGGAGGCGCCGCGCTGCGCGTACAGCTTCTTCGCACGCATCAACTGCTCGCCCGCCGAGGCGTTGATCGGGTTGCCGGAGCCGCCGACACTGCGCCAGGTCTGCAGGTCGAACTGGAACAGCCCGTAGTAGCCGGCGCCGTTCACGGCCCGCGGGTTGCCGCTGGACTCGCAGTTCGCGACCTTCGCCCAGGCGCCGCTCAGGCTCGCCTTGCCGCCGGCCGACGGGCGGTCCTCGGAGCGGCTGCTCCGGGCCTTGCGCTCGGACTTCTCCGACTTCTTGGCGTCGGACTTTCGCGTTTCGGCGAGCTTCGCGACCCGCGGCGACTGGTCGCGGTCGGCGGTCGTCTTCACACCGTCCAGCGTCAGCGTCTGCCCGATCAGGATCAGGTTCGGGTCCTTGAGGTGGTTGATCCGGGCCAGTTCGTGCCAGTCGGCACCGTTGGCCTGGGCGATCTCGGAGAGGGTGTCACCGGACTTGACCGTGTAGTCGGTCGCGAACGCCGAGGCGGCGCCTGCTGCGGTGATGCCGGCTCCCAGACCGGCGATCGAGATGGTTCGGGCCACCCGGCGAGTACTTCGCCGGGCGCGCGCATGTCGAGCCTTGGACATCTGAAAAGCGCTCCTTGAAAGCTGGGCATGGTGGAGCACACCAGGCCCCCCGTACAGGGGTGGGGGCACTCGGGGCACATCTCGCTACAGGTAACGGGACAGCTTCCGAATGGTCACGCCCCGGTAACGGCGTGACCTGAGCCATCCTCGGTGAGGATGTCCGGAAACGCAACCCCCGATTCCGATCTGCCCCGAACTTTTTCCACGACCTGACCTTTCGAAAGCCCAACAACTGAACGGTTTCCGGCGTCCGGACGCCGATCCCGACCGGGCGGAACCGATCGGTTTATCGGCGCCGGAAGTAGCGTTCCGGGACCAGCTCCACGGTCAGATTCCGGATGGTCTCGCGCTCAGCATCCGGCCACGACTCCCACACCTGGGCGGCCCACCTGAGCAGGGTCGACTCAACCTCGTCGACCCCACCGGCGGTCAGGACGTCGTACGCCGTGAGCTCGCCGGCCCGGGCCGGCGGGACGAGCCGCGGCCAGTCGTCGTAGGAGTTCGCCATGATGCCGTGCGCCGTGCGTACGTCGACGTTCCCGGAGCCGCGTTCGAGGAACATGTACAGGCCGTTGAGCGCGAACACCGGGCCGATCCGCGGCGCGTTCGGATTGACGTGCTGAGCGCCGTACGCGTCGATCCGGAGCTGATGCAGGTACCCGAGCCGGGCCGCGTGCTCGATCTCGAAGCCGAGCAGTTCGCCGGCCACCTCCGCGCACTCGCGGCTGGCGTTGTACTTCGGGGTCTCCGGCCAGTCCGATACGGGCAGTTCGGCGCGGCAACCCGGACAGATTGTCGACGACCGCGTGTCATCCGGCGTGTTCACTCGTTGATCGAAACACGGGTACCGCCACCCGGCACTTGGTTTTCATCACTGGGGGCGGATGAGGCAACGAGTGTGATGGGGGCGGGAAGCCTTGATCCGAGTGGTTCTCGGCCATCGTGGCACGTTGGTGCGTGGCGCGCTGGCCGCGGTGCTGGCACGGGAGAACGACCTGGACGTGGTGGCGGACGTGGACCGCTCCGAGGACGTCCTGCAGGTCGCCGGGCGACGGCCGGACGTGTTCCTGCTCGACCCACAGCTGCCCGGCCGGATCCGGATCGAGGAGCTCTGCCGCAAGCTCACCGGGCGCGGTGTGCTGGTGCTGATCGACCATGAGGCGATCCCGGCCACGAGCCTCGCGCTGGTGAAGCAGGCACCCCGGATCGGGCTGATCGCGACCGACGCGACCACCGACCAGCTGGTGCAGGCGGTCCGCGACGTCGCCAAGGGGCTGCCCGTGGTCGACGTACGACTGGCCGTGGCCGCGCTGAAGGCGGGAGACAACCCGCTGACGGACCGTGAGTGCGAGGTGCTCCGCCAGGTCACCACCGGCGCGACCGCGCAGGAGGTCGCGCGCACCTTGAGTCTGAGCGCGGGGACGGTTCGCAACTATCTCTCGCGCATCTTGGCGAAGACCGGTTCGCGGAGCCGCATCGAGGCGATCCGCAAGGCTCAGGACGCGGGCTGGATTTAGCTCCAGCTGCCGTGCAGGTCGCGGTACATGCGGGACGTGCGCATCAGCCCCGCGTGGGTGCCGAGGGCTGCCTTGTTGCCGTCGAGGACCAGGATGCGCTTTGCGCGCAGGGCCGAACTGATCCGGTGCGCGATCACGATCAGCGTGCCAGGACGTTTCGCGAACGCTTCCTCGGCCTGGCGTTCGGCCTCGGGGTCGAGGAAGCAGGTCGCCTCGTCGAGCACCACGAGCGGCGCGGGAGACAGGTACGCGCGGACCAGCGCGAGCAGCTGCTTCTCGCCGGCGGAAAGTTCGGCCGGCTTGACGTCGGCGTGCAGACCACCGAGGCGTTCGACGAGCTGGTCCGCGCCGACCGTCTTCGTGGCCAGCTCGAGCTGATGATCCGTTGCATCGGGCAACAAATAAGCGAGGTTGTCGCGGACCGTGCCGGTGAAGACGTATGCCTCCTGCGGAATCAGGACCCGGGTCTGCGCGAGCCGCTCGGTGGTCACCTCGGCCGGCGCGGCGCCGCCGAGCAGGAGCCGGCCTTGGGTCGGCGTCAGCATCCCGCACACCAGTCCGGCCAGCGTCGACTTGCCGATGCCGCTCGGCCCGACGACGGCCACGTGCTCACCTTCGGCGATGGTCAGCTCGAGATTGTCCAGCACGGGCTCGGCTTTCGGTCCGTACGCGAACGTCAGTCCGCGCAGCCGGACCTGGTAGCCGCTCAGCTCGTCCACCGGACGCGGTTTCTCTTTAGGTGTTGACGTATCGAGGATCCGGCCGAGCGTGATGACGTACCGCAGACCGCTGTCGCCAAGCGCGTTCATGACCGTGTTCAACGCGGGCTGCAATCCGATCAGTACGTAGGTCAGCCCGCCGAGCACCGTGCCGGTACTGACGCCGCGCCCGACCAGCCACGGCCCGGTCGCCAACAGGATCAGCAACGGCAACCAGCCGCCCACCGCGAAGCACAACGTCCGCAGCGCCGACACCTTCGCCAACGCGCGCTCCGCCGCCGCGTGCGCCTGAATCGGCTGGCCCACGAGCCATTCCGCGTACTCCTCGGCGCCGGTCGCGGTGATGTCGCGGACCCCACCGAACACCATGCCCGCCGTGGATGCGAGCTCCTCGTCCGCCGTCAACGACGCCCGGACCCGGTCGGCCGCCATCCCGAGCACCGCCAGCGACAACCCGAACCCCAGCAGGAACGGCGGTACGACGAACGCCGCGATCATCGGCGCGAGCGACAACAAACCCGTGAGTACGCCGAACAACGTGACCGCGAAGCTCCGCAGCACCAGGACGAGCCCGGCGAACGTGTCGCGGACGATCTCGACCTGCCGGTTCAACCGGGCGACCGCGCCGTCGTCCCCGGTGCCGTCTGTGCCGTTGTTCGAGGTACGGAGCGCGCCGCCCACCACCCGCCGGACCAGGTCGTCACGCAACGGCTCGACCAGGTCGCCGAGCCGCCCGTACACCTGCCGCGCGCCGGCCGCCCCGAGCCCCGCGGTCGCGACCAACCCACCCAGCCACGCGATCCCCTGCCACGCATGCCCACCGAGAAAACTGTCCGTCGCCCGAGCCACCGCGATCCCGTACACCGCCGTCGGCAAGATCTCCGGAACCGACCACCCAATCAACCCGAGCGTCGCCTTGCTCCGAAGCGCCGCCGCGCCGTACAAGAGCTCGCGCTTCATCCGAACACGGCTCGGTAGGAGGTGTTGTGCCAGAGGTCGGCGTGGGGGGCGATGGCGCGGACCTGGCCCCGGTCGAGCCAGATGACCAGGTCGGCGCGAGCCGCGGTGGCGGGGCGGTGCGTGACGATCAGGCGGGTCCGGTGCCGGCGGTCCTCGGTGAGAGTGCGGCTGATCTGGCGTTCGGTCGCGGTGTCGAGGCTCGACGTGGCATCGTCCAGGACGAGCAGACGACGGGCGGACCAGGCGCGCGCGAGGCCGAGGCGTTGCCGTTCGCCGCCGGACATCGGTGCCTTGCGCAACGAGGTGAAGTACCCGTCGGGGAGCCGGCTGACGAAGTCGTGGGCGTGTGTCGCGCGGGCCGCGGCGAGCGTCCGGACCGGGCTGACCGCATGCGGGTCGATGGCCTCGCCGACGGTCCGGCCGACCAGCTGCGGGCGCTCGAACGCGCACCCGACCGCGTGCCGCAGTGCCCGTCGGCTGACCGCCTGCAGCGGTACGCCGTCCAGCGAGACCTGCCCGGCCGACGGATCACGCAACCGCGCCGCAACTGCCGCGAGCACCGACTTGCCGGCGCCGCTAGGGCCGACGACCGCGACAGTCACCCCGCCCGGCAGGTCGAGGTTCACGTTGTCCAGCAGGACCTTCTCGCCGGCGAAGACACTCACGCCGTCGAACGTCAGCTGGCCGGTCCCAGGCGGCAGCGTCAGCGAGCCGTGCGGGACGGACTCGATCGCGGCCACCTCGGCGGACCGCCGTACACCGGCCTTCGCGCGGGCGAGCTCGCCGAGGACGCCGGTCAGGTTGCCGAGCCCGGCCCCGAGGACGGCGTACTGCGAGGCGGCGAACAGCTCGCCCGCGGTCACGTTGCCGGCCACGAGCTGCAGTCCGCCGACGGCCAGGACCGCTACGAGTACGAGCGGGCCGACGACCGCGGCCTGTGCGCCGGAGCGCGCGAGGATCCGCCAGGTGACGACGCCGTGCCGGTGCAGTTCGGGGAGGAGGCCGAGGATGCGGCGTTCCTCGCGTTCCGTCGTACCGGCGGAGTGGATGGTGCGGATGCCGGTCAGCGATTCGGACAGCAGCGCGGCGATCCGGCCCTGCGTTTCCTGGTAGGCGAGGCTCACGTCAGCGGTGCGTTTGGCGAAGGTCCAGAGGACCAGGATCACCAGCAGTACGCCGCCGAAGAAGGCGGCCGCGAGCCACGGGTCGATGACGGCCAGCAGGACGAGGCTGCCCAGTGGGGGAGCGATCGCGGCGATGGCCGTCACCGCGGCCGGGCCGGCCTGGGCGGCATCGGTCGCGTTCGCCGAGACGCGGGTGACGAGGTCGCCGGTCTCGAAGGCGCGGGTCCCGTCGGGGCCGCCGCGGACGACGTGCCGCACCAGGCGGTTCCGCAGCCAGGCGGTGGTCTCGGCGACGCACGCCGCGCCGGCGAACGCGTCGATGATGCTGGCCGCGATCCCCAGCCCGATCAGCGCGGCCGTGACGATCAGCCAGCGGGCATACCCGTCACCGGCCACGATCGAGTCCACCGACCGGCCGAGGACCGACGGCAGCGCGAGCGTGACCGCGCTGCCGATCAGCGCGTTCACCCCGATCAACGGCAGCCGGCCACGGCCCTGCTTCGCGACCTCGCGGAACGTGATCACGCGTCGAGGCCTGTCTGGTCGGCGAGGAAGGCGAGCATGTCGGCGGCCAGGTTGATGCCGCCGGTGGTGTGTCCGGCGTCCTGTTCGAACCGCAGCAGCACCGGACGTGGACCCGCGGTCGCGTGTTGTAGCGCTGCGCAGAACTTCCTTGCGTGCAAGGGATCCACGCGTGTGTCGTTCCCGAACGCGGTCAGCAGGACAGCCGGGTACTTCACGCCGTCGAAGACGCGGTGGTACGGCGAGTACGACAGGAGGTTCGCGAAGTCGTCCGGGTCATCGACGGACCCGTACTCCGCGGTCCAGCGCTCGCCGAGACCGGATCGCTCGTAGCGGACCATGTCCGTCAACGGCGCTGAACAGACCGCCGCGGCGAACAGCTCGGGGCGCTGGGTGAGAGCGGCGGCGGTGAGCAGACCGCCGTTGGACTCACCACAGATCGCGAGCTGGTCCGCGGTGGTCCAGCCGTCCGCGATCAGGTGTTCGGCGGCGGCGATGAAGTCATCGAAGACGTGCTGCTTGTTGTTGCCGGTGCCGGCGTGGTGATCCGCCCCGTCGCCGCGGACGGTCGCCGTCACGAATGCGCCGCCGGCTTCGACCCAGGCCAGCGCGAACGCGGAGTACGTCGGTGTCAACGCCTGCCCGAAGCCGCCGTACCCGTAGAGGATGGTGGGCCGCGGGCCGGGTCCGCCGATCACGCGCAACTCGAGCTCGGTGCCGTCCGCGGACCGATAGGTCAACCGGTGCGTCTCCGCCTTGAGGCTCTGTCGCACCGCGCCCCACGGCGCTGCGTCGCCTGCCTCGTAGCAGTAGACAGTCGGCGACGTGACGCTGTCGGTGTAGCTGAACCAGGCTCGGTTGCCGTCGGCGCTCAGGGATCCGATGGAGCCGACGCCGGGCAGTTGCACGTTGCGTTTGAAGGTCCCTGTGGTGCGGTCGTGTACGGCGATGGCGCTAGCGGTGGCGACGAGCACGTCGTCGTCCAGGATCGCCAGGCCGGTCAATGGCTCGTCCGGCTTGCTGTACTCGCGCCAGACCGTGGGCGTGGTCGGATCGCCGACGCTGATCCCGTCCGCGGTGACCACGTACAGCCGCCCGTCCGGACCCACCGACATGATCGTCGTGCCCGTGGTCGGAACAGGCGTGGGCGCTGCGTCGTCAGCCGCGAGCCACAGGTTGTCGGTAGTACAGATCGTCAGCCAGCGGCCGTCCGCGCTGATCTCCAGCCCGTACGACGCCTCGTCCGCGAGGATCGTCGTGTCCGCCTGGCCGAGCACGTGCCGCCTTACCTGGCGGAAGCGGACGTAGTAGAAGGCGCTGCTGTCGGGCAGCCAGGCGACCGGGGAGTACCGGCAGCCGTCGAGCGGCCCGTCGACGACCTGTCCGGTGGCGACGTCGAGGACCGACAGTGAGGCCTGCTCGGTGCCACCACGCGACAGCTGCACCGCGACCTTGGTGCCGTCGGGCGACGGCTGCCACGCGTCGAGCGTGGTCCGGCCATCCTTCAGGTCCAGCAGTGGCGTCTCGTCGACGAACAGGACCGGGTGGTGCCCGGGCTCGCGCCGTACCGTGAAGCAGCGGCCGCCGCGCCACACCGGCACGGACACACTGCCGACGTCGGACAGCCGCCGTACGGCGTTCTTCCAGCGGAACCGGGTGCTCAGCGAGCCCGCGTACGTCAGCCACAACTCGTCCTGATCCCGCAGCCACGGGGCGGCGGCTACCGGATCTTCGAGCCAGCGGTACGGGTCCGCAACGGAACAACCGTGCACCTGCTCCACGAGCGTCAGACGCTCGGCGCATGGATAAGCCTGCACGGAATCGATCACCTCACTTCTCTCTTCCACAGACACAACGAGCCCGAAGGCCCGGAGCTACCCGTAGACAGGTCAGCCCTGGGCGGGGTGTCCCACCCAGGGCCTCACTACCTGGCAATACAGGTGCCGTATCAGTGGCAGAGCAGCAGGCTCAGGTTGCTCGGGGTCTGCGACGCGCAGCCCAGCACGGTCAGCGTGGAGCCGCCGTGGTGGTGGCCGCCGTGGCCGTAACCCGGGGTCTCGAGACCCTGAAGGTCGAGAAGTGCCATGTGTTTACACCTCCTTCGGTGCAGGTTGTCGGGATGAGTACTCGGACCACTGGGGAGGTCCGAGGAACGGGAGGGCCACCGGCGCGTCATGCAGCGCCGCGCCCAGGGCCAGCAGTACGCCGGCCGATCCGGTCGCCAGGTCCATCGAGAGACGGAGCAGCTGGTTGCCCGGGAACGCGAGGCCGCCCTCGAACGGCATCGCGTGCCAGCCGAGACCGTGGATCAGGTCGTCGACCTGATCGTCCAGCGCCGCGGCCGTGAGGAGGAGCCCGGCGCGGCCCATGAAGAGTCCGGGCTGGACGTAGTAAGAACAGTGCGTGACCCGCTTGAGCTCGGCGAGCGTGGCGGTCAGCTCGTCGGACGGGCGATGGCGCAGGTACCGCTCGAGGACGAGCGCGATGCCGGCGGAGCCTTCCTCCAGGTACGGCAGCGTTCGCCAGCCCTGGTTGACCTGGCGCATCCCGTCGTCGGTGAGCACGGTCCGCTTCAGGTCCTGCCGGATCGCGATCTCCGCGAGGTCGAGCAGACCGGTGTCGCCGAGCTGCTCGAACGCGTTGAGGAACAGCAGCGCCGGCCCGGACGACCCGTACATCAGACCGGCTCGCGCGTACTGACCGCCGCTGATCTCCGCTATGTCGGCCTCGAGGCGATCGGCGACCAAGTCGAGCACCCGGACCGCCTGCGCGCGCAGCGCCGGCTCGGTGTCGAAGTGCAGCAGGTTGAGGCCGATGCCGGCGAGGCCGGAGTGCAGACCGAGCTCGCGGGTGGTCCAGTCGTCGGCGAGCGTCCGGTCGATCAGGTCAAGAGCGTCCTGGCGATGGCCGAGCTCGTCGAGTACATGCGCGACGCCGTGCAGACCGTCGTACAGCCCTGGGCCGGCCGGCGTCTGGAGTGCCTGCTTGCGAAGCCAGTCGTCGTACTCCGGGAAACGTCCTGCGCCCGTCTTCGCAAGCGCGTAGAGGACGCCGGCGGCGCCGGTCGCGAGGTCGATGCCGCCGCCGTCGCGGAACTGCGCGATGTCGCCGGGGAACAGCCGGTCGGTGCGTTCCGGTGTCGCGCTCGCGACGATCGCCTTCGTGAGGGCCGCGCGTACGTCGGTCCAGTCGGCCTTGCCGGGGAGAGCGATGTCTTCGAGGTCGTTGGTCGTGTTGTTGCCGACGATCGTGCGGACCGCCTCGTCGAGCGCGGCGCGCGGCACCGGGAAGGTGTCCGCGATCATGTCGGCGAGCTGGAACGCCTTGCCCGGATGGAGATTGAGCAGGATCGTTGCTTGCGGCGCGTAAACACCGAGCGCGATACAGGCGAGCGCGTACCGGTCGACATCGACGCCCTGCCGGTCCTGCGGGGCGGCGTACCCCGGGTGGGCCAGCGTCGAACGCGCCTGGTCCTCGGCCTTGGTCGCGACCTCGAAGTCGATCAGCGTGAGCTTGCCGTTCACGTCGAGGAGCAGATTGTCCGGGTGCAGGTCGCAGAACACCACGCCGCGCTCGTGCAGCTGGCCGACGGCCTCGCCGACCTTCGCGATCATCGCGGTCGCCCATTCGGCGTACTGGGCCTTCTGGGCTTCGGTCGCGTCGGGATGGGTCAGCGGGTAGCGGCGGACCAGTTCGCGCTGGAGCGACACCGAGTCGATGTGCTCCTGGACGAGGAAGTGGTGCTCGCCGAGCTGCAGGTAGTCGTGCGTCCGCGGTACGGCGTCGAGGCCGTCGAGCTGCGCCAGGATGTCGCGCTCATGGGCGATCCGGGCGACCGCGTCGCGGCCGGCCATGTCGAGACCGGCGTACGGACGGCCCTCCTTGAGCACGACGCGGGCGCCGGTCTCGTTGTGGTGGCCGAGGTACACGCCGCCGCCGTTGGAGAACTGGATGACGCCGTCGATCGTGTACGCGAGGTCGTTGGTGGTGACCGCGTTGCGGGCGTCGAGATGCGGCTGCAGGAAGTCCGGGAGCTGGATCCACGGCGGTACGACGAAGGTCGGGCCGCGGTGGTCCGGGACGAGGTTGCCGTGCGCATCCTCGATCGCGAGCACGCGTTCGCCGGTCGGGCTCAGGCAGTGGCGGCTGACGAAGGCGCCGTACCGGACGAAGAGTGGACCTTCGGCGTAGCGCAGATCGCTCAGGATGTAAGGGCCCTCGACACCGCGCAGTACCTCGTTGAGGTCCTTGAGGACGAGCTCGAGCTGCGCGTCGTCGCTCGGGTAGATCGTCACCAGCTTGCCGCTCGACCCGCGGGGAGCAGCCTTCGAGTTCGTCATCACCAGGACGGCCTCGTTGCGCAGGAACTTGAACGCGATGCCGCGCGGGACGCAGTAGTCCCACACCGCAGCCAGCGTGCGGTCGACGTCCTGCAGGCGGGCCGAGACGTGGATCTTCCACCCCTGGTGGGGCAGCCGCAGCCCGTCCGGCGCGTAGTGCATCCACTGCTCACCTGGCACGTGCTGCCAGCCGTCCGGGACGTCCCGGCGCGTGATCGCGAAATCCGGATGTCGCGCACCACGATTGGCCGGCGTCTCGTAGAACTGCCGATCCGCAAGGCAGTAGAACTCGTAACTCTCATGCATGACTGTCCGACCCCCTTTCGCGGTGCCCCGCCACATCTTGGGCGCCGCGTCAGGCATCGGCGTAGTGCACGATGTCATCACTCTGCTGTGAAGAACCCACACACTACGAGTGAGTAACTAAACACTCTTCGTTACATTCCCGCCACCCCTGAGCGTGAATCCCCCCGCAACAACATGTCAATCCATCCCGAACCCATCACAACCCGTAACTTCCCCAGCAGTACTTCGTACGGTGTCTGATGCGCCCGGCAGGTTTCGTCAGCCGACCCAGGTCACGTCGAAGATCCGGATCATTTCCTGCGGCTCGTCGACGTGGAACGACAGCAGGCCGAAGGACCCGAACACGCACTGCCGAAACGCAGGTTCATCCGGGTCGAGAGGCTGAGCTTCCCACGGTGCGCCGACCAGCTTGGTGACACGCTCCACCAGAGCGTCGAATGCTTCCGACGGTAATCCGCCGAGCTGAGCGAGCGCTGCCGCGTGGAACTCCACGCGATAGTTCACTGCCGATCTGACCAGCCCGGAATGACCTGCTCGGCGGGAAGGAACTTCTCGGCCGCGCCCTGACGGGCTGCTTGCATTCGCTCGTCGAAGCCCGGGCTCGAGTACGCGACGGCGCGGAGATGCCAGAGATGGAGGACGTCGCGCAGATGCTGGAAGCGCCAGACCTCGTGGGCGGCGTCCAGCGCCTGGTGGTAGTCGTGGAGGAACTGCTCGTGCCACCGCTGCGGCAGCACAGCGAGGATCTGCTCCGGATCCTCCGCCGACCGATCCACAGGCTGCGCCGTCATGTCGGTCAGGATACTTGGTTCTAGACCGGGTACGTGTGGACCTCGGTGGCTTTGAGGGTGGTTTGTAGGGGTTGGCCGGGGGTCAGGTGGAGGTCGGCTACGGCGGCGGGGGTGATGTCGGCGAGGACTTCGGCTGGGCCGGTGGGGGAGGCGTTCAGGCGGACTCTGACGGTGTGGGCGTGCTGTTCTATGCCGGTTACCACCGCGGGCCACGTGTTGCGGGGGCTGCCGGTGGGGGCTTCTGTGTAGAGGCTTACGGCGGTGGGTGGGAAGGCTACGTGGACGCCGCCGGTGGCTGGTTCGGCGAGGGTTATGGTGCCGCCGTCGGTGAGGGTGACGGTGGTGCCGGAGGCGGTGCCTCGGTAGAGATTGAGGCCCACTAGTTGGGCCACGTAGTCAGTGCGCGGGCGGTGCGCCACCTCAGTGGGCTTACCTTCCTGGACTACCTGACCGTTCTCGATGATCACCAGACGATCAGCCAGCACCATGGCGTCCAGCGGGTCGTGGGTGACGAGCAGCGTACGTCCCTCGAAGCGAGACAAGTGTTGGCCAAGCTCAGCCCGCACATGCAGCGTCGTACTCGCATCCAGAGCGGCAAGCGGTTCGTCGAGCAGCAACAGCTCCGGCTCCGTCGCCAGGGCTCGCGCCAGCGCCACCCGTTGTGCCTGACCACCGGACAGAGCACGAGGACGAGTACGCGCGTACTCCGCCAGCCCCACGACCTCCAACCACCGCGCAGCCTCCGCGCGGGCGGTCTGCTTCTCCATCCCGCGGGCGCGAAGCCCGAACGCCACGTTCTCCAAAGCGCTCAGGTGGTTGAAGAGCAGGTAGTCCTGGAACACCACGCCGATCGGCCGCCGCTCCGGCGTACGGAACGTGTGCGGCGGCTCGTCCCACACCGTTGAGCCCAGCGCGATCCGTCCACCGTCAAGTGCCAGCAGTCCGGAGACAGCGCGCAGTGCAGTGGTCTTGCCGGCCCCGTTGGGCCCGAGCAGCGCGACAACCTCACCTGGCTCCACGGTCAGCTCCAGTGCGAGCTCGAAGGAACCACGGCTCACCCGCACGTCGGCGTACAGCGTCATCTGAGGTTCACCGCAACCCTCTGATCCAGCGCTCGCGCAGAGACGCCAGTACGACGACAGACACGAGCAGGAGAACCAGGCTGAGTACGACGGCCACGTCCGGATCGGTCTCCAACGCCAGGTACACCGCCAGCGGCATCGTCGTCGTACGCCCCGGGAAATTGCCGGCGAACGTAATGGTGGCACCGAACTCCCCCAGCGCCCGCGCCCAGCACAACACCATCCCCGCAACAACCCCCGGCGCAATGGACGGCAACGTCACGCGCCGGAACGTCATCCAGCGCCCGGCACCGAGCGTGGCGGCAGCCTCCTCGTACCGCGGGTCAGCCGCGCGCAGTGCGCCTTCAACGGAGATCACCAGGAACGGCATGGCGACGAAAGCCTCAGCCACGACCACACCTGCCGTGGTGAACGGCAACGACACCCCGAACCACGAGTCGAGGTACTGACCGACCAGCCCACGCCGCCCCAACACGAGCAACAACGCCACACCACCAACAACCGGCGGCAATACCAGCGGCACCGTCACGAACGCCCGGATCAGGCTGCGCCCTGGTAGTCCACCGCGAGCGAGCAGCCATGCCAGAGGAATGCCTAGCACGACACACAACGCAGTGGCGGCCGTGGCGCACACCAGGGATAACCTCAGCGCCTGCCAGACGTCCGCGCTCAGCAGCTTGGCAGGCAGCGTCGACCAGGGCGCTTTGGCAAGCAGCCCGATCAGGGGGACGAGCAGGAACGCCAGGCCAATGAGCGCAGGCAGCAGGAGTGCGAGGGGCAACCGCCCGCTGGTGCTCCTGCCACGGCGACTCACGGCGCGGAGAAGCCGGCCGCGGTCAGGACCGCTTTGCCCTTGTCGGACAGGACGTAGTCGACGAAAGCCTTCGCGCCGTCCGCGTTCGGAGCCTTGGTCAGGGTGGCGATCGGGTACTCGTTGACTGCCTTGCTCGCCTCCGGGAACTCGATGCCGTCGACCTTGTCCTTGGAGGACAGCACGTCGGTCTTGTAGACGAGCGCAGCGTCGACCTCACCGAGACCGACCTTGGTCAGCGCAGCCTTCACGTCCTGCTCGAGGCTGTCCGGCTGCGCGGTGATCCCGCTCGCCTTGAACACCTTCCCCGCCGCGGCGCCGCAGGGCACCTGCGGAGCACACAGCGCGATCTTCTTGCTCTTGTCGGCGAAGTCCTTCAAGCCGGTGATCTTGCCGGGGTTGCCTTTCGGTACGGCGATCTCGAGCGTGTTGCTGACGAAGTTCGTCGGCGTGCCCTTGTCCTTCACGTCGTCCATGTTCTTCGGTGCCGCCGAGGCGAAGACGTCGGCCGGCGCGCCCTCGTTGATCTGCTTCGCGAGCGCGGAGCTGCCGGCGAAGTTGAAGACCACCTTGACGCCCGGGTGTGCGGCCTCGAAATCCTTGCCCAGCTGGGTGAACGTCCCGGTCAGCGAGGCGGCCGCGAAGACGTTGACGGTCCCGGAGATCGACGAGGCGCTGGAGGACGGTGCGGAGGATGCCGGGGTGTCACCTCCGCACCCGGCCAGCGCGAACGTGGCGACAGCGGCCAGGGCGGTGACGGCGGTACGGCGGAACATCAGGCCTCCGGGATCTCGACGACGACGTGGGTGGACTTGATCGAGGCGACGGCGACGACGCCGGGCTCCAACCCGAGCTCGTCGGCGGCCTCCCGGCTCATCAGCGACACGACACGGAACGGCCCGGCCTGCATCTCGACCTGCGCCATCACGCCGTCCTTGAGTACGCGCGTGACGATCCCGCGCATCCGGTTCCGCGCCGACGCGGCGGCGGTGTGACCCGGCTCCGGTGTGTCCGCCAGCTGCTGCGCGAACGCGGCGAGCGCTTGCCCGTCGATCGCCATCCGCCCGTTCTCCTGCTTGGACGGCAACCGCCCCTGATCGATCCAGCGGCGCACCGTGTCGTCACTGACGCCCAGGAGCGCGGCTGCCTCACTAACCCGCAAACTCGGCACGGTACACAGCATACTTCCGCATCTGCGGATTGATGCCAGTTGTCCACAATCACGGATCGGTGACGGAAAGCGGGGGTGAATCCTCGTAAGTTAAAGGGCATGAGGACAACGGCGATGCGGGACTACTTGGACGGGCCGCACAAGGCGGCGCGGGACGTCGTGCGGGCCGAGCTGGCCGCGCACGCCGACCTGGCGGTCCGGCTGCCGCACGACGAGTACCGGGACAGGGTGCTCGAGCTGCTGCAGCGCTCCGCCGCGAGCGGGCTGCCCGCGCGCGGCTTCCCGAAGGAGTACGGCGGGGCGGCGGACCTCGGCGGGTTCATCGCGGGCTTCGAGACCTTGGCCTTCGGCGACCTGTCGCTGATGGTGAAGGCCGGCGTGCAGTTCGGCCTGTTCGCCGGCGCGATCCTGCACCTGGGGACCGAGCGCCACCACAAGCAGTACCTGGCGGACGCGATCAGCGGCCGGTTGCTCGGCTGCTTCGCGATGACCGAAACCGGCCACGGGTCGAACGTCCAGGCGCTCGGCACGACCGCGACGTACGACGAGGCAACGGACGAGTTCGTCGTGCACACGCCGACCCCGGCGGCGCGCAAGGACTACATCGGGAACGCGGCCCGGCACGGGCGGATGGCGGCGGTCTTCGCGCAGCTCGTCGTCGGCGGGGAAAACCACGGCGTGCATTGTCTGCTGGTGCCGATCCGCGGCGAGGACGGTTCAGCCCTGCCCGGCGTCACCTTGTCGGACTGCGGGCCGAAGCTCGGGCTGAACGGTGTCGACAACGGGCGGATCGTCTTCGACCAGGTCCGCGTCCCGCGCGCGGCGTTGCTCGACAGGTATGCCCAGGTCGATGCCAACGGCAACTACACCAGTGCGATCGAGAACCCGGACCGCCGGTTCTTCACGATGCTCGGGACGCTCGTCCAGGGCCGGGTGTCGGTCGGCGGCGCGGCGATCAACGCGAGCAAGGTCGCGCTCACGATCGCGATTCGGTACGCCGCTCAGCGCCGACAGTTCGGCGCTCCGGGGAGCAGCGAGGAGGCGATCCTGCTCGACTACCGGATGCACCAGCGCCGGCTGCTGCCGTTGCTCGCCCGGACGTATGCCCTGCACTTCGCCCAGGCCGAGCTGGTCGCGGAGTTCGCCCGCGTCTTCGACAGCGAGAGAGACGGTGAGCGGGACGAGCACGACCGGCGGGCGCTCGAGGCACAGGCAGCCGGGACGAAGGCGCTCGGGACCTGGCATGCGACCGAGACGATCCAGCAGTGCCGCGAGGCATGTGGTGGCGCCGGCTACCTCGCGGAGAACCGGCTGGCCACGTTGAAGGCGGACACCGACGTCTTCACCACGTTCGAGGGTGACAACACGGTGCTGCTGCAACTGGTCGCGAAGGGCCTGCTGACCGACTACCGCAGGTCGTTCGGCGAGCTGGACCCGTTGGGTACGGCGCGGTTCGTCGCGGCGCAGGCCGTGGAGTTCGCGGTCGAGAAGGCGGCGCTCCGCCCGTTGATCGAGCGGCTGCGCGACGCCGTACCGAATCGTTCCGACGCTTCCGATCCGGATGCCGGGCTGCGGGACGGGGCGTACCACTCCGGTCTGCTCAGGTATCGCGAGGAGCACATGCTGTCCGGGGTGGCGCGGCGGCTGAAGGCCGGGATCGATGCCGGGATCGACGCGTTCGAGGTGTTCAACCGCTGCCAGGACCACGTGATCGCGGCCGGCCGGGCGCATGTGGACCGGGTCGTCCTCGAAGCCTTCCAGTCCGCAGTGCGAGACGCCCCGGAGGAGGTTCAGCCGGTGCTGCAGGACGTGTACGACCTGCACGCACTGTCGACGATCGAGGCTGAGCGCGCCTGGTACCTCGAACACGGCCGCCTGTCACCGGGCCGTTCGAAGGCGATCACTGCCCTCGTCAACGACCTCTGCGCCACCGTCCGCCCGGCCGCACCGGACCTCGTCGACGCCTTCGGCGTACCGGCCTCCGCAGTGGAGGTGCCGATGGTTGTACCGTCACAGGCATGAGTGAGTCGATCGAACCGGTGTCGGCGGCGGAGGCCGCTCGGGAGCTTGCAAGGGTGTTGCTGGAGCAGGCTGACGCTTTGGATCTGCATGATCTGCGGGCGACCGGCGCGATCGAGAACGTCCGGGTGCAGGCTCGGGCGCTCGCGGACGCGGTGCACGAGCGTGGCTGGGGTGACATCTTCCTCGGGATCGACTCCTACGACCCCGACGAGCTGGACGACCTGCCGCTCGGGCCGGACGACTTCGACGACCCGGCGGACTACCGGGAGATCGTCGAGGGCAACGCGCTGGACGACCTCGACGAACTGGAGGAGCCGCTGCTGCCCGAGAACGGGCTGCGGCTCAGCTACCAGGCGCGGTACGACTACGTCGTCACCGACCCGGACGCCTTCGTGCGGTACGTCCGCAGCCGCGCGCACGAGGCGCAGAACGAGGACGTCATCGACGACATCGAGGACGCGCAGTCGGCGTTCGAGCTGCTGTGCTACCTGGACGGCGTCGGCTCCAAGGAGTACGAGTCGTTCGGCCTGGTCCCTGGCGGCGGCGAGGAGTCGCACAAGGTGGTCAAGTTCTCGCTCTGGGACCTGGATCCGACCCGGCGCGACGACACCTACCCCTACTGACTCCCTACTGACCCCTACTGAACCTGTAGCAACGAGAACCGCCCCGCCGTACTGGTCCCCAGCAGCACCAGTACGGAGGGGCGGTCTCAATAAGAAGCGCCGGCCGTGCCGGGCGTTGGTCGCCACCTCACTGGCGACCAACGCCCGACCGAACACGGCCGGCGCCCTGCTGTTGCCCCGAGAGGGCAGTGGCCCGAAGGAGGGCGGTCCCGAGACCCATTCCGCGGCCGGCAGGGGAGGTACAGTCCGGTCGCGGACGGAAGTGCATCGGGAACCACCTGGACCCTGTGCCGGCGACCCGTCCGTCGCCGACAACAGAAACCTGTCATGCGGCCCCGCGTACCGGGAATCCTCCGGTTCAAACATTTGCATTGCCTTTGAAGTAAGCAACGCTCAGTAAGACTTTCCTGACTGTCCGTGCAAATGTTGCCTGTCGCAACAACTAACCACTCGTCAAGATCTCAACTGGGTAAGGACTGCGAGCACCCGGCGGTGCGTGTCGGGGGCGTCGTCGATCCGGAGTTTCTGGAAGATGCTCCGCATGTGACTCTCGACGGTCCGCTCGGCGAGCACCAGCCGTGCCGCGATCGCGCTGTTCGAGCGGCCCTCCGCGACCAGCGCCAGCACCTCGCGTTCGCGCGCCGACAACGCGGACAGCGGATCGCCGGCCCGGGTCGGCGTCACCAGCGCGGCGACGATCTCCGGGTCGAGCGCGGACCCACCGTCCAGCACCCGGCGCATCGCGTCCAGGAAGTCCCCGACCCGCAGCACCCGGTCCTTCAGCAGGTACCCGAACCCGCCGGTGCCGACCAGTTCGACCACGTGCCGGGTCTCGATGTGCTGCGACAGCATCAGGATCGGCCGGTCCGGCCGCTCCGCACGGAGCGTGACCGCGGCCCGGGCGCCGTCGTCGGTCATCGTCGGCGGCATCCGGACGTCGATGATCGTCAGGTCCGGGTCCACCGCGCGGACGACGTCGAGGAGCGTGTCGGCCGATTCCGCCGTACCGGCGACGTCGTGGCCGTTCTCGGTCAGCAGCCGGCGCAGACCCTCGCGGAACAAGGCGGAATCCTCGCCGATCACGATGCGCACGGGAGCTCCAGCGGGATCTCGACGGTGATCGAGGTACCGGCGCCGGGCGGGCTGTCCACGGTGAACGCTCCGCCGGCCGACGCGACCCGGTCCCGCAGCGACGTCAGCCCGAACCCTTCGGAGGCGCCGCCGACCCCGTCGTCGCGGACCACGGCCCGCAGTACCTGGTCCGTCACGCCGACCGCGATCGAGATCCGGGTCGCGCGCGCGTGCTTGAGCGCGTTCGCGATCGCCTCGCCCACAGTGAAGTACACCGCCGTCGCCGCGTTCTCGCCGACGTCGACCTCGGGTACGACGAGGTCGACCGGCACCGTGCTGTCCGCGACGAGGTGCCGCAGCGCGACCGCGAGCCCGTCGTCGAGCCGGCTCGGCCGCACGCCATGCGCGATCCGCCGCAACTCGGCGACCGTGTCCTCGAGCGTCTCCACGACCTCGTCGAGCTCCCGGTACGCCGAAACACCGGGCGAAAGGTGGTACTGCACGGACCGCAGCCGCATGCCGATCGCGATCAGCCGCTGCTGCGCGCCGTCGTGCAGGTCGCGCTCCAGCCGCTGCCGCTCCGCGTTCACCTCGTCCATCAACCGGGACCGACTGGTCCGAATCTCGGCCAGCGCCTCCTGGAGCTCCAGCCGCAGCCGGCTGACCTCGATCGGCAGCCGGGCCTCGACCGCGGCCTCCCGCGCGCGCCGGATCCGGCGCGCGGACGTCGTACCGAGGACCAGCGCGCCGACTACGGAATCGCCGGTCTGCAACGGGATCGCACCGTCCGGTACGGCGAGGTCGGCGCCGGGGCGGCGGAGCAGCACGCGGAGCGCGGGGTCGTCGAGGGCGGAACGCAGTACCGACTCGATCTGCTCCGGCTCGGCCTGGCCGTCGCGGACCCTGCGGACGAACGCGCGGATCCGTTCGAGCGCGACCGTACGGTCCGGGTCGACCAGCCGTCCGGCCGCGCGGTGGATCCACTGGTAGAGCGGGAGCAGTACGAGCGCCGTGACGAAGGCCGCGGTGGTGATGCCGACCCGATCCGGGAAGTATCCGCCGACGACGAGGACCACCGCCGCGAACACGCCTGCCGAGAGCAGCGTCGTCACGATCCAGCTGACCGTCGCGCCGAGCAGCCGGTCGATGTCGAACAGGTCGTGCCGCAGGATCGCCGCCGCGATCGCGCCGGGGACCACGAACAGCATCGCGACCAGGAAGCCTGTGTAGGCAACGACTCCCGGGGCACCGAGCGCAGTCGCCAACCAACTCGCGCCGAGCAGCAGCGGTACGGCGACGGCCGCCGCCATCAGCCAGCGCAGCCGCTGCCGGGTGAGCCGATCACCCCGGTGGTACCGCACGACAAGGCTCGACGCGGCCGCGAGCAGAACGCCCAGGAAGGTCGCGAACGCCGTGACGATCAACGCGACCCGCAGTGGTTCGGGCAGCCGAATCGGGAACCGGCCCTCCGACGGGTCCGAGGAGACCGTGAAGTTCACGAGGGCGGCGGAGAACGGCACCGCCACCCACAGCACCCTCCAACGGCGGCCGGGCAGCAGGCCGTCCGGGAACAGCAGCACCAACGTCACGAACCCCAGGAACAGCCAGGCCCAAGCGCCTGCACCGACCACGTCGACCACGCGTGCTGCGGGCCAGGGGTGGCCGGTGCGCACGGTTGTTCCCCAGTCCTCCACGGTGAAGACGACGGACGGCACGGTCGCCGTCAGGGCCAGCGCCGGGCCGATCGGGCTCGTCGGAACCCGGACCGCGATCAGCCAGCCGAGCAGCAAGGACGGCAACAGCAGGGCCGTCGACGTAGGCCAATCAGCCGGTGAGCCGACCGAGGGCGGTCCGTAGGCGAGTAGCGCGCGTACGGCGGCTGCCGCGACGAACACGGCCGTCGCGGCGACGACCAGACGCCGAGGCCGGAGCACAACCACATGATGACCGCGAACCGCCGCCCGCGCACCCGTGCCAGCACGTAATGGCCGGCCCGGAACGAAGTCCGGCGACAGCACCGATGCCACGGACCGGGTCGCGCGGCGATCGTGGCGGGATCAACTCATCGAGGAGGGGATTCCCGTGATCGCCATCGCTACCGTCCTGTTCGCCTTTCCGCTCGGTTTCTTCCTGCGGAACCGGCTCGCCGCGCACGTCGCGTACATTGCGATCTTCGCCTACTGCTTCACGTTCCAGACGCTCTACCTGCTCAGGGCCTGGGTGGGCGACAGCCACCAGGCCTTCCCGGCCGACCCGGACCGGCTCCCGTTCGGGTACCTCGCGGTGACCGGCGGGATCTACATCGTCGGCAACCTGCTCGTCGTGCTCGGGCACCGCGTCGGCAACCGGCGCCGTACCCGAGCAGTGGACCTCGATCCGGTCAAGTAATGCCTTCGGGAGGGACGAGGGTCAGGCGAGTTCGAGCTCCGTCACCGGACGGGCCGGCACCTCGCCGTACGTGGTGGTGCGCTGCCGCGCCGGGCGGCCGGCGGCGTCCGCCATCGCCGTCAGCTCGGCGATCGACTTGCGGCTGCCGTGCTTGGAGCCGGCCATCCGGCTGATGGTCTCCTCCATCAATGTGCCGCCGATGTCGTTCACGCCACCGTTGAGTACCGCGACGCAGCCGTCGACGCCGAGCTTCACCCAGGAGCACTGGATGTTGTCGATCCGCCCGTGCAGCATGATCCGCGCCATCGCGTGCACGGCCCGGTTCTCGTCGTACGTCGGACCCGGCCGGGCCACGCCCGCGAGGTAGATCGGCGAGTTCTGGTGGATGAACGGCAGCAGCACGAACTCGGTGAAGCCGCCGGTCTGGTCCTGGACCGCGGCGATCGTGCGCAGGTGCTGCACCCAGTGGTGCGGCGCGTCCACGTGGCCGTACATCATCGTCGAGCTGGACGGCAGGCCGACCCGGTGCGCGGTGCTGATCACCTCGATCCAGCTTGCCGTCGGCAACTTCCCCTTGGTGAGGATCCAGCGGACGTCGTCGTCGAGGATCTCGGCCGCGGTGCCGGGGATGCTGTCCAGCCCGGCCTCCTTCACCGAGATCAGGAACTCCTCGATCGACAGGCCGGTACGCACCGAGCCGTTCACGATCTCCATCGGGGAGTAGGCGTGTACGTGCATGTCCGGGACCCGGTCCTTCACGGCGCGGACCAGGTCGGCGTACGCCGTACCGGGCAGGTCGGGGTGGATGCCGCCCTGCATGCAGACCTCGGTCGCGCCGATCACCCAGGCTTCCTCGGCACGCTGGCCGACCTCGTCCATCGACAGCGAGTAGGCGTCGGCGTCGGTACGGCGCTGGGCGAACGCGCAGAACCGGCAGCCGGTGTAGCAGACGTTGGTGAAGTTGATGTTCCGGTTCACCACGTAGGTGACGTCGTCGCCAACAGTTGCCTTGCGCAACTCATCGGCAATCCGCGCCAACTCGTCGAGCGCGGGCCCGGTGACAGTCATCAGCGTGAGCGCCTGAGCGTCGGACAACCCCGCCGGATCCCGCTCCGCGGCGGCGAGCGCCGCCTTCACCTCGGCGGAGATCCGCTCGGGAGAGGTGGAGTCGGCGGCGGACGCGTCTGCTGCTTCGGCGGCACGGCGGGCTGCGACATCCTCGCGGAGGACGTCCCAGTCGCCGTAGGCGGCGTCGAAGTCCGAGCGGGTCTCGGTCCGGCGGCCTTCGGTGTCGATGGCGGTGTGGAGATCGGTACGGCCGACGCTGTCCCAGCCGCCGTCCGGCTCCTGCCAGGGCAGACCGACCGGCATCGCGGACTCGTTCGCCAAACCCGTCGCCGGGTCGACGAGGGCCTCGACGTGCGAGATGAGGCGCGGGTCGAGCCACGGCTCGCGCAGGTACTCCGGATGTGCCGTCAGCCGTTCGCGGAGGACGAAACCGGCGTCGGCGGTCACCTTCGCGAGGTCGTCGATCTGCGGCCACGGACGCTCGGGGTTCACATGATCGGGGGTCAGCGGAGACACCCCGCCGAAGTCGTCCACGCCGGCGTCGAGCAATGCGCGGCACTCTGCGAGGTCGACCAGGTTCGGCGGCGCCTGGATCCGGACCCGCGGCCCGAGCACGACCCGCGTCACCGCGATCGCGGCCAGCCACTCGTCCAGCGGTACGTCCTCGTCGTTGCGCATCGCGGTGTCCGGCTTCACCCGGAAGCCCTGGATGATCACTTCCTGGATGCCGTTGTACTGCCGCGCGATCTTCCGCAGCGCGAAGATCGATTCCGACCGCTCCGCCAGGGTCTCCCCGATCCCGATCAGCAGCCCGGTGGTGAACGGTACGTTCGAGCGGCCGGCGTCCTCGAGTACCCGCAGCCGGACGGTCGGGTCCTTGTCCGGTGACCCGAAGTGCGGCTGGCCCTTCTCCTCGAACAGCCGCCGGGACGTGGTCTCGAGCATCATGCCCATGCTCGGCGCGACCGGCTTCAACCGCTGCAGGTCCTGCCACGACATCACGCCCGGGTTCAGGTGCGGCAGCAACCCGGTCTCCTCGAGTACCCGGATCGCCATCGCGCGGACGTAGTCGAGCGTGCTGTCGTACCCGGCCTCCTCCAGCCAGGTCCGCGCCGCGTCCCAGCGCTGCTCAGGCGCGTCGCCCAACGTGAACAGCGCTTCCTTGCATCCGAGCGCGGCGCCCTGGCGCGCGATCTCCAGCACCTCGTCGGGCGACAGGTACGGCGCGTGCACCCGGCCGGGCGTGGTCGCGAACGTGCAGTAGTGACACCGGTCCCGGCACAGCCGCGTCAGCGGGATGAAGACCTTCTTCGAGTACGTGACGACGCCCGAGCGGCCGGCATCGGCCAGGCCCTGGTCGCGGACCCGGGCCGCGGTCTCCATCAGCGCGGTCAGTGCGTCGCCGCTCGCGGCGAGCAGCACCTCCGCTTCCGCCGGGTCGAGGGTCTTGCCGTCGGCCGCGCGCTTCAGTGCGCGGCGCATCGCAGTACTGAGTTCTGAGGTGGCCACGGAATCCGAGCCTAAGTCGCGGAAAACGGTTGATCCCGCGTTTCCGGGGACCAAAATCAATCCGTACAAACGTCCTGATAGTTTGCTGTTCGTGCAGGTCAGCAGGGGTGTCGACGGGCGGCGCGTGCGCGGTGAGCAGCGCCGCAGCGAGCTGATCAAGGCAACGCTGACGGTGATCGAACGCGACGGAGTCGCAGGTGTGAGCCATCGGGTGGTGGCCGCGGAAGCCGATGTCTCGGTCGCTTCGATCACGTACCACTTCCCGACCCTGGACGCTCTCCTCACCGCGGCACTGCAGTCCGCCGCGGAGGACCTGGCTGTCGAGCTGCACGGCCGCGGTAGCGAGCTCGGCCCGCGCCCGGCCGATGAGCTGGCCCGGCTGATCGAGCACAGCGTCGTACGGCGACGTGGCCGGACGCTCGCGCTCTACGAGCTGTACCTGTACGCCGCTCGCCGGCCCGAGCTGCGGGAGACCGCCGCCGCGTGGCTGGAGCCGCTGACCGAGATCGCCCGTACGTTCACCGCCGATCCGCAGAAGGCGCAACTGTTGGTCGCGGCGCTCGACGGCCTGTTGATGCAGACGTTGATCGGTGCTCGCGACCTGGACCGTGCCGACGTGGCGGCATTAATCGAGGTGCTGAAGTAGCGCCCGCCGGATAGGGTCGCGGGGAACTCGCCATCAGGGAGGTTCCCGGTGTCAGAGACTCCAGTGCAGCCGTTGTTCGCGTCCGCGCTTCGTGCCGTCCGGAAACTGCGGGAGCTCGGCGATCCACTACCCGACGACCTCGTTGCCCAGCTGTCGAAGCTGGAGACCAGTGAGCTGAGCGAGGCGGATCGCCGCGACCAGCTGCATGCCTTGCTCGAGCCGTTCGTGCTGGTGAAGACCGCGATCGACGAGCAAGGTGTCGCGACCTCCGCGCCCGGCGCAGCTCCGCCGCGGCTCGTGCAACACGGGTGGCGCAGCTTCCTGGTGCGCGTCGACAACCCACACCGGATCGAGGCGAACCTCGTCACCGGGGACGGTGGCGTCTACGGCCTGATCGACTACGAGAGCCACTCCGCACGGATCGCGCTGCACGACACGTTGACCGTCGTACCGCGGATCAAGGACGCCTGGCTGGACGCGAAGCTCGCCGGTCCCGATGCGCTGTCCGGCTTCGAGACCGAGTACCGGGTGATCAGCCTGTACGCGCGGGACAGCGGTGTCCGCGCGGGCGGATTGATGCTGTTCGCAACGGACGAGCACAACCACCGGAGCCTGAGCCGGACGTCGCTCGGACTCGCCGGGATGCGGACCAACTTCGAGCTGCGCGCGTACTCCGCGTCGTTCGACTTCGACTGTGCGCCGGCCCGTCAGATCGAGCTCGACATCCGCGAGCCCGACGGCCGCAGTTGCATGGCCGCGATCACGGTCACGGACGGGCAAGGACGTGTGTACCCGTCGAAGGCGATGCGGCTGGCGCCGGACATGTTCTTCCAGGAACACGTGTACCGCGCGACCGGTGAAGTGATCGCGCTGCCGGCGGGGCAGTACGAGGTGACCGCGATCCGCGGGCCCGAGTACCGCCCGGTGCGGTTCGCGACGGAGGTCGACGCGGGCACCGAGCGGATCGCGGTCACGCTCGACCGCTGGGTCGATCCGGCGAGCCGTGGGTACTACTCCGGCGACCCGCACATCCACGCCGGCGGGTGCTCGCACTACAACGTCCCGAGTGAAGGCGTCACGCCGGAAACCATGATCCGGCATGTTCGCGGCGAAGGTCTCTGGCTCGGCAGCGTGCTCACCTGGGCGCCGTGTTACTACCACCAGAAGCAGTTCTTCAGCGGTGCGTCGATCAGTCCGCCGGCGGAGCTCGAGGACCCGCCGATGCAGGCCGCGCAGGGCATGACCTGGACTCCGCGGCCGACCGACCGCGACGCCGAAAGCGCTTTACGGTACGACCTCGAGGTTTCCGGATTCCCGTCCAGTCACTCCGGCCACCTGATCCTGCTCGGTCTGACCGATCAGGACTACCCGGGCACGAGCGTCATCGAGGACTGGCCGTCCTGGAACCTGCCGGTACTGCGCTGGGCCAAGGAGCAGAACGCCCTCGTCGGCTACGCGCACTGTGGGATCGGGCTCGGCGTCGGCACCGAGGAGCTGCCGAACTACGTCGTGCCGTCGTTCCAGGGCATCGGCTCGAACGAGATCATCGTCGACGTACCGCTCGGCGCGGCCGACTTCCAGTGCGGTGCCGAGTTCGCGCCCGCGGCCGAGCTGAACATCTGGTACCACCTGCTCAGCGTCGGCTACCGCACGCTGATGCTCGGCGAGACCGACTACCCGTGCATCTACGACGAGGGCCCGGGCGTCGGGCGCACGTACGTACGACTCGCCGAACCGCCGACCGGCCCGCAGGCGATCGAGGCCTGGATCAGCGGGCTGCGGGAGAACGGGTCGTACTTCGGTGACGGCCGGAGTCATGTGTTCGACCTGGCCGTCGACGGCGACGTCAGCCGCGAGCATCCGTTGGACGCCACCGGTCCGGTCCGGGTCAGTGCGACGGTCGCTGCCTGGTTGCCGGAGGAGCCGCCTGCCCCGCCGCCGACCCGTCCCGTGTACAGCGCGCCGGTGGGCTGGCATCTCGAACGGTCCCGGATCGGTACGTCGCGGACCGTCGAGGTCGAGGTCGTGCTGAACGGGGTCGCTGTCGCGACCCAGGAGATTGTTGCCGATGGCACCGAGCAGGAACTGACCTTCGACGTGACGGTGGAACGGTCGTCCTGGCTCGCGGTGCGGATTCTGCGCAGCGTGCACACGCAGCCGATCTTCCTCGAGGTCGGTGGTCGGCCGATCCGCGCGTCCAGGCGTAGTGCGCAGTGGTTGCACGACTCCGTCGACCAGCTGTGGAAAGCGAAGTCCGGCTTCATCCGGGAGAGCGAGCGGGAGGCCGCGCGGCAGGCGTACGACGAGGCGCAGGCCGCGTACCTGTCGAGGCGAGCAGAATGCGAGGTCGACTGATGACGCACCAGGCGCCGGCGATGGGTTGTTGCGGGCCGGTCGCGACGGATGCTCCGATCGCGGTCACGATCAACCCGGAAGCGCGCGTGAACGTCGCCCGTAGCGGCGCGCCGGTCGGCACGTTGACCACGGGTGAGTGGCACACGATTCCCGTCACGGTCGTCAACGACGGCTTCGTCACCGGACCTCTGGTTGTCGAGGCGGAGCCGGTTCCCGGACTCGAGCTCGACGCAGCGGCGAACGAGCTGACCGGCGAGCATCGGCAGGACGCCGCTTTCCGCGTCCGGCTCGACGAGCCGACGATGGTGGACGTGACGCTGACGTTCCGTGCGCTCGGAGCGCTCGGCGGGCTGGCGAATCACAGCACGGTCAACTTGCTCCTTTCGTCGATGAGGTAGTGCGCGAGCTACCTCTGGCCGGGTGCTCAGGCCAGCGTCTTCCCGGCCTGAGCACGGTTGGCTGGGCGGATGCTGAGGTTGTCTGTCGGGGCATTGCGGACCAGGTGGCAGTTGTTCGCCGGCGCGGTGGTGGCCGTCGCGCTCGGAGTCGGTTTGGTGCAGTCCGACCTGCAGTTGCTGGCGGCCACCGATCGGCCGGTGCTGCCGTCCGGGTTGTCGGCGTACGAACGTGCGCACGTCCGGGAAGGGTACGTCGGCGCCGCGACGCTGCTCGGAATGTCGGTCATGCTCGCCGCGTTCCTGAGCGTGTTCATCGTGAGTACGACGTTCGGGTTCATCACCGTGCAGCGGCGACGGGAGTTCGGGCTGCTCCGGTTGGTCGGCGCGCAGCGCTGGTACCTGTGCCTGATGGTCGTGATCGAGGCCGGGCTGCTCGGCGTCGCCGGCAGCGTGCTCGGCGTACTGATCGGCTTGGTAGCCACGGTCGCGCAGTCGTGGTTGCTGGTGCAGCTGAAGATGCTGCCGCCATGGTTCGACGCGCCGTGGGACACGGGGGCGGTGTGGGCGGCGATGATCATCGGGGTCGGGACGGCGTTGGCCGGCGTACTGGCCGCGGCCTGGCGGGCGTCGCGGGTGAACGCGCTCGAGGCGATCGTCGAGGGGCGCGCGGCGCGGCAGGTGATGACACGGTGGCGGTGGTTCTGGGGCTTGTGCGCAGCCGCCGGCACCGTACTGCTGGTGATCGTGGCGCAGGCGGCGCGGGACCTGGTCGCCGGGTTGATGATCGGCCTGGTGGTGATGATCAGTGGGTCGATCGCGTTGAGCCAGCTGAGCCCGGTCGTCGTACCGCTGGTCGGGCGGATCCCGGCGGTCGTTGTTCGTGGCAACTTGATCGCGGATCTGGCCAGGGCCGGGGTGCTGCATGCGGTACGGCGAAGTGCGGCGACCGCGGCGCCGTTGATCGTGCTGGTCGGGCTGATGGTCGGGATGTGGGGCACGTTCGGGTCCTTGGCGAAGGCGGTCGGGGTCGAGCAGGAGCGTCTCGTCACCGCCGACGTGGTGGTCGATCACGCGGTCGGAAGCGGTCCGGGAATCGCGGTTTCCTCGGTGCAGACTGCCGTACCGATCACCGTGGCGCGGGGGCGGAAAACGGTGTACTCCGAGGCGGTCGGGATCGATCCGGTGGCGTACCAGCAGACGCACACGCTGCGGCCGCGGAAGGGGTCGCTGGATCGGCTGACCGGGAACACGATTGCGATCGGGCCGGGGATGGCGGCCGAGGGCTACCAGCTCAGCTCGACGTTGAAGGTTGCGCTTGGCAACAGACAGGTGCACGTGCGGGTGGTGGCGATCATGCCGGAAACGCTGGACGTCAGCGAGAACTTCTTCATTCCCAGGGCTTTGCTACCGGCCGGTGGGCGGACCCAGTCACTGGTGAAGCTCGCGCCGGGAGGATCGCTCGATGGGCAGTCCGTGAAGCAGTGGGCGGCGGCGCGAGGTGAGGCGCAGCAGCGGAGCAACGCCGACCTCTTCGCCGCGCTGATGGGGCTGGCCGGGATCTTCACCGCGGTCGCGGTCGTCAACGCGGTGGGGATGTCGACGGCCGATCGGCGGCAGGAGTTCACGTTGTCGCGGCTGGCCGGGATGACACGCGGTCAGGTCGTCACTGTGGCGGTGGTCGAATCCGGGACGGTCGTCGTGGTCGGCGTACTGCTCGGATCGTTGGTCGCGGCGGCTGCGTTGGCGGGTGTTGCCGCCGGGCCCTACGGCCTTGCAGCGTTGGCGATTCCGTGGCGGTTGCTCGGGTTGATCTTCGGGTCGGCGCTGATCGTGGTCGGCGGCGCGGCAGCGATCACCGCCGCCCGGGCGACTTCTCGCCGGCTCGGCACATACTGAGCAGGATCACGTGGTGGAACGGGCGGATCAGGTTGTAGTAGAACCGCCCGGCCGGCCGCAGGAACTTGACCAGCGTGACGACCTGGAACGTTGCCGGTCTCTCATTGTCGGTGATGATCGCCAGGTAGCCGATCAGGTGGTTGTCGGTGACCTCGAGCAACAGGTAGTGGTCCTCCTCGCCGCGCACCACGGTGAAGAAGGCGTTCTTCTCGCCGGGTGTGAAGCTGACGGTTTCCGGTCGCGTCCGGCGCGAGTCCGGTACGCCGGCGGTTTCGAGTCGCAGTACGGCGGCCACGGCCATCCGCACCGCGAACAGCCCTTTGACCCAGACCGGGGTGTGGCTCAGGGCGTTGGCGGTGAACTCGCGCAGTGTGACGTCGCCGTGGGCCGTCTTCACGTCGATCTCGTCGACGACCGGGATCAGGTCGTCGAGTACGTGCAGCGTCGTAGGCATTCGCACTCCGCTAGTCGATGAGGCGCAGAACGAGGTCGTAGATCTTCCGCACGTCCCGCTTGCCGATCGGCGGCACGACCTGCTCGGCCCCGATCAGGATCAGGTACAGCAGTTGCGCGAACCGATCCGGATCCACGTCGGCGTCCAGCCCCCGGCACAGTTTCTTCAGGTACGCCGTCCGCGCCTTGTCCACCCGCTCCTGCGCGACCCGTACGTCAGGATCCTGCAACGCCCACGCCCGCACCGCGATCTCCAGCCCCGCAGTGTCCGAGTCGGCCAGCACGAGCTGCAACAGATGCAACAACTTTTCTTTCGCGGCACCGGACTTCTCCACGGCATCGATCAACCGAGTCGTGTACCGAAGCTCGAAGTGCTCCAGCAAAGCCGCCTTGTAGCCGGCGGTTCCTTTGAAGTGGTGGTAATACGACCCTTTGGTGACTCCAAGCGCTCCCGTCAACCGCTCGATCGTCACCGCCGGAGCACCCTCCGCGGCGAGCAACCCCAACCCGGCATCCAACCACTCACCCCGACTGACCATGGCCAAAACATACCATACTGTTTGGTATGCTCCACCTCGCGAGAAAACCCGCCGGAGAGATTCTCTCCGGCGGGTTGTCGGTTGGTCAGGCGTCGGCTGCGGTGAGGGCTTCGGCTTCGGCTTCGGAGTGGTTGGCGGGGGTGCGGAGGTGGGAGAGGGGCTTCCAGCCGGTGGCTAGGACGCCGACGGCGAGGAGGACGGCGATCGCGCCGACGTAGAACGGGAGTTGGATGTTGAACTCCTCGCCGAGTTTGCCGGCCAGCCACGGGGCGACGGCGCCGCCGGAGAAGCGGACGAAGGAGTACGCCGCGGACGCCGTACCGCGTTCGACCGGCGCGGCACCCATCACAGCCTCGGTGATCAGGGTGTTGTTGATGCCGAGGAAGAGGCCGGCGATGATCACGCCGATCGCGAGTACCGGCTTGTGGTGCGCGTACACGCCCATCACCGCGAGGTCGACGGCGAACAGGAACAGCACCGTCATCGCCACCGGCAGCGTGCCGAACTTGGCCTGCAGGCGCGGCGCCACGAAGACCGACGTGAAGGCCAGGCAAAGGCCCCAGCCGAAGAAGATCAGGCCGATCTGCCGCGCCGACATCGCCAGCGGGAACGGCGTGAACGCCAGCAGGGTGAAGAACCCGAAGTTGTAGAGCAACGCCGTGACCGCGACCGTCGCGAGCGAACGGTGCCGGAGCGCCTTCAGCGGCTCGATCACCGACGTACGACGAGCCTGTGGCGGGGAGGCAGGCAGCAGGAACGCGGTCGCGGCGAGTGCGATCGTCATCAGGACCGCGACGCCGAAGAACGGGCCGCGCCAGGAGATCGTGCCGAGCTCGCCACCGACGAGCGGGCCGGCCGCGATCCCGACACCGAGCGCGGCTTCGTACAGGATGATCGCTTCGGCGACCGAACCGGAGGCCGAGTTCACGATCGTGGCGAGCGCGGTCGCGATGAACAGCGCGTTGCCCAGGCCCCAGCCGGCCCGGAAGGCGACGATCATGCCGATCGAGTTGGACAGGCCGGCCAGCGCGCTGAACACGACGATGATGGCCAGTCCGATCAGCAGGGTGCGCTTGGCGCCGATCCGGCTCGAGACCGCACCGGTGATCAGCATCGCCACCCCGATCACCGCCATGTAGCTGGTGAACAGCAGCGAGACCTGGGACGGGCTCGCGTGCAGTTGTTCGGCGATCGGCTTCAGGATCGGGTCCACCAGGCCGATGCCCATGAACGCGATCACGCAGGCGAACGCGACCGCCCAGACGGACTTGGGCTGCTTCAGGAACGACGAGTTACTCACCGGGGCGTGTCCTCCAACGATTCAAGGGTGAGGAGTTTGTGGATGACGGCGACCGCGGCCTCGAGGGTGGCGAGGTCCGTCGCGGGCAGCTGACCCAGGTGCGCGGCGAGCGCCTCGCCGGCCTGATGGCGGGCGCTGCGCAGTTCGGCGAGACCTGCGTCGGTGAGGCTGATCAGGCTGGCGCGGGAGTCGGCCGGGTCCTGGGTACGCAGTACCGAACCCTGCTCCTCGAGCCGCTGCACGAGGTTGGACATGGTCGGCTGCGAGGTCCGGTCGGCCTTCGCCAGGTCACTGATCCGGGCCTGCCCGAGCTCGTCGAGCCGCCCGAGCACGCGCATCGCGGCATGCGGCAGCGTGTTCACGTTCCGGGTGGCGAGCCGCGACAGCCGCGTCGACGCGACCACCAGCGCTTCTCCGAGCCGGGTCAGGTCAGTTGCGATCACATCCACAAATATACATAGCTTTGCTATGTATCTCCACCGAAGTGAAGCAGCTCACGGCCGGCGGACTCCGCAGACGTCGGCTGCTATGCGGAACAGGCGGACGCAGTCCGGCGGCCGGTCCCCCTCGAGTGCCCGCCGGTGGATCTGCTCCAGCGCGGAGCCGGCGGCCTCGGGCGAGCCGAGCATCAGTTCGCAGAACAAGCGCAGTTGGGCGGCGAGCTGTTCCTCTTCGGACATGCCGTCACGCCCGGTCAGAGGCCGAACAGCGGGAACAGTCCGGGGCCGTGGTAGGCGACGATCCTGCTGACGCCGTGCGGGGTGAGTGTCAGTACGTGTAGTGCGTGTGGACGGTACGTACCGTCCGCGCCGCGGGCGTACACCGCGAAGGCAGGCTGTCCGTTGGCCGAGGTGGCGACCAGTTCGGCCGGCCCGATCGTCCGCATCTGCTTGGCCAGGAAGGCGACGATCGTGTCGCGGCCTTCGAACCAGTTGTCGATTGGCGGCATCTCCAGGCGTGCGTCCTCGGTCAGGACCGCGACGAGTTGATCGACGTCGGCGGTTTCGAAGGCCTTGGCGTAGCGGTCGAGAAGCGCTCGCTGCTGTGGTTCGGAAGGTTCGGTGACACTGTCCTCGCTGAGCGGAACGACCGCTCGGGCTCGCTGTAGCGCGCTGTTGACGGCCGCGGTCGTCATGTCCAGCAGTTCGGCGACCTCGGCGGCCCGCCACTGCAGTACGTCGCGAAGGATCAGCACGGCACGCTGTCGCGGTGGTAGTTGCTGGAGTGCTCCGACCAGGGCGAGGCGCATCGTCTGTCGTTCCACCACGGCTGTTTCGGGATCGACCGGGGCGGCTGTGAACAAGTAGTCGGGGATCGGCTGCAGCCACGGTACTTCGGGGCTTTGCTGGACCAGCCGAGCATCCGGGCTCGAATCGGGCGCGCCGAGGTCGGCGGGCAGCGGCCTGCGCCGGCCCTTCTCGAGCGCCTTGAGACAGGCCCGCGCCGCGATCCGGTACAGCCAGGTCCGTAGCGAAGACCTGCCCTCGAACCGGTCGTAGGCCCGCCAGGCGTCGAGAAGCACGTCCTGTACCACTTCCTCGGCCTCGTGGACCGAGCCGAGCATGCGGTAGCAGTACGCCAGCAACTCCCGTCGGAACGGTTCACTCAGCGTCCCGAAATCCTCGCTGCCGGCCTCGGACTCAACCACGGTGCGCATGATCCGCCCTTCCTCGTCGGTTGTCGATGTGGCGCTCAATAGCCGATGGTGAAGCGGCGCTGCACGAAGCGCGGAAGCTCGACCTCGTCGAGAACGGCAACGGCCGCATCCTCGGCGGAGATCCGGCTGCGGCCCTCGCCGTCGACCACGGGTTGGTCGCCGCCGATCCGGAATCGGCCGGTGCGTTCGCCGGGGGCGATCTCCACGGCCGGGCTGAGGTAGGTCCAGAGCCGGTTGGAGGTGCGGAACAGGTTCAGCGCCTCGCCGTGGCCGCGCATCGCCGTCGCGTACTCGCGGGGCAGGCCGAAGCCGTCGATCGCGGCGTGCAGAAGGTCGTCGGAGTCGGCGAACACCCGCCCTGGCTCGAGTTCGAGACTCGCCGCGCCCCCGATCACGATGAGCCGGACCCGGGGAAAGCTCGCCAGCGCGGTCAGCAGCGCGTTCGCTGCCCGCGCGTACATGCCGGGGTCGGCGATGGCGCGTGCCACCGCGTCGGCGGGGTCCTGGGCAGCGTTGCCGACTCCGAATGCGCTGACCAGGACGTCGAGGCCGGGCAGTACGTCGGCGATACCGCCGGTCTCGGTGACGTCGAGTTGCTTCCACCGGATGTTCGCGCGGTCTTCCCGAACGCCCGAGACATCGCGGCTGAACGCCGTGACCTGGTGACCGCGGTCGAGCGCCTCCGTGACGACACGGCTGCCGATGGTGCCGGTGGCACCGATGACTCCGATGTGCATGATTCTCCAGTAGTGGAAGGGAATTC
This sequence comes from Kribbella jejuensis, assembly GCF_006715085.1. Taxonomy (NCBI): domain Bacteria; kingdom Bacillati; phylum Actinomycetota; class Actinomycetes; order Propionibacteriales; family Kribbellaceae; genus Kribbella; species Kribbella jejuensis. The sequence continues at coordinate 2,507,948 of NZ_VFMM01000001.1, read as the reverse complement.
GTGTCAGCTGACTTTGATGTCGGTCATGTCGATGGCAACCAGGACGGAGTGGTCGTCGGTGTACGCGCGGCGCGTGGCCGGGATGATGATGCCGTCGACGCTGCGGTAGTCGGCGGCGTACAACTGCGACTCGGTGTCCGGATCGACGATGTCGATCGTGAAGTCGTGGCGGCGCAGCAGACCGTCCGGGCCGAAGCAGAAGACCTGCTCGTGGGTGTGGGTCCTGATGTGGTCGGGGAACCGCACCCGCAGCCGCCGCCAGGTTTCACCGTCGACGTCGACGGGTGCGAGCTCCGTGCAGACGAAACCCGCCGACGTGAACACGAACGGCGTGTTCAGGTACGTCCACAGAGCTTCGCCGGTGAAGTACGCCAGGTGCAGGTCGTCCCACGGCGTCTCGAACCGGTGGCCGTCGAACGACCGCTCCGGGTCGTCGCGAGCCTCGACGACCGTGCCGTCGAGTTGCTGCAGGACGACCCGGTCGGGTCGGAAGAGTGATCGCAGGTTCCGGCCGGCGAAGTCCATCGTCAGCCGTTCCTGCGTCGTGTCGACCTCGAAGTGGACGTCCTTCATCGCGTCGCTCTTTCCTTTGAGCTGCCAGAAGGCGCCGGTGATGTTGGCGTCGACGCGGATCGTCCGGATCCGATTCCAGCGGTCCATTCCGCCGTGCGCGGCGACCGCGGTCGCGAGCAGATCGTTCATGAACTTGCCTCTCACGGGCTCAATCGACGATCAGGCCGCCGGTCAGGTTGGCGACGGTTCCGGTGATGGCCGCCGCGTGGTCGGAGGCGAAGAAGACCGCCGCCGAAGTGAGTTCGGTCAGGGTCGTGAGGCGCTTGCGGTGGGTCATCGCGGCCTCGGCAGCGGTGAGCTGGTCCTTGGGGATGCCCAAGGTGTCGGCCTGCAGTCCGAAGACGACATCGATGACGGGTGTCTCGACCATCGCGGTGGTACGCAGGCAGATCGAGCGGACGCCGTACTGGGCCCATTCGGAGGACAGCGCTCGGTTGAGGGCCTCCATTGCGGCCCAGCCGACGCTCATGCCGCCGACCAGGGGCATGGGCAGGCGGGCAGGTTCCGGAGTGTGCATCATGATCACGCCCGAGCCGCGCGGGATCATGTGCCGTGCCGCGGCCTTCGCGGTCACGAAATGAGCCTCGGCGTACGTCGTGACCGGTCGCAGGAAGTTGTCAACGGGCAGCTCGGTGAACGGGATGCCCTGTAGCCCTCGTGGTGAGATCCCGATGGCATTGAATGACACGTCGATGGAGCCGGCGTCGGCGACGACCGCGTCGAGGTGCTCGGAGACGGATTGCTCGTCCGCAGCGTCGACCACGGCAGCTTCGACGGCTCCGCCCGCCGCGGAGATCTCCTTGGCGACGGTGTTCACGTTGTCGGGATTCCGCCCGGTCAGGAACACCTTCGCGCCGGCTTCGGCGAATCCACGGGCGACCGCGCCGCCGACTGCTCCGCCGCCGCCGTAGACGACCACGTTCTTGTTCTCCAGCAACATTTCCTTCTCCTTCGGACGAGGCTTCTACTCGTACAGAGGAGGCCGGTGATCGAAACTCATCGGAGCCCGGCGAATCCCGGCGGCGCTACAGTGCGATGCGTGCGGTACGACGAGTTCCTCGAGCGCTACAAGGCGGCGCAGCGGGAGTGGCGGCTCGGGCGCGTCGACGCACGCGAAGCGCTGGCCGGGTTGCGTGACGTCGTACCGGCGATCGATGACCAGCGGTTGCAGCAGACGGCGGGCTTCCTGATCGATCGATGGGCGGCGCACACGTCACCCGACGCCCGGGAGCGGATGGAGCGCGTGCAGCGGATCGCTGCGGAGGCGGAGCGGGACGAGGGTGACGCGCGCGAACGTCTGACCCGGTTGGAGGACGGGATACGCGACATCACGGCGGTCGCGCTCGAGACGGACGACGAGTTCGAGCAGTACGCCGTACTCGCGGTGAACGAACCGCTGGCCCGGCTCGCGGACAGTTGGCGAGCGGAGCTCGGGGGTTGATGCGGCCTGCCTCGTTCGAGGAGTTCATGCGGGTGCAGCACCTGGCCGCGATCAACGTCACCGGTGCCGACCATTCCAGCTGGAACGGGACGTACGACGTCCAGCCGTACGAGCTGACCGACGACGGCAAGCTGGTACTCGGCTCGGCCGGCTGGGACCACACGATCCGGTACGACGAGGAACGGGTGCTGCGGCCGCTCCGGGAGATGTTCCGGTACGCCGGGCAGCAGGTGGACGACGCGACGCTGCTGCGGTACCGCGAAGCGCTCGCCGTGGTGTACCACGAGAACCTGCATCTGCTCGCCGGACCGGGTACCGAGCATGCGGACGCGCAGCAGGACTTCCGGATCGACGCGGTACGGGCGTTCGAGGAAGGCGTGACCGAGAGCTACGGCCACGAGACGCTGGACGACTACATCGACGAGCTCCAGCTGGATCTCGTTGCCCCAGGCATCAAGAACGTGATCGGGCTGATGGCGTACGAGCGGTTCACCCCGGCGGCCGAGACGCTGGCCTACGAACTCGGGACGCTGGACGAGGCCGATCGCCTCGAGATCCTTCGCCGGATGGTAGTCGTCAACGCGACCGGTAAATGGACCGTCGCCGCCGGAATCATCGCCGACCGCTACGGCCTCGGCGCCCCGCATTTCGCGACCGAACGCGTAATAGCGGAGCGCCGGATCACCAACGCGATGTGGAAGCACTTCGGCAAGCTTCCCGGGTTGTCGATCGTCGCCTCCCACCAACTCTTCAGCCGCTCGGCCGCCGTCGGACACCAGGCATTCGAAGAAGCCCGGGAAATCGCCGGTGAGTACTTCGCCCGCCGCATCTCTTTCGGCGGCGTCGCATCACCCGCGCGCGGCACGTCCGGCTGGGGCACGTACAGCACCCGCAGCGGCCCGCCCCAATCCCTCAACCGCCGACCCGAGCCTCCCGATCTCCGGCCTTGAACCACCGCACAGGGCCTTTAATTGTCCCATGGTAAAAGCCGTTCTCGGGAGTGCGGTGTTCTTCTTTGTTGCGCCGTGCGTCGTCGGCGGGGTGTTGCCGTGGTGGGTCAGCGGCTGGGCGGGTCCGCGCTTCTGGCCCGGGTTGATCATCGTCGCGGCCGGCGCTTTCGTCGTACTGCGGGCGTTCGTCCGCTTCGTCCGCGAAGGCCGCGGCACCCCCGCCCCGATCGCCCCGACGCAGGACCTCGTCGTGGGCGGCGACTACCGCTTCGTCCGCAACCCGATGTACGTCGGCGTCGTCGCGGCGATCCTCGGCCAGGCACTGCTCTTCCTCGACTGGCGGGTTCTCGTGTACGGCGTCATCGCGTGGGCGGTGATGGCGTCGTTCGTCCACTGGTACGAGGAGCCGGTACTCCGAGCCCGCTACGGCGCGCAGTACGAGGAGTACTGCCGCGTCGTACCGGCCTGGATCCCGAAGCTTTCGCGGACTGCAAAGTTTCAGGGTTAATAGTTTGCAGTGGGTGCAAGTTTCTGCCTAGCCTGGTGTCGTGGGGGCTGAGGGTGGGTTGCGGGAGCGCAAGAAACTGCAGACGCGGGCGGCGTTGGCCGACGCCGCGTTGCGGCTGGCGTTGGAGAAGGGGCCGGAGCACGTCACGGTGGAGGAGATCGCCGAGGCGGCCGACGTGTCGGTGCGGACGTTCTTCAACTACTTCCCGCACAAGGAGCATGCGATCCTCGCGCGCAATCCGGAGCAGCTGGTCCGGGCGCTCGAGCGGATGCGGGCCGCGCCCGCCGGCGAGTCGCCGCTGACCACGATGTCGTTCATCGTGCACGACGTACTGCGGGAGCTCGAGAGCGACGGGCAACTGTCCCGGCGCGGTGAGCTGATCATGAGCTCCCCGACCCTGCTGTACCAGCTGATGATGTCGAGCATCGACGACGAGCGGCAGCTCACCGAGGCGCTCACCGAGCGGATGGGCGAGCCGGCCGGTTCGATCCGGCCCGCGCTGATCGTCAGTACTGCGGGCGCCGCCTGCCGGGTGGTGATGGAGCTGCACAAGACCGCCCCGGACCGCCCGATCCCCGAACTGCTCGACGAAGCGTTCCAACTACTTGCCCAGGGCATCGACACCGCCTTCGCGGCAGCTGACCAGAAAGGCAACTCATGACGACGACCTCGTCATCCACCCCGGAACCGGTGGGTGAGGTCACCGCCACTCTTACTCCACGGCAGACGATCCAGGCGATGTCCGGCCTGATGATGGGTCTGTTCGTGGCCATCCTCGCCGGCACCGTGGTCTCGACCGCACTGCCGCGGATCATCCATGACCTGGGCGCCAGCCAGTCCTCGTACACCTGGGTCGTCACGCTCGAGCTGCTGACGATGACGGCCACCGTGCCGTTGTGGGGCAAGCTCGCCGACCTCTACAACAACAAGCTGCTGATCCAGCTCTCGCTGAGCTTCTTCGTGATCGGTTCGCTGGTCGCCGGCTTCGCGCCGAACATCGAGGTACTGCTCGGCAGTCGCGTGCTCCAGGGTCTCGGCGGTGGCGGTCTGACCGCGCTGGTGCAGATCGTGATGGCGGCGATCATCCCGCCGCGTGAGCTCGGCCGGTACTCCGGTGTGTTCGGCGCGATCTTCGCGTCCGCGACCGTCGGCGGACCGCTGCTCGGCGGTTTCCTGGTCGACTCGCCGCTCGGTTGGCGGGCCTGCTTCCTGATCGGCGTACCGTTCGTGATCGCCGCGATGATCCTGCTGCAGCGCACGCTGAAGCTGCCGACCGTGAAACGGGACGTGAAGATCGACTGGTGGGGTGCGGTCCTGATCATGGGCGGCGTCAGCACGCTGCTCGTCTGGTCCTCGTTCGCCGGGAACAAGTTCGACTGGGTCTCCGGCTGGAGCTTCGCGCTGGTCGGGGCCGCTGCGGTCCTGTTGCTGGCCGCCGTACTGGTCGAGCGCCGGCACCCGGAGCCGATCATCCCGATGGACCTGTTCCGCAACCGCACGGTAACGCTGGCCATCATCGCCAGCGCACTGGTCGGGGTGGCGATGTTCGCCGGCTCGGTGTTCCTCGCGCAGTACTTCCAGATCGCGCAGGGCTACACGCCGACCAAGGCCGGTCTGATGAGCCTGCCGATGATCCTCGGCATGATGACCGCGTCGACGATCGCCGGTGCGCTGATCACGAAGTACGGCCGCTGGAAGATCTACCTGGTCGTCGGCAGTGTGCTGCTGCCGATCGGGCTGGCGTTGTTCGGCACGATCGACGCGCACACGTCGAAGTACATGCTGTGGGCCTTCATGCTGGTCCTCGGTGTCGGCATCGGTCTGGTGATGCAGAACCTGGTCCTCGCCGCACAGAACGACGTACCGGCTCGTGAGCTGGGTGCGGCGACGTCGGCGGTCAGCTTCTTCCGGAGCATGGGCGGCACCATCGGCGTCAGCGTCCTCGGCGCGGTGCTGGCCAACAAGGTCACCGAGATGCTGAACCCGGGCGGCGCGTCCTCGGGCGCGGGCAGCGCCGTACCGAACATCAAGGACCTGCCGGACCAGGTACGCGTCGTGGTCGAGAACGCCTACGGCGACGCGACCGCGGACCTGTTCATGATGTCGGTCCCGTTCGCCGTACTGGCCCTGATAGCAGTCCTGTTCATCAAGGAAAAGGCACTCCTCACCACGTCCGGAGCCGAGCGGCGAGCGCAGGAGGAGCCTGACATCCTGGACGCATGATCGTTGCCTTCAGTATCAGTCCGGCCGCCGGCGATGAGACCGGAGGCGTGAGCGAAGCGGTGGCTGAGGCCGTCCGCGTCGTTCGTGCCTCCGGTCTTCCCAACGAGACCAATGCGATGTTCACCAACCTCGAGGGCGAGTGGGACGAGGTGATGGCGGTGGTCAAACGGGCCGTCGACGCCGTCGCCGCCGTCTCACCGCGGGTCAGTTTGGTACTGAAGGCCGACATCCGCCCGGGCTACACGGGCCAGCTGACCGCGAAGGTCGAGCGGATCGAGCAGGCCTTAGGCGACTGAGTTGAGGGCCGCGACGACTGACTCGTAGCGGTTCTCCTTTTCGGCGTTGCGGAGGAAGTGGACTCGGGTGACGAGGATTTCCTCGGCGTTGGGGTTGTCCTTCAGGAGCTGGATGGTTTCGTCGGCGTATTCGGCCAGGGGCATGGCGTGTGGGTCGTTCTCCTGGTTGAGGAGGGTCGTCTGCACCGCCGGTGGGACGAGCTCGATCACCTGGAGCGGGAGCTGGTGGCGGAGGCTCTGGGTGTAGCTGTGGATGGCTGCCTTCGTCGCGTTGTACGTCGGCGTGATCACGAGCGGGACGAAGGCGAGGCCCGAGCTGACGGTCATGATGACCGCGTCCTGCTGCTCGAGCAGATGCGGCGTGAAGGCCGCGACGGTGCGGATCGTGCCCAGCAGGTTGATCGTGATGATCTCTTCGGCCAGGGCCAGGTCGTGGTTCTTGAGGTCCTCGGGCTGCATGATGCCGGCCATCGTGATCAGGACGTTCACAGCCGGGTACTTCGTGGTGACCGCTTCATAGGCGGCGGTGATCGACGCCGGGTCGGCGACGTCGAGCTGGACGCCGTCGATGCCGTCCTCGGCGGCGATCCGGTCGAGGAGGTCCTTGCGGCGGCCGCTGATGATCACGGTGTTGCCGAGGTCGCGGAAGCGGCGGGCGAGTTCGAGGCCGATACCCGACGTACCGCCGGTGAGGAAGATCGTGTTGCCGGTCGTTTTCATGGCTCCAGGTTGGCGCTGGATGCCGACGGCAACCAGGCTGTGGTCAGCCTCTGCTTGCCAAGCCGTGGATAACGGCCGGGACGCCCTGTCATTCGGAGGGACACTGGACCTATGGAGTACTCCGACCTGTCCGACTTCCTGCGCAAACGCCGCGAGGCCCTGCAACCCGAGGACGTCGGCATGCCGCGCGGGCGCCGGCGCCGTACGCCCGGCCTGCGCCGCGAGGAGGTCGCCGCGCTGGCGTCGATGTCGACGGACTACTACAGCCGACTCGAAGGCGGCCGCGGTCCGCAGCCGTCGGTCGAGATGCTCGGCGCGATCGCTCGCGCCCTGCGCCTGACGCTCGACGAGCGCGACCACCTGTTCCTGCTCGCCGGTCACGGTACGCCGCCACGCTCGACGCGCGCCGACCACGTCGACCCCGGGATGCTGCGGATTCTCGACCGGCTGCACGACACCCCCGCGATGTTGCTGAACCGGGTCGGCGAGGTGGTCGCCCAGACCCCGACACACGTCGCATTCGCGGGTGAGCTGACCAACTTCCAGGGCATGGAGCGCAGCGAGGTGTACCGCTGGTTCATGCACCCGGAGACGCGCGCTCTGTACGCCGAGCCCGAGCTGACCACGCACAGCAAGCTGCTCGTCTCGATGCTGCGGACGGTCGCGACCATCGACGGCCCGAAGTCGTACGCCGCCTCGATCGTGCGCGCGCTGCAGAAGGCCAGCCCGGAGTTCGCCGAGATCTGGGACGCGCACGAGGTCGTGGTCGCGCACAGCCGGACGAAGCGATTCCGGCATCCGTCGGTGGGCGACCTCGAGCTGTACTGCGAGCTGATCGACAACCGCGACCAGCAGCAGACGCTGATCGTCTTCACCGCCGAGCCGGGCAGCGAGAGCGCGGAGAAGTTGCGGTTGCTGAGCGTTCTGGGCAGTCAGGTGATGGGCTCTGGACAGGGCTTTGATCGGGAGTTAATTTAAGATCTGAAATTTCAGAAGGTTCTGACGGAAAGGTCCGCCCCCATGCTTTCCGATCGTTTTCGCCTGCCCACCTTCCTGCTCGCCTTGGTCCTCGTGATCAGTGGCCTGACCTCGCCCGCCGTCGCCGCGGTCCAAACCTTCAAGGTGCTCGCCTTCTACAGCGGTACCTGGGACGCCGCCCATATCGACTTCGAGAAGGAAGCGAACCAGCGCTTCCCGCAGTTCGGAGCGGACAACGGGTTCTCCTACACGGCAACGAACAACTGGGACCAGCTCGACAATCTCAGCGCCTCGCAGTACCAGGTGGTGATGTTCCTCGACGACTCGCCGCACACCGACGCCCAACGCAACGGGTTCAAGAACTACATGGACAACGGTGGCGCGTTCTTCGGGTTCCACGTGTCGGCGTACAACGATGCGAGTGGCAACTGGCCGTGGTTCAACAACACGTTCCTCGGTACCGGGTACTTCGTCTCGAACACCTGGGGGCCGACGGCGGTGACGCTGCGGACCGAGAACCGTTCACATCCGGCGCTGGTGAACACCGGAGCGACGTTCCGGTCGTCGGTGAGTGAGTGGTACAGCTGGCAGAACGATCTGCGGAACAACCCCGAGATCCAGATCCTGGCCTCGATCGACCCATCCAGCTTCCCGGTCGGCACCGATCCGAACCAGACCTGGTACTCCGGCTACTACCCGATCATCTGGACCAACAAGCACTACAAGATGATCTACGCGAACTTCGGCCACAACGCGATGAACTACGACACCAACACCAGGCTGTCGTCGACGTTCGACAGCCCGGCGCAGAACCAGTTCATGATGGACGCCCTGAAGTGGCTCGGCGGTGCCGGTACCACGCCGCCGGCGGGCCAGCCGTCGCCGACCGCGTGGTACCGGATCGCCAACAAGGGCAACGGAAAATGTGTCGACGCCCGCGCCGCCGGGACCGCGAACGGGACCGTCATCCAGCAGTACACCTGCAACGGCACGCAGGCGCAGCAGTTCCAGTTCCAGCCGACGTCCGGCGGTTTCACCCGGGTGAACAACCGCAACGACGAGACCAAGGTGATCGACGTGACCGGGGTGTCGGCGGCGGACAATGCGGGCCTGCAGTTGTGGATGTACAGCGGCGGAAACAACCAGCAATGGCAGGCGGTTTCCGAAGGTTCCGGAAACTTCCATTTCGTCAGCAGGTACAGCAGCAAGTGCCTGGCCGTCCCGAACAGTTCGGTCGCAGACAGCACGCAATTGGTCCAACTCACCTGCGACGGAGGCGCGGCGCAGTCTTTTCAGCTGACGGCGGGTTAGATTTCCGCGCATGAGAATCCTGCGTGTGGCCGCTCTCGCGGCAGGAGGTCTGTTGTTGATGGCGAACGTCGTACCCGCTCAGGCGCACGGCGGACCGTCGTACCGGTGGGAGTTGACGCCGACTGGTACGACGGCGCAGTTCCGTGGACTGGCCGCGGTCAGTAAGGACGTCGCCTGGGTGGCCGGTACGTCGGGCACCGTGTTCCGGACGGTCGACGGCGGGAAGCACTGGCAGAACGTCAGTCCGGCCGGTGCGGAAAGCCTGCAGTTCCGCGACGTCGAGGCCTTCGACGCACGGCGGGCCGTCGCGCTGACGATCGGCGAAGGGGAGGACTCCCGGGTCTACCGCACCGACGACGGTGGGAAGACGTGGTCGGAAACCTTCCGCAACACCGACCCGAAGGCGTTCTACGACTGCATCGCGTTCAACGACGCCAAGCATGGGCTGGCGATGAGCGACCCGGTGGACGGGAAGTTCCGGATCGCGGCGACGTCGGACGGCGGCAGGTCCTGGCAGGTGCAGCCGACCGGCGGGATGCCGGCCGCGCTGACCGGCGAGTTCGGCTTCGCCGCGAGCGGGACCTGCCTGGTCGCGGGACCGGGCCGGACGGCCTGGTTCGCGACCGGTGGTGGCGACCGGCCGCGGGTGTTCCGGACCGACGACGGCGGCCGGCACTGGACGGTCGCGGACTCGCCGATGGCCAGTGGTGCGGCGGCCGGAATCTTCAGCCTGGCGTTCCGGAACACGTTGTTCGGCGTCGCCGTCGGCGGTGACTTCACCAAGCCGACAGAGGCGGTGAACGCGGCCTCGGTGACGTACGACGGTGGCCGCACGTGGAAGCTGGTACCGGCCGACCAGGCGCCGAAGGGCTACCGGAGTGGTTCGCACTTCGTCCCGTGGTCGCCGTTCACCGTGATCGCGGTCGGCCCGTCCGGGAGCGACGTGAGTTTCGACGGCGGGCGGAGCTGGAAGCAGTTCTACGACGGCAGCTTCGACAGTGTCGAGTGCGCCGGCCACGGCATCAACGCCGGCTGCTGGGCCTCCGGAGCGAAGGGCGCGGTCGGCCGCCTGGTGCACTGAGCTGCCGGTCGTGTCATGAACTGACGTTCAGCTCGGCGACACTCGCTCGTCGCGCGGGTGTCGCCGGTTTTCCGGAAAGATGGGCGCATGCGTAAATTGCTGACCGTTCTGGTGGGGTTGCTGATGGTAGTAGCTACTGTGGCCGCGGCTCAGCCGGACGCGGGTCGTCCGGGCCGGCCGTTGACCGTGATGACCTACAACATCCACCACGGCGCGGGGATCGACGGCGTCCTCGACCTGGAGCGGATCGCCGTACTGATCGAGCAGTCCAAGGCCGACGTGATCGGGCTGCAGGAGGTCGACCGGCACTGGGCCGCGCGGAGCAACTGGGTGGACCAGCCGGCCTGGTTCGCGCAGCGGCTGAAGATGCACTACGCGTACGCCGCCAACCTCGATCTGCCGCCGGTGAACCCGGGGGAGCCGCGTCGCCAGTACGGGACCGCGATCTTGTCGAAGTACCCGATCCAGGACTTCGAGAACACCCTGCTGCCGCTGTACCCGACCGGTGAACAGCGTGGCCTCGCGGTGGCGAACCTCACAGTGCGCGGCGCGAAACTGCGCTTCGCGAACACCCATCTGACCAGCAACAACAACGCCGAACGGCTCGAGCAGGCGCAGAAGGTGGTCGAGCTGCTGAGCGGTTCGACGACGCCCACGCTGCTCGTCGGCGACCTGAACGCGACCCCGATGGCGCCGGAGATCAAGACGCTGACCGCCGTGTACGACGACACCTGGCCCGAGGTCGGCAGCGGTCCGGGCTACACGATCGAGGCGGACAAGCCGACGAAGCGGATCGACTTCCAGCTGCACAGCGCGGGCCTGCGCCCGACGCAGGCTTCAGTGCCGGTGACGCCGGCCTCGGACCACCTGCCGGTGGTCGCGTCGTTCGTCCTGAGCTGAATCCCAGCGATCCCCGCAACGCCCCTCCGCAACCGGTGCGGAGGGGCGTTTTTCGCGCGCCCACCTGCGACTTCGCGGAATTACAAGCTTGTAGTTTGTCAAGTCGACACACGGGTGAAACAAAGATACTTGTGTGAAAACTGTTCCCAATGGGGCTCTAGGCAACTAGTGTCACGTATGTGGTCCAGGAGGACCAAAAGTTCACGAACCCTGGGGAAGGGGTTCGTGACCGGCGGAAGGAACGACTCCGATGCGGACGCCCCTCAGGGCCACGTCCGGCGAACGGGTCGCGAGTGCTGGGAAGACCGGACGGGCAGCCAAGCTGCTGACCTCTGGGGTGCTCGCGATCTGCTTGGCCGGCTCGATGGCCGTGCCCACGCTCCCGGCCGAGGCAGCCAAGCCGAAGCCGCCGGTGATCCCGTCCAAGGCCGCGGTCGAGCGGGCCAAGCAGGCCGCGAACTCGAAGGCCGCCCAGGTCGCCAAGATCGAGCGCGAACTCGCCGCGGCGAACGCCCGGCTCGAGCAGCTCGGGATCCAGTCCGGTATCGCCGACGAGGCCTACAACGGTGCCGTGTACCGGTTGCAGCTGGCGCAGGCCGCCGCGACCGCCGCCGCGGCCCGGGCCAAGGAGGCCGAGCAGACGCTCGCCGTCCAGCGGCAGCAGATCGGCCGTTTCGCTGCCGCGTCGTACCAGGGTGGTGGCGACGTCGCGAAGCTCGCGCCGCTGTTCACCGCCGAGGGTCCGCAGCAGTTGCTCGACTCCGCCGGTGCGGCGCACTCGGTGTCGGCCGCGATGCAGGGGTCGTACCTGCGGTTCTCGGCCACGCAGGTGATGGCGAACCTGTTCAAGGTCCAGGCCGACCAGGCGCTCGCGAAGGTGAAGAAGGCAGCCGACGAGGCAGCCGCGGCGAAGAAGGCGGCCGAGGCAGCGGAGGCGGCGCAGGCGGCGGCCGTCACCGCGATCGGTGTGCAGCGGACGAACTCGATCAACCAGCTCGCCGTTCTGCAGAACATCTCGGTCAAGGTCGCCGCCCAGCGGCAGCGCGGGCTCGAAGAGCTCGCCCGGATCAAGGCCGCCGAGGAGGCTGCCCGCAAGGCCGCCGAGCTGAAGCGCCGGATCGCCGCCCGCGAGGCCGCGGAGCGCCGCGCCGCGGCCGCCGAGCGTGCTCGCGAGGAGCAGGAAGCCCGCGAGGAGGCGAAGAAGCACCACGGCAAGAAGCCGCGGCACGACCAGCCTTCGGGTGGCGGTGGGAACGGCAGCGGGAACGGCAACGACGGTGGTGGCGGGAGTTCCTCGGGGCATGGCGCGAAGGCGGCGATCAGGTTCGCGATGCATCAGCTCGGGGACATGTACCTGTGGGGCGCGACCGGTCCGAACCGCTGGGACTGCTCCGGGTTGACACAGGGTGCGTGGGAGCAGGCCGGTGTGCAGCTGCCGCACTACAGCGTCGCGCAGTACGAGCAGATCCAGCACATCCAGGAGGACGACCTCCGGCCAGGCGACCTGATCTTCTGGGCGACCAACCCGAACGACCCGGGCACCATCCACCACGTCGCGATGTACATCGGCAACGGGATGATGATCCACGCCCCCCGCACGGGCAAGCCGGTGCAGATCGACAGCGTCTACTACTGGATTCCCCCGAACTTCTTCGGCCGACCGTAAGCTGTAGTTGTCCCCGGCAACTATTATCCGTTGCCGGGGAACCCCTTTCAGACCAGCCGGTGGCCGCCGTCGGCGTGGAGGACGGTGCCGGTGATGAAACCGTTGCGTAGTAGGGCGATGATGGCGGCGGCGATGTCCTGGGTGTGGCCGATCCGGCCGACCGGGAGGCGGGCCGCCATCGCGGCCAGGGTCGCGGGTGCGGCGTCGCCGGCGACGTCCTGCCAGATCGGCGTGTCCACCCAGCCGGGTGAGACCACGTTGACCCGCAGCGGCGCGAGTTCGACCGCGAGTGCCGCGGCGAGCGAGGCGAGTGCGCCGTTGAGTGCCGCGAGCAACGATGCCTTCGGCCCCGGCCGGTACGCCGCGATGCCCGAGGTGAACACGATCGACCCACCGGGTTCGAGTACCGGGGCGCCGTGCTTGGCGAGCAGCAGCGGCCCGAGCAACTTGGAGTCGACGGCGGAGCGGGCCGCGGCCACGTCGTACGCGATGATCGGCTGGTAGGCGCCGCCGACGTCCGCGGCGGTGCTGACCAGGTGGTTGATCCTGCCGGTGGTCGCGAACAACCGCTCGATGTCCTGCTCGTTCGCTAGATCCATTTCGACGGTTCGTACGCCGAGCTCGGTGCGTACTGCTTCCAATTTGGCCGGGGTCCGGCCCGCGACGGTGACTTCGCTGCCCTGGGCAACGAGCTCGGCGGCGAGCGCGCGGCCCATGCCGGAGCTGCCACCGACGATCACGACGTGTTCCTGCACTGAATCTCCTTCTGTGGTTGACGTTTCGAGCCAACCACCGCGAAGGTCAGTCCGCCAGGACTTGTTGCCTAATGACCGTTAGACCAGGGCTAACGGTCATTGCCCGTAGCACCGGGTTGCTGGAGTCCGAGCGCCAGACGGCGGCGTACCGCGCGACCAGCGGACGGCCCGCGATCGGCCGCCAGACGACATCGGGCGTCGCGGCCCGGCGGGACCCGAGGCTGAAGGCGGATCGCCGGACGAGCAGGGCCGATCGCAGCTGGGAGTGGCTCATGCTGATCTCGCTGAGCCGTACGCCCGGACCGATCCGGCGGAGCGTGTCGTCGTGGAACTCGGGCGCGGCGGCCCGCGGGATCCAGATCAGCTCGAGGCCGGCCAGGTCGCCGAGGGTGAGCTCAGGCCGGTCGCCGAGCGGGTGACCGGCACTCAGCAGGACGCCGAGCTCCTCCTCGGCGAGGTGTTCGGACATGATTGCCGGCGGCAACGTCACCGGCGTACGGACCAGGCCGAGGTCGATCTCGCCGGCGTCGAGCATCCGGAGCTGGTCGGTGGTGGTACCGGCCTCGAGCGTGACGCTGCTGTCCGGGAAGCGTTCGGTGGCGAGCTGTTCGAGCGCGGCCGGGAGCCGTCCGGGGATGCCGTTGAGCAGGCCGAGGCGCAGGACCGGCTCGTCCAGGCCGGCGGCCCGGCGCGTGTCCTTCAGCGCCAGGCCGGCCGCCTGGAGAGTTTCCCGCGCGCGGGCCAGGAAGACCTGCCCGGCCGGGGTGAGTTCGACGCCGCGGGAGTGCCGGATCAGCAGCCGGGTGCCGATCTCGCGTTCGAGCTGCTTGATCTGCTGGCTCAGCGTCGGCGTGGAGATGTACAGCCGCTCGGCGGCCTTGCCGAAATGCAGCTCCTCGGCGACGCCCACGAAGTACCGCAGCTGCCGAAGCTCCACGCCGCTCAGTATCTCAGGGGGTCGCGACCAGCCGCCCCAGGTTTGTCCGGGCGTCGAGGGTTTCGTGGATGCGCGCGACCTCGGCGAGCGGGTGGGTGGCGTGTACGACGGGACGCAGGTCGCCGCTCTGCCAGCGGCGGATGACCTCGGTGATGTCGGCGTGGGCCGCCTCCGGGCGGGCGTTCCGCCAGCCCATGATCGCGACGCCGGTGACCGTCTTGAACCCGAACAGCGCGCCGGGCGGTACCGCGGGCAGCTCGGTCGTGATGGCGCCGTACGTCACCATCGTCCCGACCGGCCGGATCAGGCCGAGGCCCTGCTCGAAGACCTTCCCGCCGACGGCGTCGAGGACCGCGTCGACGCCGTCCGGGGCGAGCTCGCGGACCTTGGCCGGCCAGTCCGGATCGGTCAGGTCGACCGCCTCCGCGCCGAGCGAGCGGATGAAGTCGAGCCGAGCGGGGGAGGACGCCGTGCCGATGACGGTCTTCGGGTCGTAGGAGTGGGCGAGTTGGACGGCGAGGTGGCCGATGGTGCCGGCCGCTGAGTGGATGACGACGGCGCCGCCGGCCGGCAGGTGCGCGGACTCGAGCAACCGGTAGGCGAGCGGCCCGGTCATCCCCATCATGGTCGCCTCGGCCGCGTCGGCCTGGTCCGGGATCGGTGCCAGGAACGCGGCGTCGACGACGGCGTACTCGGCGAACGCGTCCTCGGCCAGTGCGGCGACGCGCTGGCCGACCGCGACGCCGGGCGGGGTCTGTGGTCCGAGTGCGGTGATCCGGCCGACGACCTCACCGGTCAGCGTGCCGGGCAGCGGCCGGTCCCAGGGTGTGCCGCCGCGGCGCAGGACGGTGTCGATCGCGTTCGCACCGATCGCCTCGGCCTGGATCAGCACCTGGCCGGGACCTGGTTCGGGTACGGCGACCTCGTCGAGCTGGAGGACGTCGGGACCGCCGTGGCGGTGGTAGCGCACTGCGCGCATCGTGGGTGCTCCATATCGTGGGGAATAGTAATAATGGGAGAATCCCACGATAACTCCGAGCGGAAGCGTTGCCAATAGAGTTGGTGAGGTGGATACGTCGCCGAACCATCGGCTGTCCGACCAGGTGCTGTTCGCGCTCGGCCGGGCGAGTCAGCACGCCCAGCGGCTGGTCCGGCAGCACATGACCGAGGGCGGCGTCCGCACGTTGCACTACCACGTGCTGGCGAGCCTGGCCGACGACGGCGAGGCGGTCCAGGCCACGCTCGCGGACCGGATCGGGATGGATCGCAGCGACCTCGTCACGCTGCTGGACGAGCTCGAGGAGCTGAAGATGCTGGCGCGGCGGGTCGACGCCGCCGACCGGCGCCGCAAGATCGTCGCGATCACGCCGGCCGGGGAGAAGCAGCTGGCGGACATGGACCAGCTGATCTACGCCGCGGAGGCGGATCTGCTGGCACCACTGACCGCGGCGGAGCGCAAGACCCTGCTGACCCTGCTCCGCCGCGTCTCAGGAGATTAGGCCCTAGTGGCCTTCGGTCTTCAGGCGTTCGAAGGAGGCGGTGATCTCGGCCTCGGCGTCGGCGCGGCCGACCCAGGTGGCGCCCTCGACGGACTTGCCGGGCTCGAGATCCTTGTAGACCTCGAAGAAGTGCTGGATCTCCAGCCGGTCGAACTCCGGCACGTGGTGGATGTCGCGCAGGTGCTCCTGGCGCGGGTCGCCGGCCGGGACACACAGGACCTTGTCGTCCGGGCCCTTCTCGTCGGTCATCCGGAACATGCCGATCGCGCGCGCCTTGATCAGGCAGCCCGGGAAGGTCGGCTCAG
Source organism: Kribbella jejuensis (assembly GCF_006715085.1). NCBI lineage: Bacteria > Bacillati > Actinomycetota > Actinomycetes > Propionibacteriales > Kribbellaceae > Kribbella > Kribbella jejuensis. The sequence goes on along the minus strand of NZ_VFMM01000001.1, from coordinate 2,491,805 downwards.
GCAGCAGCACGAGGGCGTCCAGGGGGTCGCCGTCCTGGCCCAGGGTGTCCTCGATGAAGCCGTAGTCGGACGGGTACTGCGTCGCGGTGAACAGGGTCCGGTCCAGCCGCAGACGGTTCGTCTTGTGGTCCAGCTCGTACTTGTTACGGGTGCCCTTGGGGATCTCGATGAAGACGTCGAACTCCATACGGCAGATACTGTCACGGTTCGGACCGACGACATGACAGGAGCAGCCCGGTGGCCCGACCTGCCCGTGCGGCATTCGTCACGCTACTGGCCACGGCGCTGTGCGCGGGGCTGGTCAGCAGCGCACGCGCCGTACCCGCATCCGTGCGGACAGGCGCTGCGCAGGCCCCTGCGGTACTGGCCCCGCTGACGACAGAGGGTGCCGCTCCGACCGCTGCTGGTGTCGGTGCGGCCCTGGCCGCGATCCTGAAGGACCCGTCACTCGGCCCGCACCACGGCATCTACGTGTACGACGCGTCGCGGGGGAAGCCGGTGTTCTCGGTCGGGGCGTCAACGCCGTACACGCCTGCCTCCACCTTGAAGCTGCTGACCACGGTGTCGGCGCTGTCGACGCTTGGGCCGGACCACACCTTCGCCACGAAGGTCGTGAGCACCGGTAAGGGTTCGATCGTGCTGGTCGGCGGCGGCGACCCGCTGCTCGCCGTGAAGCAGGCGAACGACTACCCCGCCCGTGCGACGCTCCAGGCGCTCGCTGCGAGTACCGCGAAGGCCCTGAAAGCGCAGGGCGTCGCGTCGGTCACCCTGGGGTACGACGCGTCGCTGTTCACCGGCCCGGCCGTCAACGCGCACTGGGAGGCCAACTACGTCCCGGAGGGCATCGCCGCTCCCACGTCGGCGCTGTGGGTCAACGAAGGACGCGTCTCTCCCGGGATGGCGAGGCGTTCGCCGTCCCCGCCATTGGCAGCTGCCGTGTCCTTCCAGAAGCTCCTGCAGCAGTACGGCATCAAGGTGGCTGCTGCCCCCAAGGCAGCCCTCGCACCGTCGACCGCTGCGCTGTTGGCTCAGGTCAAGTCGCCGACGCTCGGGCAGATCGTCGAGTACATCAACCTGCACAGCGACAACGACGGCGCCGAGACGCTGCTGCGGCACGTGGGGATCGCCACCGGCAACGGAGGGTCGTACGTCGGCGGTGTGAAGGGTGTCCGCGCCACGCTGACCAAGCTCGGTCTGGACGTGTCCAAGGCGATCATCTACGACGGTAGCGGTCTCACGCGCGCCAACAAGGTCCCGCTGGACCTGTTGGCCGGTGCGGTGCGCGTAGCCGTCTCGAAGGACCACCCGGAGCTACGGCACCTCCTGACCGGTCTGCCGATCGCCGGCTTCAACGGGAGCCTCCGCGAGCGGTTCACCACGGCCGGTACCGCTACAGGCCTCGGACTGGTGCACGCGAAGACCGGGACGCTCACCAGCGTCCACAGTCTCGCCGGGTACGCCCGCGATCGCACCGGCACGCTCCTGGTCTTCGCCATCGCCAGCGACAGTGTCCCGGTCCCCAAAACCCTCGATGCGCGCGCCGCTCTCGACCGCGCGACCGCGGCCCTCGCCAACTGCGGCTGCTGATTGTTGGGACAAACCACTAGGGTTTTTATATGAGTACGGCGGATAGCGGGACCACGACCGAGATGGTCGACTGGCAGCTGGCGACCGGCGTGGCGCGGAAGCTGGTGCGCCCTGGGCCGGCGGTCAGCCGTGCGGAGGCGGACCGGGTGGTCGCCGAGCTGCGGCAGTTCGCTGCCGAGTCCGAAGGACATGTCCGCGAGTTCACCGGGCTGCAGGCCACCTCGGCCACGGCGCCCGTGGTGATCGTGGACCGGCCCGGCTGGGTGCAGGCGAACGCGGACGGTTTCCGGACCGTACTGCAACCTTTGGCCGAGAAGCTGCGCCAGAAGGCCGACCGCGCCGCCCTGGCGTCCGCAGTCGGCTCCCGGGTCACCGGGATCGAGGCGGGCGCACTGCTGGCGTTCCTGTCGTCGAAGGTGCTCGGGCAGTTCGACCCGTTCTACCCGGCGGAGCCGGACCCCGACCGGCCGCACCTGACCGGGCGGCTGCTGCTGGTGGCGCCCAACGTCGTCCACGTGGAGTCCGAGCTGGGCGTCGTACCGCGGGACTTCCGGCTGTGGGTGTGTCTGCACGAGGAGACGCACCGGGTCCAGTTCACCGCCGTACCGTGGCTGCGGGACCACCTGCGGTCGGAGCTCGCGCTCTTCCTGGACCAGGCCGAGCTGGACGCCTCGGCGTACGCGGCGATGTTCCGCGAGGCCGTGCAGCGGCTGGGCCGGTCGGTACGCGGCGAGGGCGAGCTGAGCCTCGTGGACCTCATGCAGTCGCCGGAGCAGCGTGCAGTGCTGGACCGGCTGACCGCAGTCATGTCCTTGCTGGAAGGCCACGCGGACTACGTGATGGACGGGGTCGGGCCGTCGGTCATCCCGACCGTCGAGACGATCCGGTCCAAGTTCACGTCCCGGCGGGCGAGTGGGAACCCGCTGGACCAGCTGCTGAAGCGGCTGCTCGGCCTGGACGCCAAGCTGCGCCAGTACAAGGACGGAGCGGCCTTCGTCCGCCGGGTCGTCGACAGCGTCGGTATGGAGGGCTTCAACCGGGTCTGGACCGGTCCGAACACGCTGCCGACCAAGAACGAGATCGCGGATCCGGATGCCTGGGTCGCCCGACTCCACGGCTGAGGGCCTGATCGAGCAACGGCGCGGGAAGCTCCACCCGGCCGTTGCCCGGACCCGTGAGGCCGTCCGTGCGACGCTCGCCGAGCTGCCGCAGGGTACGACGGTGCTCGTGGCCTGCTCCGGTGGCACCGACTCGCTGGCGCTGGCGGCCGCGACCGCGTTCGAGGCACCGAAGCTCGGGCTGCGGGCAGGGGCCGTGGTGGTGGACCACGGGCTGCAGGCCGACTCCGCTCACATCGCGGAGATCGCCGCTGAACAGTGCCGGTCCGTCGGGCTGGACCCTGTCCTCGTCCGGGCGGTGGAGGTGGGCACCGCGGGCGGGCCGGAAGGCGCGGCGCGGACGGCCCGGTACGACGCTCTGCGAGACGCGGCCGATGAGCTGGGAGCCGACGTCGTGCTGTTGGCCCACACCCGTGATGATCAAGCCGAGACTGTTCTCCTCGGGTTGGGGCGGGGTTCAGGGGCTCGGTCGCTGGCCGGTATGGCGGCTGCCGTGGGGCTGTTGCGGCGGCCGTTCTTGGAGGTGCCTCGGGCTACGACCGCGGCTGCTTGTATCGCCTCGGGGCTGCGGCCGTGGCACGACCCGCACAACGACGACCCGCAGTACGTACGCGTCCGGGTGCGGCACGAGGTGCTGCCGGTGCTGGAGCAGGCGCTGGGGCCCGGTGTGGTCGAGGCCCTGGCCCGTACGGCGGGCCTGCTCCGCGCGGATGCCGACGCCCTCGATCAGCTCGCCGCGGACGTTGCGGAGACCGCACTGAGCCGTGCTGACAGGCAGGTCCGCTGCGACGTCGGCGTCCTTGTGGAGGAGCCCGCGGCGATCCGTACGCGGGTCCTGCGACAGGCCGCGCTGGAAGCAGGTTGCCGGGCGACGGACCTGACCGCCGGGCACGTCGCGGCGGTCGACGCACTGGTCACCGACTGGCGCGGCCAGCGCTGGATCGATCTGCCCCAGGGGATCCGCGCGGTCCGCCGGGGCGGATTCATCGCATTCGGTCCCGATGTGACAGGCTGAGGCGCGTGGATGCTTCGGACATCGAGAAGGACCTGAGCACGATCCATTACACCGAGGACCAGATCCTGGCGAAGCTGCGGGAACTGGCCGGGCGGATCGAGCAGGACTACGAGGGCAAGGACCTCCTCATCGTCGGCGTTCTCAAGGGTGCCGTGATGGTGATGGCCGATCTCGCCCGGGCGCTCACCCGGCACGTCGAGATGGACTGGATGGCGGTCTCGTCGTACGGCTCCGGGACCAAGTCGTCGGGGGTGGTCCGGATCCTCAAGGACCTGGATACCGACATCAGCGGCCGGCACGTGCTGATCGTCGAGGACATCATCGACACCGGGCTGACGCTCAGTTGGCTGGTCAGCAACCTGCAGTCCCGCGGCCCGGCCTCGGTGGAGATCTGCACCGCGTTCCGCAAGCCGGACGCGGCGGCCAAGATGGCGGTCCCGGTGAAGTACGTCGGGTTCGACCTGCCGGACGAGTTCGTCGTCGGGTACGGGCTGGACTACGCGGAGAAGTACCGGAACCTGCGCTGCGTCGGGACACTGGCGCCGCACGTCTATTCCTGACCGGCTCCGGCAGGCAGACTTGGTGACGGCCTGTACAACGGGTCGCAACCGTCCTTTCGTGACCCTCGTGATGTGTTGTCTTGTGCGACACGAGACACTTGGGATGGTGTTACCGTCACAAGCCCGTTTTCCGGGCCTGCCGAGCTAGGAGGGACGGGGCGTCGGCCCCGATCATGGACGTGAAGCGCATCTTCCGCGGACCCCTGTTCTGGATCGTCGTCGCCTTCCTGGGCGTGCTGGTGATCGGGCAGCTCCTGACCGGCTCGACCGGGTACAAGACCGAGCCCACCGGACAGGTCGTCCAGCTCATCCAGCAGGCCAAGTCGTCCAGCGACAAGTCGATCAAGTCGGTGACGCTGAACAACCCGGACGAAGAGATCCGGGTGGAGAAGACCGACGGGACCAAGATCCGGGCGCACTACGTCGACGGCCAGGGCGAGACACTCGGGACCGACCTGCAGACCCTGTTCCAGGACGGCAAGATCGAGCGGTACGACGTGGAGAACCCGAAGCCGAGCTTCATCGGCCAGGTGTTCTCGACGCTGATCCCGTTCCTGCTGATCGCGGTCGTGTTCATCTTCCTGATGAACTCGATGCAGGGCGGCGGCTCCCGGGTGATGAGCTTCGCCAAGTCCAAGGCGAAGCTGGTGACCAAGGACACACCGAAGACCACGTTCGCCGACGTCGCGGGCGTGGACGAGGCGATCGAGGAGCTCCAGGAGATCAAGGAGTTCCTCCAGGAGCCGGGCAAGTTCCAGGCCGTCGGCGCCAAGATCCCGAAGGGCGTGCTGCTCTACGGACAGCCCGGTACCGGCAAGACCCTGCTGGCCCGTGCGGTCGCCGGTGAGGCCGGGGTGCCGTTCTACTCGATCTCCGGTTCGGACTTCGTCGAGATGTTCGTCGGTGTCGGTGCCTCCCGGGTCCGGGACCTGTTCGAGCAGGCCAAGACGAACGCGCCGGCGATCGTGTTCATCGACGAGATCGACGCCGTCGGCCGGCACCGTGGCGCGGGTCTGGGCGGCGGTCACGACGAGCGCGAGCAGACCCTGAACCAGCTGCTGGTCGAGATGGACGGCTTCGACGTCCGCGGCGGTGTGATCCTGATCGCGGCCACCAACCGGCCTGACGTGCTCGACCCCGCGCTGCTGCGGCCCGGCCGCTTCGACCGGCAGATCGCCGTCGACGCGCCGGACCTGCCCGGCCGGCAGAAGATCCTCAAGGTGCACGCCCGCGGCAAGCCGATGGCGCAGGACGTCGACCTCACCGCGGTCGCCCGCCGGACGCCGGGTATGACCGGTGCCGACCTCGCCAACGTGCTGAACGAGGCGGCCCTGCTGACCGCCCGCTCGAACGCGCAGCTGATCGACAACCGCGCGCTGGACGAGGCCATCGACCGCGTGATCGCCGGCCCGCAGCGCCGGACCCGGCTGATGTCGGACAAGGAGAAGGTGCTCACCGCGTACCACGAGGGCGGCCACGCCCTGGTCGCGGCGGCGCTGCCGCACTCCGACCCGGTGCAGAAGGTGACGATCCTGCCGCGTGGCCGGGCGCTCGGCTACACGATGGTGATGCCGGACGAGGACAAGTACTCGACCACCCGGTCGGAGATGCTGGACAAGCTGGCCTACATGCTCGGCGGCCGGGCCGCCGAGGAGATGGTCTTCCACGACCCGACCACGGGCGCGAGCAACGACATCGAGAAGGCCAGCGCGCTGGCCCGCGCGATGGTCACGCAGTACGGCATGACCGAGCGGCTCGGTGCGATCAAGTTCGGCCAGGACAGCAGCGAGCCGTTCCTCGGCCGGGACTTCGGCAGCCAGCGGAACTACTCCGAGGAGATCGCGGCCGCGGTCGACGAGGAGGTCGGCAAGCTGATCCTGAACGCGCACCAGGAGGCCTTCGACATCCTGGTCGAGAACCGGTCGGTTCTGGACCACCTGGTCGAGGAACTGCTGGAGAAGGAGACCCTGGACAAGCACCAGATCGCCCGGATCTTCGAGCCGGTGATCATGCGCGAGCGGCGGCCGGCCTGGACCGGTTCGTCGACCCGGGTCCCGTCGGACCAGCCGCCGGTGATGCCGGTCCCGGCCGCGCAGAACGGCCACGACGGCCAGAACGGCTCGCTGTCCGACGTCCTGCCGGGCGGCTCGGTCGGCCCGGACGAGGCGATCCGCCCGCCGGACTACGGCAGCGGCCCGACCCCGCCGAACCACCAGTAGCCCCGCACCACGAACGCCGCCACCCCACCCGGGTGGCGGCGTTTTCGTGTCCCCGGCGGGTAGCGTTCCAAGGATGACGTCACCGAAGTTCGACCACGCGCGGGCGGAGCGGGCGGTCCGCGAGCTGCTGATCGCGATCGGCGAGGATCCGGAACGCGAGGGGCTGCGGGACACCCCGGCCCGGGTGGCCCGGTCGTACGCCGAGATGACCGCCGGGCTCGGGAACCGCGCGGAGGACGTACTGACCACCACGTTCGCGCTCGAGCACGACGAGATGGTGCTGGTGAAGGACATCGAGGTGTGGAGCCTGTGTGAGCACCACCTGGTGCCGTTCACGGGCGTTGCGCATGTCGGGTACATCCCGAGCCGGGACGGGCGGGTCACCGGCCTGTCGAAGCTCGCCCGGCTGGTCGACGTGTACGCGAAGCGCCCGCAGGTCCAGGAGCGGCTGACCACGCAGGTCGCCGAGTCGCTGGTCGAGATCCTGCAGCCGCGCGGCGTGATCGTGGTGATCGAGTGCGAGCACCTCTGCATGACCATGCGCGGCGTCCGGAAACCGGGCGCGAAGACCATCACTTCGGCTGTCCGCGGCCAGCTTCGCAATCCGGTCACCCGCGCGGAGGCGATGAGCCTGATCGTCGGGTGAGCCGTAGCCCCGGCGCCCCCGGACTCGTTGAGGTTTTAAAGTCCGGGACTATGGACATTCTGTCGCTGAGCGTTTACTTTCCGTAGTGGTGCTTGGCCAACGGGGACCAGGTGCCGGTGTGAGGAGGACAGGATGTCGGGGCGTTTGCGGATCGGCGCCGCTGTGGCCGGAGTCGTCGTCCTGACGGCCGGCGGACTCGCCGCAGCGAACTGGGCAACCGCGGACACGCGGACCAAGACCGCGCCGAGGGCCGATGTGAAGCGGCCCGCCGACCCGCTGGTCGCGAAGACCCTGGAGTCGGAGCTCGGCTCGGACTCGGGATTCGTCGGCAGCTACTACGACGACTCCGGCGAGCTGATCGTCGCGGTCTCGGACGTCTCGACCGCCGCACTGGTCCGCCAGATCGGCGCGATCCCGCGGCTGGTCAAGTACACGGCCCACCAGCTGAACGCCGTACAGGGCGAGCTGAACCACCTGGCCAGCAATTCCAGTGCCGGCAAGGTCCGGTCCTGGTACGTCGACCCGGTGACCGGGACCGTCGTCGTGTCGGTGCCGAAGAACGCGCACGACCCGATCACGCAGCGGTTCCTGTCCCGCGCCGAGGCGAACGGCGACCGGGTCACGGTCCGCCGGGTGGCCGGCACGATCCGGACCACCGCCGACGACTTCGGCCTGCGCGGCGGCGTCCAGGTCGACAAGAACACCGGCTACGTCTGCTCGCTCGGCTTCAATGCCCGGACCCGCAAGGGCACCCGGATCTTCCTGACCGCCGGGCACTGCACGGCCGGCAGGCCGTCGTTCTCCCGGAACGGGTACGTGCTCGGCGACACCTACACCTCGACCTTCCCGGGCAGCGACTTCGGCTCGGTCGGCGTGATCGAGGGCTGGGACCAGCAGGGGTACGTCGAGGGCTGGGGCAACGGCAACGTCGCGGTCAAGGGGATCGCGGACGCCACCATCGGCTCCACGCTCTGCAAGTCCGGGAAGAGCACCGGCTGGACCTGCGGCCGGATCGTCGCGCGGAACGTCACCGTGAACTACGGCAACAACCGCATCGTCCGCGGCCTGTTCGAGCACACCGCCTGCGTCGAGGCCGGTGACTCTGGCGGCGCCAACATGACCGGCAGCTACGCCCAGGGCATCACCAGCGGTGCCGCCCTGATCAACGGTCAGTGCCTGGAGAAGTACGGCCAGACCAATGAGTCCTACTCGCAACCGATCGCTGTCGTGCTGCAGTCGACGAAGTCGCGCCTGATCCTGGCGAACTGAGAGATCCTCGGGCCCAGCCTTCGGCTTGGGGGTGGCGGCTACTACGGTGTGTGGGTGAGAACTGAGCCGTGGGGTCACGTCGACGGGTTGCCGGTGCTGGACCGGTGCCTCGTCATGGGTGTCGTGAACGTCACGCCGGACTCGTTCTCCGACGGTGGTGAGTGGTTCGAGCCGAGCGCCGCGATCAAGCACGGCCGGGAGCTGCTCGCCGAGGGTGCGGATCTGCTCGACGTCGGCGGTGAGTCGACCCGCCCGCGGGCCGTCCGGCCGTCCGAGGAGGAGGAGCTCCGTCGGGTGCTCCCGGTCGTCGAGGCGCTCGCCGCGGACGGCGCGATCATCTCGGTGGACACGATGCGCTCCCGGGTCGCCGAGCTCGTGCTGGACGCCGGCGCCACGATGATCAACGACGTGTCCGGCGGGCTCGCCGACCCCGACATGCTGCCGCTGGTCGCGGAGCGCGAAGCGCCGTACCTGTGCATGCATTGGCGCGGCCACTCGATCGACATGCAGAAGAAGGCGGAGTACGGCGACGTCGTCGCGGAGGTGATCGCCGAACTGGCCGAACGCCTTGAGGCGCTGCGTGCGGCCGGCCTCGACCTGAACCGGGTCGCGCTCGATCCCGGCCTCGGTTTCGCGAAGAACGCCGACCACAACTGGGAGATCCTGCGCCGGATGCGGGAATTCGCCGTACTGGAGAGACCGTTGCTGATCGGTGCGTCCCGGAAGACGTTCCTCGGTAGGCTGCTCGCCGACGAGCAGACCGGTGAACCCAGACCGGCCGTACGACGAGACGACGCGAGCGTGGCCGTATCCGCCCTGGCCGCCGCCGCCGGTGCCTGGTGTGTCCGGGCGCACGCGGTGGCACCGAACGTGGACGCGGTCCGGGTGGCACAGAGATGGGGAACGGTATGACGGACGCACCACGGCAGGGCACGGGAGGCGATGGCGCACCCAAAGGGCCGACCAGTGCGACCGTGGAGGACGCCGTCCTGAACGCGAACACTGCTTTCTACAACGCGTTCGAGGCCGGCGACCTGGACCTGATGGCGGCGGTCTGGCTGCCGGAGCCCGATCCGGTCTGTGTGCATCCGGGCAACGCGGCGATCTCCGGGTACGCCGAGATGATGCGGGCCTGGGCGATGATCTTCGCGAACACGCCGTACATCCAGTTCTTCCTGACCGACGTGCAGGTACGGGTGGATGAAGACGTGGCGTACGTCACGTGTACGGAGAATGTCCTGTCGTCGGGTGAGGGCGCCCCGGAGGACGGGTTCGCGGGCGGGAAGGCGTACGCGACGAACGTTTTCCGCCGAACTTCCAGCGGCTGGCGGTTGTGGATCCACCATGCCTCCCCGGTACTGTCGTCTGGGGGCCGACAGGAGGAGGCGGAATGAGCGGTCCCAGAGCGCTGCCTCCTGATGTGATCGAGATCCGGGGCATCCGCGGGTTCGGGCGCCACGGGGTGTTCGAGCACGAGCGGGCCGACGGACAGGAGTTCGTCGTGGACGTCCGGCTGGAGCTGGACACCCGGGCCGCGGCGGCCTCCGACGACCTGGCCGACACCGTGGACTACGGGGTGGTGGCCGAGCGGGTGCACCACGCGATCGAGAACGACCCGGTGGACCTGATCGAGACCCTCGCCCAGCGCATCGCCGATCTCTGTCTCGCCGACGAGCGCGTGACAGCGACGGCCGTGACCATCCACAAACCCTCGGCGCCGATCACGGTGCCGTTCGACGACGTTGTCCTGACCGTGCAGCGCAGAGCCGGAGAATCCTCGTGACCGAGACCCCTAGTCCCCACGTCATCGACGCCGACACGCTGAGCGGCGGCCTGAAGCCGATCCGGCAGGTGATCCTGTCGCTCGGCAGCAATCTCGGCGACCGTGAGGCGAACCTGCAGGGCGCGGTCGACGCGCTGCGGGACACCCCGGACGTCGTGGTGGTCGAGGTCTCGCCGGTGTACGAGACCGAACCGGTCGGCGGCCCGGAGGAGTCGGGCCCGTACCTGAACATCGTGCTGCTCGCGGACAGCACGCTGGCCGTCGATCTGCTGCTCGAGCGCGCGCACGCGGTCGAGGAGGCGTTCGGCCGCGAGCGCAGCGTGCCGGGCGCGCCGCGGACCCTCGACATCGACCTGATCACCTACGGGCAGAAGACGATCGAGACCGAGGAGCTGACCATCCCGCACCCGCGGGCGCACGAGCGCGCGTTCGTGCTGGCGCCGTGGCTGGACATCGAGCGGGACGCCGTACTGCCGGGCCACGGCCCGGTCTCCGAGTTGCTCGCGAAGGTCGGTACCGACGGTGTGACCAAGCTCGACATCGAGCTGCAGTAGTGGTGTCCGGCGGTCCCGAGCCCGGCCGGGCACCACAGCAGCAGCCGCCCTCGGGTTCGGTGCGGCCGACGTCGCGCCGGCTGCTGATCGCGATCGCCGTGCTCGGCGTCGCGATCGGCGTGACGCTGGTGAAGGCGGTTGAGGCCGGCGGTGGGGTGGCGCCGGCGGTGTCCTGGCTGACGCTGGTCGCCTGGGCGTTCCTGGCCGCGCTGCTGTTCGCGGCGGCCCGCAACACCCACCAGCGCCTGCAGGTACGCCGGGAACGGATCGAGCCGAGCCGCGCGGTCTTCCTGTTGATGATCGGGAAGGCGAGTGCTTTTGTCGGCGCGTTGTGCGCCGGTGTTTACGCAGGGTTCGCGTTAAGCTTCGTGCAAGCGATGGGCTTCTCGGGGCCTCGTAACCGGGTGATCATGGCCGGTGCCGCGGCGGTGATCTCAGTGCTGGTCGTCACGGCCGGATTGTTGCTCGAACGTGCGTGTCGCATTCCCGAGGACCCCGACGAAACCCCTTAACATGGCGACCCATGGGGTCAAGGGGTAGCCGCCGTCGAACCAGGACCACAGTTCTCACCGTCGCCAATGGTCTGCTGATCGTTGTCTGCCTGGGTGTGAGTGTCGCGCTGTTCTCACAGAACGCGTGGATTCTCCGGGCCGCCGCGGGTGGGGCTGTGCTGGTCGCGATCGCTGCCTCCGTGCTGTTCCGGCACCAGTTGCTGGTCGAGCGGCTGGCCCATTCCGACGAGCGCGCACAGGTCGCCCAGGAGTACTCGCGGATCACCAGTGCGCGGGTCGTCGAGAACGCCGAGTTCGTGGATCTGATGCAGCGCCGGCTGGACAAGATCGACGAGCGGCTGGACAAGATCGACCAGGAGGTCGCCACTGTGGTTGCCGCGGGCGACAAGCATTCCCAGGCCGACGCGCCGACGGTCGTGGACCTCAAGCTGCGAGGCCTGGCCGCTTCCTGAGTTCCCGCCCCATACTTCGGTCATGGGGCTCGACGCGCGCTATCCCGCTGTGACGATGAACGACCCGAACGGCCATGTCACGGTCTACAACCAGGATCACCTGCCGATCGGGCAGCTCGGCCCGACGCCGTACGAGTCGCCGTCGGTCAACGTCACGTGCCGCCGCAAGGCGTGGGACGACCTGTACTGGTACCGCCTGCTGAACCCCGAGGGGTTCCCGTTCCCGGCCGACGAGGCGTACGTCTCCGCCGACGAGACCCACGAACTGAACCCGGGCCAACCCTACGAAATCCCCGACTGTGCCTCCGGCTGCCCGATCAAGATCGGCCAAGCCGCCGGCGCCGGCCTACTGGCCATCGGCACCGTAGCCGCCGCAGCAGCCTGGCGCCGCAAACGCCGCGCCCTGGGCACCGCGTAGAACCTGTCGGACCGTCGGCAGGCGGCAGCACGTAGGTTCTGGGGTATGGATCTTGCTGAGTTGCTCAAGGTTGCCGGGGCTGCGGTTGAGGTTGGGCGGGGGGTGACCGAGCGGATGGGGCCTGGGGAGCTCACGTTCAAGGGGGATCGGGACATGGCGTCCGAGGTGGATTTTGCGGTGGAGCGGGAGGTGCGCGGGTTTCTCGAGCGGGAGACGCCGGAGATCGGCGTGCTCGGTGAGGAGGAGGGCGGCGCGACCGACGGGACGCGTTGGGTGCTCGACCCGATCGACGGCACGGTGAACTTCGTCCACGGCGTACCGCTCTGGGCGATCTCGCTCGGCCTGATCCACGAGGGCCGCGCCGTCGCCGGTGTCATCGACCACCCGGCGCTGAACACGACGTACGCCGCGGCCGAGGGACTGGGCGCGACCTGCAACGGCAAGCCGATCCGCGGCAGCCAGTGCACCGAGCTGTCCGAGGCATTGGTTGCCGTCGGCGACTATGCGGTCGGCCCGAACGCCGAACAGGTCAACGCCGACCGGATCGCCCTCACCCAGCGCCTGTACCCGCGGGCCCAGCGCCTGCGGATGATCGGTACGGCGGCCACCGCGCTGACCTGGACCGCGAACGGGTTCTTCGACGCCCTCGTCATGTTCTCCAACAAGCCCTGGGACACCATGGCCGGCGTAGCGATCTGCCGCGAAGCAGGCGTCACTGTCCTGGACCTCGACGGCACCGACCACACCCCCGACTCCCGCGGCGTCTTCGCCGTTGCCGCGGGCCTGCGCGACCAACTGCTGGAGCTGATCGAGGGCTGATTCCTCAGTCCGGCACCGGATCCAGGCAGGCGCCGAGAGCATCGGCCAGGGTCTGCCGGGACAGCACGCCGGCCACCGCCGCCGCGGCCTCGTCGTTGAGCCGGTCGAAGTAGTGCTCGACCCGGATCGCCATCGCGTTGCCGCCGAGCTCGTCCGGCCGCGAGTCCCACAGCCGTTTCCCGCACAGGCTGGCCTGATGCACCTGCGACAGCGTGATGCCAGCCGCATCACCGGCCAGCCGCACACCGCCGTTGCGACCGCGGACCGTCTCGATCAGCCCGGCCTGGAAGAGCGGAGCGAGCAACGACCGGACGAAGCTCGCGTTGGTGCCCAGACACTCGCCGAGCTGGGCGGAACTGACCAGCGGCGTGCCGTTGCGCGCGGCATTGGCGAGCAGCAGCATTGCGCGCATCGCCGTACTGAACCGCAGGTCCGCCATGGTCGTCCTCCCTCGATTATGTATCTTTGAATCATACATATTCGGAGGAGGCGCTGTGGCGACCCTGGGAGTCATCGGTAGTGGCAACATCGGTTCGGCGCTCAGCTGGCTCGCGACCGAGGCCGGCATCGAGGTGGTGATGGCGAACTCGCGCGGCCCGGAGAGCCTCGCGGACAAGGCGCGCGAGATCGGGTTCCGCGCCGCGACCGTCGAGGAGGCCGTCCGGGCCGGGGACTGGGTCGTGGTGACGATCCCGCTCGGCCGGTACGCCGAGCTGCCGGTGGAGCCGTTCGCGGGCAAGGTGGTGATCGACACGATGAACTACTACCCGAGCCGGGACGGCCGGATCGAGCGGCTGGACCGCGAGCTCGTCACCACCGCCGAGTTGCTGCAGGAGCACCTGCCCGAGGCCCACACGGTCAAGGCTTTCAACAACATCAGCGCGCGGAACATCATCACGCTCGCGCGGCCCGCGGATGCGCCGGATCGCAGTGCGTTGCCGATCGCCGGGAACGACGAGGCCGCCAAGGCGTCGGCCACCACGCTGATCCAGACCCTGGGCTTCGACGTGGTCGACGTCGGACCGCTGTCGGAGAGCTGGCGGTTCGAGACCGAGACGCAGGCGTACGTCACGCCGTACCTGGCCCAGCCGTCGACGCCGCAGCAGCGGGTCGGCGGGCACGCGGACCCGGGCAAGCCGGTGCCGGTGGCCAAGCTCCAGGCGTTGATCGCCGCAGCCCATCGGCCGCCGGTGGCCAACCGCGAGTTCTGAGCGCCTCCGCCTATTTGTCGATGTCGCCGACGACGAAGAACATGCTGCCGAGGATCGCGATCATGTCCGGGATCATCGTCCCGGGCAGCAGGGCGGGCAGCGCGGAGATGTTGTTGAAGCTCGCCGAGCGGAGTTTCAGCCGCCACGGGGTCTTGTCGCCGCGGGAGACCAGGTAGTACCCGTTGATGCCGAGCGGGCTCTCGGTCCACGCGTACGTCTGCCCCTCGGGGACCTTGAGGATTTTCGGCAGCCGCACGTTCACCGGCCCGGCCGGCAGCGTGCGGAGCTTGTCGAGGCAGGCGTCGACCAGGTCGAGCGACACCTTCACCTGTTCGAGCAGTACGGCGAAGCGCGCGAAGCAGTCGCCCTCGGGGCGGGTCACCACTCGCAGTACGTCCTGCAGGTCGCCGTACGCGAGGTAAGGCTCGTCGCGGCGCAGGTCGGCGTCGACTCCGGAGGCACGCGCGATCGGGCCGGACACGCCGTACTGCGCGACGAGTTCGGGGGAGAGCTTGCCGACGCCGACGGTCCGGGCGCGGAAGATCTCGTTGCCGAGGATGATCTCCTCGATGTCGGGCAGCCGCTTGCGGACGGCGGCGGAGGCGGCGGACGCGCGGCCGAGCCAGCCGTACGGCAGGTCCTCCTTCAGCCCGCCGACCCGGTTGAACATGTAGTGCATCCGGCCGCCGGACAGCTCCTCCATCACCGCCTGGATCGTCTCGCGCTCGCGGAACGCGTAGAACACCGGCGTGATCGCGCCGAGCTCGAGCGGGTACGAGCCGAGGAACATCAGGTGGTTCAGCACCCGGTTCAGCTCGGCGAGCAGGGTCCGCAGCCAGACCGCACGTTCGGGGACCTCGAGGTTCATCATCCGCTCGACGGCGATGACGACGCCGAGCTCGTTGGCGAACGCGGACAGCCAGTCGTGCCGGTTCGCCAGGACGATGATCTGCCGGTAGTCGCGGACCTCGAAGAGCTTCTCGGCGCCGCGGTGCATGTAGCCGATGATCGGCTCGCAGCCCGCGATCCGCTCCCCGTCCAGCGTCAGCCGCAGCCGCAGTACGCCGTGCGTCGCCGGGTGTTGCGGCCCGATGTTGAGCACCATGTCGGTCGTCGGCAGGTCCGTACCGGCTCCACCCCGCTCGTACGCGGGGTCGAATCCAGCAGCTCCCGCCCCGACTCCAACCACTCTTTCGGTGCTCATGACCCTAAGTGTGCCGTGAACGGTGCAGCTTGGCGCTGCTGACGCCCAGGCACGCACCTCGCTGCGTTGGAGGAGCGTCCACGATGAAACCCGCATCGAGGACGCTCCTCCGCCTTGCGATGCACGCACCTGGACGCCAGCAGCACTCAACCTTCACCGTTCACGGCACACTTTCGTGACAGGCTGGACCCGTGGATGACCTCTTCGCACCCTCGGATGTCAGTTGGACGCCGGTCTCGCCGAAGCTGGCCACGCTGCGGCGGCTGAGTGCGGCGATCTTCGCCGGCCTGGCCGCGATCGTGGCGCTGGTGGTACTCGGGCTGACGCTCGGCTGGGGGTACGGCGTACTCGCGGTCGTGCTGATCGCGCTGGCGTTCGGCTGGGCCTGGGTCCTGATCGGGCGCAACCAGCGGTCCTGGAAGTACGCCGAGCGCGAGGACGAGCTGCTGGTCAGCCACGGGATCATGTTCCGCGAGCTGGTCGTCGTACCGTACGGGCGGATGCAGTTCGTCGACGTCACCGCCGGGCCGCTGGAGCGCGCGTACGGGCTGGCCACGGTCGAGCTGCACACCGCGACCCCGGCCACCGACGCGAAGATCCCCGGGCTGCATCCGGACGAGGCCGGCCGGCTGCGTGACCGCCTCTCTGCCCTCGGCCAATCGCAGGCGTGGGGCCTGTGACGCAGCAAGCTGTGGAGACCGTCGGGGAACGGCTCCATCCACTGACCCCGTTCGTGAAGGGCTGGGGGTACTTCGTCGTCGCGGCCGTCGCCCTGGTCAACAACGAAGGACTCCGGCAGAACCTGACGGTGGCCGGCATCGGTCTGGGTGCGGTGCTCATCGGTGGGATCCTGCTCGGCGCACTGTCCTGGTGGTTCACCAAGTGGCAGCTGACAGCCGACGCGATCCGGGTGGACAGCGGGTTCCTGTTCCGGCGGACGCGGATCATCCGGTTCGACCGGATCCAGGCGATCGACGTGGCGCAGCCGTTCGTGGCGCGGCTGTTCGGCATGGCCGAGCTGCGGATGGACGTGGCCGGCGGCGGCAAGAGCGACGGCAAGCTCAGCTACTTCCGGTACGACGAGGCGCAGCAGCTCCGCACCACCCTGCTGGTCCGGGCGAAGGGGGAGCAGGCTGCCGAACAGCAGGACGTCGAGCAGCAGGCGGAGGCGGTTGCTCCGCCGCTGCTGACAGTTCCTACCAGCCGTCTGCTGGGTGCGACGCTGCTGTCGTCGACCGTGGTCGGTAGTGCGGGCGCCCTGATCTGGCTGATCGTGGCGACGATGGTGCTGAACTTCCATGTCGGTCTGTTCGCCGGTCTGCCGCTGCTGCTCGGCGTCGTGCAGCCGATCTGGAAACAGGTCGTGGGGAACCACGGGTTCACGCTGTCGGAGTCCAGCCATGGACTGCGCACCAAGCGCGGGCTGTTCGACGTACAGCGGCAGACGATTCCGCCTGGGCGCGTACAGGGTCTGTTGATCACTGAGCCGTTGATCTGGCGGTTGCTGGGCTGGTCGCGGGTCGAGCTGGACATCGCCGGCGTGGCCGGCAAACAGGACGACGCCGACGACCACATGGAGGGTGCGCAGCTGCTGCCGGTCGGTGACCGTGCCGAGATGGCGTACGTGCTCGGCCGGATCCTGCCTGGGTTCGACCTGAGCCGGATCGAGCTGCATCCGTCGCCGGAGCGGGCGAAGTGGTTGCGGCCGATCGGCTGGCGGTACCTCACGTACGGCGTGGACGAGCAGGTGATGGTGACTACGCGCGGGTGGATCAGCCGGCGTACGTCGATTGTGCTGCACCACAAGACGCAGTCGGTGCGGTTGGAGCAGGGCCCGCTGCAGCGGCGGCTGCGGTTGGCCAACGTGCATGTGGATACGCCGCTCGGTCCCACTGATGCTGTGGCGCTTCACCAGGACGAGGTGGCGGCTGCGGCGCTGGTGGAGGCTCAGGCGGACAGGGCTCGTGCTGCGCGCCGGCTTGTCTCCTCGCCGACCGCGGTCCAGACCCAGCCGAACGCTCCGAGGCCGGAGGGGTCCAGCAACTCGGCTGCTTCACCTGCGGAGGACAGCTCGGACAGGTAGCGCACTGGATCCTCATGCGCGAGCTCCAGCGGCGGCCTGCTCGCTGACAGCCCGAGGCTTTCCAGTGCATCCCGCTGCGAGATCAGCCGCCCACCCACCGCCGCCGCCACCGAGTCGAGCGCCACATGCGCGGTGATGTCACACGACCCGTCCAGCACAGGCGCACACTCCCGCCCATCCCTGAACCCCGTGACCGTCCCGTACGCCGGCCTGTTCTCCCTCACATGCCCATAGTCGACGGCGACAGCGAGACTCCCCACCGCAAGCCGCCCGACGACGTCGGCCCACGCCTGATCCCGAGACGCTCCGATCTCAGCCCGCCCACCGGGCAGGCCAGCTCCCGCCGACACCACGCCCCACCCGGCCCCGCCGGGCACTCCGACCCTACGCGACGCCTCGCCCCCGCCGGGGCTGCTTAGCCACCACCGTTCCAACCAACGGAGGTCTTCGCTGTCTACTACCGGTCCTAGGGTCTCGTCTGGGAGGAGGTAGTGGGGGACGCCTTCGTCGTCCCACTCGGCTATCTCACACGGGATGTTGTCCAGCCATTCGTTGGCGATTACCAGGCCGGTCAGTTGAGAAGGTAGGTCGTCGTCCAACTCGATCTCGACGACAGTCAGGCCTGTGGCTCGCAGTACCTTGCCGAGTTCGCCGGAGCCGGCGCCGATGTCGACCACCTGGTGGAGGTCAAGCTCAAAGGACAACCGCGCCAGGGCCTGCCCGAAGAGCGGTGACGCGTGGACCGACGTCCGGAAGTGAGCAGCTGGGCGCTCCCGCCGGTAGAAGCCGTCAGGCCCGTAGAGCGCCGCCTGCCACGCGTCCCGGAAAGTCATCTGAGAGGTACGGCGCCGAACTGTTCCCACACGCCCTCAGCGTCCTCCCGCCAGAGCCCCAGCTCGGTCAACCGCACCGTCGGGGCCGGCGTCGCAGCGAGTGCGGCGTTGGCCTCGGCGACAACGGACGGACCACCCTGAGCGGACGACGAGATGGTCAGATGCGGATGCGGCTCCGCGAACTCGCCACCGTACGGCGGGCACTCCGGAAACGCCTCGAACACCTTCCGCAGCAGCCCGCGCACCTGGTCGAACGGCTCCGGCTTCAACCACGCCGTACCGTTCGGAAACTGTCCCGCACTCGGAAAACTCAGCTCGAACGCCGGTACGTCGGCCACCGCCGCCCGAAGACGCGCCAGATCAGCCTCCGTCGGCTCGGCGACCCACGGGACCAGCACCGTCACATGCGGCGGGATGAGCTCGGTCAAGGGAACCTGCGGCCGCGCAGACGACCGCGACACCGACCGCCACCGATCCGTGAACGCTGCCAACTCCGGCACTGTGATCAGGATCGCCGTCAGTTCCGTCCGCGCAGCCCACACTTCACTCACCACGCCATGCTCTCATCACCTACGCTGACAAAGAGATCGTCTGGTACCCCGCCGTGGGACTGGAACGAGAAGAGAGTGAGTGATGGAACGGATCGGCTTGATCGGAGCCGGCCGGGCCGGGTCCGCCGTGGGAGCAGCCTTGGCGGCAGCCGGACATCCCCTGGTCGGAGTGACCGCGCGGTCGGACGCGTCGCTGGCACGCGGCGCCCGCCTGCTGCCCGGTGTACCTGTGCTGTCCGCGGACGAGGTCACCAGCCGCGCCGACGTCGTACTGGTCGCAGTGCCCGACGACCTCATCCAACAGGTCGCCCAGACGCTCCCGCTGACCGATGCGCAGTACGTCGTGCATCTGTCCGGGGCACACGGCCTCGCACCGCTGGCAGGTCTCGACGCGACGCCTGTCGCGCTACACCCAGCCATGACCTTCCCAGGCGGCCCGGTGTCCCTCGAGGGCGTCATGTTCACCGCTACCGGACCCGGCACCGCCCGAGACCTCGTAGAGCGTTTGGTGAAGGCCCTGGGCGCACAGGTTCAGTGGGTCGCCGATGACCAGCGCACGGCGTACCACGCCGGTCTCGTCCACGGCGCGAACCACCTGACCACCCTCGTCACCCAGGCGGTCGCCGTACTGCGGGAAGCGGGCGTGACCGACCCGGTGGCGACACTCCGGCCGTTGCTGGCCGCAACCCTCGACAACACGCTGCGATCCGGTCATCATGCGCTCACCGGGCCGATCGCCCGGGGCGATGTCGACACGGTGGCAGCACACCTGGCCGTACTGCGCGGCAGTACCCGGAGCACCTACGCCGAGCTGGCCAGGGCGACGGTGGAGCTGGCGGACGGGCTGGATGCGCCGACGGCCGCACGGTTCAGTGAAGTACTCGACGGGCACCGGTCAGACCGGACAGGGGAGGCACCGCGATGAGACTCACCCAGACCAAGGCCGAACTGCGAGCCGCGACCGCGATCCGGCCCCGCGCCGTCGTGATGACCATGGGCGCCCTGCACGAGGGCCACGCCGCGCTGCTGACCGAGGCCCGCGAGCGGGTCGGACCGGACGGCAGCGTGGTGCTGACGATCTTCGTGAACCCGTTGCAGTTCGGGCCGACCGAGGACTTCGACCGGTACCCGCGGACGCTCGCCAGCGACCTGGCGATCGCGAAGAACGAGGGCGTCGACCTGGTCTTCAACCCGTCCCGCGACGAGCTGTACCCGAACGAGCCGTCGATCACCGTGCACCCCGGACCGCTCGCGGACGAGCTCGAGGGCGTGTTCCGCCCGGGCCACTTCTCCGGCGTACTGACCGTGGTGTCGAAGCTGCTGCACCTGACCGCGCCGGACATCGCGCTGTTCGGCGAGAAGGACTACCAGCAGCTCACGCTGATCCGCGAGATGGTGTGCGACCTGGACATGGACGTCGACATCGTGCCGGTGCCGACCGTGCGAGAGCCGGACGGGCTCGCGCTGTCCTCACGCAACCGGTACCTGAGCGAGACCGAGCGTGACGAGGCGCTGGTGCTGTACCGCGCGCTGAGCGCCGGCGCGAAGGCCGGGATGAACGGACCGGACGCCGTCCTGGCCGCCGCGCAGGCCGAGCTCGAGGCGGTGCCGTCGGTGAAGATCGACTACCTCGCGCTGCGCGCCCCCGACCTCGGCCCGGTGATCGGCCCGGGGGAGGCCCGGATGCTGATCGCCGCCCGGGTCGGCCTGACCCGTCTCATCGACAACATTTCCATCACCCTCAGATGAAATCGGTTGATACCGTCACCGAATGACCGCTCCCGCAGTGCCGCAACGGCTGGCTGCGCCCGAACCTGGCTGGACCGACGTCGTCGATGTGGTGGTGATCGGGTCCGGTGTCGCCGGATTGACCGCTGCGCTGAAGGCGCGCGAACTGGGCTCCGTGCTCGTGGTGACGAAGGACGTCGTCGCCTCCGGCTCGACCCAGTGGGCCCAGGGCGGCATCGCCGCCGCACTCGACCCGGAGGACTCGCCCGAGGAGCACCTCCAGGACACGCTGGTCGCCGGCGCCGGCCTGAGCGATCCGGAGGCGGTCCGCGTCCTGGTCACCGAGGGCCCGGCGGCGGTGCACGACCTGATCGAGCTGGGTGCGCGGTTCGACACCCTGGCCGACGGCGAGATCTCCCTCGGCCGGGAGGGCGGCCACCACCGCAACCGGATCGCGCACGCCGGCGGCGACGCCACCGGTGCGGAGATCGAGCGCGCTCTGGTCGCCGCGGTCAAGCGGGCCGAGGGCATCCGGATCATCGAGCATGCGCTCGCACTCGACCTGCTGACCGCCGCGGACGGCGCGATCGCCGGCGTCACCCTGCACGTGATGGGCGAGGGGCAACTGGACGGTGTCGGCGCGATCCGTGCCCGGGTGGTGATCCTGGCCTCCGGCGGCCTCGGACAGTTGTACGCGGCAACGACCAACCCGAGCGTTTCCACCGGTGACGGCATGGCGCTCGCGCTGCGGGCCGGCGCGAAAGTCCGCGACCTGGAGTTCGTCCAGTTCCATCCGACCGTGCTCTGGCTCGGAAAGAGCGCGAAAGGCCAGCAGCCGTTGGTCTCCGAGGCGGTCCGCGGCGAAGGCGCGTTCCTCGTCGACCACACCGGACAACGCTTCATGCAAGGGCAGCACGAGCTTGCCGACCTGGCGCCGCGCGACATCGTGGCGAAGGCGATCATGCGCCAGATGCTTGCTACCGGCAAGGATCATGTCTACCTGGACGCCCGGCACTTCGGCGACGAGAAGTGGCGGGTGCGGTTCCCGACGATCCTGGCGTCCTGCCGCTCGCACGGTATCGACCCGGTCCGGGAACTGATCCCGGTCGCGCCGGCCTGCCACTACTCGTCCGGCGGCGTGTGGACCGACCTGAACGGGGAAACGTCCGTCCCCGGCCTGTACGCCTGCGGCGAGGTCGCCTGTACCGGCGTCCATGGCGCCAACCGCCTCGCGTCGAACTCGTTGCTCGAAGGTCTCGTCTTCGCCCGCCGGATCGCCGCCCACCTCGCGGTCGGTCTGCCGGACCGACGCGAGCCGGTCGAGGACCGTCGTACGGCGGGACTCGTCGATGCGGACGTCGTACCGGAGCTGCAGCGGGCGATGACTGTCGGCGCCGGGGTGATCCGGAGCGCGGCCGGGCTGGCCGAGGCGGGCGACACGATCGGCAAGCTGACCGAGCTGCCCGCGGGTGAGCCCGGCACACCGGCCTGGGAGGCGACGAACCTGGTGACGGTCGCCTCCGCGCTGATCGCGGCCGCGACCGCCCGTGAGGAAAGCCGCGGCGCGCACTGGCGCGAGGACCACCCGGACCGCGATGATCTGCTGTGGTTCGGCAGCCTGGACGTCACCCTGGACGATGAGGCTGTGCCGCACACCACGTTTGTTCCGCGTGAATCCGAGGAGAATGACCGGCATGGATGAGACAGTCGACCGGCAGTGGGTCGGGGACCTCGTGCGGGCAACCATCGAGGAGGACCTGGCCGGGGGTGTCGACGTGACCACTACGGCGACCGTCGACCCGGACCACGTGTCGGTCGCCGAGCTGGTGGCCCGCGCCGACGGAGTGGTGGCCGGTCTGGAGATCGCCGAGCTGGTGCTCCGCCAGGTCGCGGCGCCGGAAGAGATCGAGATCGAGTACTCGGTCCGCGACGGCGCGTCGGTGCACAAGGGCGACGTACTGATGACCGTGCGTGGCAAGACCCGCCAACTGCTGACCGCCGAGCGCACCACGCTCAATCTGCTCTGCCACCTGAGCGGGGTCGCGACGCTGACCCGGCGCTGGGTGGACGCGGTCGAGGGCACCGGTGCGGTGATCCGCGACACCCGCAAGACGATGCCGCTGTTGCGGTCGCTGGAGAAGTACGCGGTCCGTTGCGGTGGTGGGAAGAACCATCGGATGGGACTGTCCGACGCGGCGCTGATCAAGGACAACCACGTGATCGCGGCCGGTGGGGTCGCGGAGGCGTTCCGCCTGGTGCGCAAGGCCTTCCCGGACATCTCGATCGAGGTCGAGGTGGACTCGATCGACGACGCGCTGATCGCGGTGGAGTCCGGCGCCGAGCTGGTCCTGCTCGACAACATGGACGTCCCGCTGCTCCGCGAGGCCGTCGAGAAGGTGGCCGGCCGGGCCAGGCTGGAGGCGTCCGGCGGGTTGACGCTGGACAGTGCGCGGGCCGTTGCCGAGACCGGCGTCGACTTCCTCGCGGTCGGTGCGCTGACGCACTCCGCACCGGTCCTCGACATCGCGCTGGATCTGCGAGACGCCTGATGCTGCTGACCGTCGCCGTCGAGAACACCAGGACGCTGGTCGGCCTGGTGTTCGAGGGCACGGTGAAGCGGCACTGGTGGGTCGGCACGGATCCGCGTCGCACGGCGGACGAGTGGGCCGTACTGCTCCAGGGTCTGCTCACCGGTGAGGCTCCGGTGAGTGGGATCGCCTTGTGTTCGGCCGTACCGCACGTGCTGCACGAGCTCCGGGCCGTCGTCTCGCGGTACTACCGCAACGTCCCGAGCGTGGTCGTCGAGCCGGGGGTGAAGACCGGGCTGCCGGTGCTCGTGGACAACCCGCGCGAGGTCGGTACGGACCGGATCGCGAACGCGCTCGGCGCCGTGACGCTGTACGGCGCGCCCTGTCTGGTGGTGGATGTCGGCACGGCGATCACCATCGACGTGGTCAACCCGGCCGGCGCGTTCGTCGGCGGAGTGATTGCCCCAGGCATCGAAACCGCGACCGACGCGCTCGGCGAGGCGGCCGCGCAACTGCGCCGGGTCGAGCTGGTCCGGCCGCGCTCGGTGGTCGCCAGGAACACCGTCGAGGCGCTGCAGTCCGGCGCGATCCACGGCTTCGCGGCGCTCGTCGACGGCCTGGTCGCCCGGATCCGGACCGAACAGTCGCTCGACGACGACCTCCCGGTCGTGATCACCGGCGCCCTCGCCCCACTCCTCATCGGCCAGCTGACCACCGCGGTCCACGACGAACCGCTGCTCACCCTCCGCGGCCTCTTTCAGGCCTATACCCGTAACTTTCGCTAAAGCTCTTGTGCCCTTGAGGTGACCTGTCTCACTATGTAGGCAGCTACGAAGTGGGGGGAAACCATGAGGGCTACGTATCGAGTGCTGGCCGGGTTGGTTGCGGTCAGTGTGGTGTTGCAGGCGATGTTCATCGCCTGGGGGTTCTTCACGGTGGGCAAGGACGTCGACGGCGGCGCGGTGTTCGACAAGAACTCCAGCGATCCGGCCGGTCTGGCTTTGCACGGGATCTTCGGGTCGTCGGTGATCCCGCTGCTCGCGTTGCTGCTGCTGATCGTCTCGTTCTTCGCGAAGGTCGACGGCGGCGTCAAGTGGGCGCTGTACGTGTTCGGCCTGGTCGTGCTGCAGATCGCGCTGGCGTTCGCGTCGTTCGCCGCACCGATCGTCGGCGCGCTGCACGGGGCGAACGCGCTGGCGCTGATGGCGGTCGCGGGGATCGCCGGTCGCCGGGCGGCCGGCGTACCGGCCGCGGCAGCGTCCAGCACGACGCCGGCATAGATGCCGTTGGCAACTTATTGGCGGCGGCCGTGACGGCGCGGTCGCCGTCGCGGCGCGCCCTGATCGGCATCCTCGCGACGCTGGTGCTGCTGGCGCCGATCGCGTTCTTCTGGCAGCGGAGCCTGATTCCCGGCGATCTGTCCGCGATGACGATGGGGTACGCCGACTACGGCGGCGGACCGGCGTCCGCGCACGTCCACCACGGTACGGATGTCAGTCAGCTGACTGGTCCGGTCGACCGGACGCCCGACGTCGCGGCGAATCTCGTGGCCCGCAAGGAGCGGTTCGACATCCCGGGCCGCGGGCCGATGGACGGGTACACGCTGAACCACACCTCGCCCGGTCCGCGAATCGTCGTACGGCAGGGGGAGCTGGTGCAGGTCACCCTGCACAACGAGAACGTTGCCGACGGCATCACTTTGCACTGGCACGGCGTCGACGTACCGAACGCGGAGGACGGCGTCGCGGGCGTGACGCAGGACGCGGTCCGGCCCGGCCAGTCGTACGTGTACCGCTTCGTCGCGAAGAAGCCCGGCACCTACTGGTACCACTCGCACCAGGTCTCCCACGAGCAGGTGCAGAAGGGCCTGTACGGCGT
This sequence comes from Kribbella jejuensis, assembly GCF_006715085.1. Taxonomy (NCBI): domain Bacteria; kingdom Bacillati; phylum Actinomycetota; class Actinomycetes; order Propionibacteriales; family Kribbellaceae; genus Kribbella; species Kribbella jejuensis. The sequence goes on along the minus strand of NZ_VFMM01000001.1, from coordinate 2,466,837 downwards.
ACTCGTCGTCCAACCGACCGCGTCCGACGTGATCGCGGCCGTGCACACCTACGACAAGATCCGGACCGTCAACGGCGAGTACGGCGAACGCCGCGTGCAGGCACCCGGTACGACGGCCCGCGTCCGGCTGATCAACACCGACAACGGGCCGATGGCGGTCTGGGTCGACGGCGCGCCGTACAAGGTGCTCGCCGTCGACGGAACGGACGTGAACGCGCCGACCGAGGTCCGTGGGAAGGCCGTACTGGTGACCGCGGGCGGGCGGATCGATCTCGAGGTGCCGACGACGACCGCGGTACGGATCGGCCTCGGCGGCGGGCCGACGACGCTGGTGATCGGTACTGGTGACGCGCCGAAGGGGACCGAACCGCGGGACCGGGTCGACCTGCTCAGCTACGGGACGCCGAAGCCGCTCGGGTTCGACCCGGCGAAGGCGACCCGGGTGTTCCGGTACGACATCGGCCGGCACTTCGGGTTCTTCGACGGCAAGCCTGGGCTGTGGTGGACGATCAACGGCCACCAGTACCCGGACGTGCCGATGTTCGTCGTCAGCGAGGGCGACGTGGTCCGGATGACGATCAAGAACACCTCAGGACAGGTCCATCCGATGCACCTGCACGGCCACCACGTCGTCGTACTCAGCCGCAACGGAGTGCGAGCGACCGGCAGCCCCTGGTGGACGGACTCGCTGAACGTCGAGGACAAGGAGACCTACGACATCGCGTTCGTCGCCGACAACCCCGGCATCTGGATGGACCATTGCCACAACCTCCCGCACGCCGCCCAGGGGCTGGTCACGCACTTGATGTACACGGGCGTCACCACCAAGTACCACCTGGGCGGCGGCCCGGACAATCAGCCCGAATAGATCGGGCGGCCGACGGTGAGCGCTGTGCGGAGTGCGTCCGGCAGGCCGTTGAAGGCCGAGTCGGGTTGGGTGCCGGTGGCGTCGAGGGTTTTGGAGAAGAAGGCGCGCGCGGCGGCGGCCAGCGCGATGTCGAGTACGTCGGTGTCGCTCAGGCCGAGTGCCTTCAGCTCGTCGACGTCGGACTGGGTGACGGCGTCGGCGCCCAGTGCGACCTTGCGGGCGAAAGCCATCACGGCGCGATCGACCGGGTCGTTCGCGGGCTCGTCGACGAGCGCGGCGACCTCCTCGGACGTGTAGAACTTGTCGGCCAGTACCTGGCCGTGCGCGAGGCTGCAGTAGCTGGACTTCAGCGCGGTCGCCGCGGCCAGCGTCGCGAGCTCGTAGCGGCGCAGGTCCATCGACTCCTTGATCGCGCCGTTCAGCTGTTTCCACGCTTCGTAGACGGCCGGACGGGCCGCGAACGTGCGGACGAAGTTGGGTATGTGCCCGGCCGCGGCCCGGTTCGCCTCGAACATCGCCGGATTCTCGGGCGTGCTGATGAAAGCCATGGTGGTTCCCCCCTCTGTGGCTGCTCTCACGGTAGAACCGCGATACCGATCCGGCAACGGCCGTACGGGATGGGTACCCGGTACTGGGTATGGTTCAGCGGATCGATCGTGAGGCACGGAGGTGGTCGGAGTGCGGCGTACGGTTGCCGGCGCGCTGGCGGTACTGGCGGGGGTCACCTGCCTGACCGCGTGTGCCTCCGACCCGGCGCCCACCGATGTCGGCGTCGCCTGGGCACCCCAGGGCGGCGCGGTGCTCGTCACCTGGAAGGACACCGGCCGGCCCAACCGGATCACGATCGAGGGCGTGCTCAGCGAGAGCCCGTCGTACGTGAAGTACCTGCCCGCGAGCGAGCCGAACAAGTGGCAGATCCCGACCTCGGAGTTCCCGCCGGACGGCAACTACAAGATCGTGGTCGAGACCGGTACGTCGCAGGGCGGGGTGACCAGCAAGCCGGCGAAGTCACCGGTGTTCGACACCGACGGCCCGGTCCGGCCGAGCGCAGCCACCGTCGCGCAGCAGGGCCGCGGCGTACTGATCAAGTGGTCGGTCCCGGTCGCCCCGCAGGACTTCACGCCGAACGACCCGCTGGACGTGAAGGGCACGAAGTCCCAGCGGTACGTGCCGATGGTCGGCCGCCCGGGGCAGCTGCTGAAGGCGATCGGTCCCGCGACGACCTCGACCCAGCAGCTGATCAAGAGCATCAAACCGCCGTACGCCTTCCAGCTCCGCACGCAGAACGAGTGGAGCGCCCGGATCGGCGGCGACGTGCTCGGGCTGACCAGCTCGATCAGCGGCGTCGTCCCGCCGAAGGCGCAGTTCAGCGTGCCGATCCGCGCCCGCGGCCGGGTCATCCTGCAGCAGGTCGACTGCGACCTCGACGCTCCGTGCACGACCAGGCGGGCCACCCCGGCCGGCGTACCGGTCGTCGTCCTGACCCAGGTCACCCCCGGCTCGCGGTGGACCCCGGCGGCGCGCGGCGCGACGACCTCAGGCGGGTACTACGACATCGGCGTACCCACGGCCGGCAGCAGGCCGTACAAGATCATCGTCCCGGTGAACACCAAGGCCAACATGTTCACCGGTACGTCGACCAGCCGGCCGGCGTACACGAAGAGCGTCGTGCGGATCACGTCGGCCGGGTTCGCCGGCGGTGACACGGCCGTGGCGCACGGCTCGATGGTGACCGTGTCGGTGGCGGTCGCACCGGCGCTGAACACCACCGTGATGCTGCAGGCCTGGAATCGGCAGACCCGCCGCTGGACCGACGCCAAAGCGCTGGCGATGCGGGGTGGACGGGCCGCGCTGGCGTTCAAGGCCGCGCAGCCGGGCGACTTCGTCTACCGGATCGTGGTGCAGGGCGCGATGATGTTCGGCCGTCCGATGGACGGGATCACCACGCCCGGGTTGCAGCTACACGTCCGCTGACGCGGACTCCAGCGTGACGTCCTCGGCCTGGTCGCGGCGGCGCTTGCGGACCTTGTGTACGACGAACAACCCGACCGCGACCACCGCGATCGCGATCAGCGCGCCGACCGAGACCCGGCCGAAGATCTTGTCGGCGTTGTCGCCGATCTTGTACGCGACCAGGCCGATCGTGGTCGCCCAGGCGATCCCGCCGGCGGCGTTCGCGGCCAGGAACCGCGGGTAGTGCATCCGCAGCATGCCGGCCATCGGGCCCGCGAAGATCCGCAGCAGCGCGACCCAGCGGCCGAAGAACACCGTCCAGACGCCGTACTTGTGGAAGTACTTCTCGGCCCGGACGATCCGGGCCGGGGAGAAGTGGTGGAACCGGCGGCCGAGTCGCTCGAACAGGCTGCGGCCCGCCTTCCGGCCGATGAAGTACCCGATCGAGTCGCCGACGATCGCGCCGAGCGCGGCGGCCAGCACGACGTACTCGATCTTCAGGTGGTGCTGGGACGCGAGCAGCGCGGCCGCGATCAGCGTGGTCTCACCGGGCAGCGGTACGCCCATGCTCTCGACGCCGATGACGAGGCCGACCACGAGGTAGGCCAGCACGGCGACACCGGTCGGGATGGCAATGGCCTGCGCGAGCAGCAGAGGTTCCCCCATGCACCCATAGTGACATCGAGGAACAACCGATTTGGTGACCGGGCAACTAACTCCGGGAGATTTCGGGGTTGTGCCCGTTCTCCGAGGGAATCTTTGGTGCTGTTTCGCCGGTGAAGGCCTTGGTCACGTTCTGCAGCGCGGTGGTGACCTCGGACGGGATCACCCAGAACGTGTTGCCGGGACCCTTGGCCAGCTCGGGCAGCATCTGCAGGTACTGGTACGCGAGCAGCTTCGGGTCGGGGTCGTTGCGATGGATCGCGTCGAAGACCGTGTCGATCGCCTTCGCCTGGCCCTCGGCGCGCAGGATCGCCGCCTGCCGCTCGCCCTCCGCGGTCAGGATCTTCGACTGCCGCTGGCCCTCGGCGGCCAGGATCGCGGCCCGCTTCTCCCGCTCGGCCCGCATCTGCTTCTCCATCGACTCCTTGATCGACGCCGGCGGCTCGATCGCCTTCAGCTCGACCCGGTTCACCCGGATCCCCCACTTGCCGGAGGCCTCGTCGAGCACCCCGCGCAGGATCGAGTTGATGTGCTCGCGCGACGTCAGGGTCTTCTCCAGGTCCAGCGCGCCGATCACGTTCCGCAGCGTGGTCACGGTCAGCTGCTCGATCGCCTGGATGTAGTTGGCGATCTCGTACGCCGCCGCCCGCGGGTCGGTGACCTGGAAGTACAGCACGGTGTCGATGTGCACGACCAGGTTGTCCTCGGTGATCACCGAGTTCGGCTCGAACGACACCACCTGCTCGCGGAGGTCGATCAGCTGCCGGGGCCGGTCGACGAACGGGATGACCACGTTCAGGCCGGGTTCCAGCGTGCGCAGGTACCGGCCGAGGCGCTCGACGTTGCTCGCCCGGGCCTGCGGGACGATCCGCACGGTCCGCAGGACCAGCACCACGGCGAGCAGCGCGACGACGATCCCGATGATCAGTTCGGCCATGGTTCCTCCTGGGGATGGACGAGGGCGGTAGCGCCCTCGATAGCGAAGACGTCGACCCGGGTCCCCGCGGGAATGTGCAGGTCGGGGTCGTACGACCGGGCACTCCACTCCTCGCCGCCGATCCGGACCCGGCCGGCGTCGCGGTCGCAGGGCGCGAGCACGACGGCCTCCCGGCCGACCAGGGCGGCGACCCCGGTGCGGATGCCGGGGTGCCCGGTCAGGTGCCGGCGGGCGACCGGCCGGACCAGCGTGACCATCAGGCCCGCGGTGATCGCGAACGCGACCACCTGGAAGCCGATCCCGAGCCCGATCGCCCCGATCCCGGCCGCCGCCAGGGCCGCGATCGCGAGCAGGAGCAGGTCGAAGGTCGCTGTCATCAACTCGGCCGTGCCGAGGACGGCGGCGACAATCATCCACAGGATCCACGACTGCATGCGAAGTACCTCTACTTCGAAGGTACTCCGAGATACGCCCCCAAGCAGCTAACGGTTCAGCTCTGCTCCGGTGGCTTCCCGGTCGGTACGAACGCCACCAATGTGCTGACGCTCCGCGTCCCGTCGGGGTGCTCGCTCGCGGTCCGGTCCTTGCGGTACTCGTCGACCAGCGCGGTCATCCGCGCGTGCAGCTCGGTCGCCTCCTCGAAGCTGAGCCACAGCCGGGTCCGGTTGAACGAGCTGAGCTCTTCCCACGGGTCGTCGGCGGGCAGCTCGGCGAACTGCTGCATCAGGTGATCCACATTGCTGCGCATCATCGCGTGGCTGGCCGTCCGCCCGGCGGTGTCCGATTGCGATGTGATCATCAGGCCGGTGCCGAGCGCGCGCCACGGCCGCTCCCGGCCGTCACCGGTGGCCTCGGCCCGTTCGACGATGCCCCACCGTTCGAGCGCCCGGAGGTGGTAGCTGGTCGCGGACGGCGTCAGGCCGGCGAGCTCGGCGCACTCGGTCGCCGTCAGCACCCGCCCGCTGAAAAGCTCGTCGATGATCCGCTGCCGCGCGGGGTGTGCCAGCGCCCGGATCGCCCGCGGGTCCGAGATCTCCACCCGTTTCTGCTTGACCACGGTCGTCACCTTATCTCTTGACGAACGAAGTTGTGAAGCATTAGCTTCACAACTATGAAGCAATCACTTCAGACTTCGATCTGGTCGTACCGTGATATCCGGCTCGCCCTGCCGGCTCGGGCGCTGTCCTACGCCGGTGACTCGATCGCGATGATCGCGCTGATGCTGCGGGTCTCGGACGGGCACGGGCCGGAGGCGGTCACCGCGTTGCTGCTCGCGTTCGCCGTACCGACGGTCGCGATGATCCCGTTCGCGGGGCGGATCGTGGACGGGTACGACTCGCGCACGGTGCTGGTCTGGGCGGGATTGCTTCAGGTCGTCGCGGGCGTCGGGCTCGCGTTCGTGCACGACCTGGTCCACACGCTGGCGCTGGTCTGCGTGTTGCAGGTCGGCCAGGCGGTCGCCGGTCCCGCGTGGGGTGCGCTGATCCCGCGGATCGTCGGCGAGGAACTGGTCGGCCGTACCACCGGTACGAGTCAGGCGCTGATCGGCGTCGCGACCCTGGCGGGCTCGGCCGCGGGTGGCGTCCTGGTCGGCTCGGTCGGCAGCCGCGGCGCATTGCTCGTCGACGCGTCGACCTTCTTGGTACTGGTCTTCGTGGCGCAACTCGTCCGCACCCGCCGCCGTCCGGAGCCGGGGAGCCTCGCGCAGAAGGGCGGCGTGATGGCCGGCCTGCGCGTGATCCTGGGCGACGACCTCCTGCGCATCCTGGTCCCGGCTCTCTGGGTATTCGTCGTCGTAGGCGAAGCGGTCAACGTAGTAGAGGTCTTCCTGATTACGGGCGAGCTAGGCCTAGGCCCGGCCCTGTACGGAGCCGCAGGCGCAGCGACAGGCCTGGGCGCCATAGCCGGCTCCGCCTACACAGCCCGCCTGGGCAGCGACCGAGCACGGTCCCGGGCCGTCATCGCGGGTATGGCGGCAATCGGTGCTTCATCGGTCCTGATGGGCCTCGCCGGCAACGTCGTCACGCTGATGATCGGCGCCACCACCATCGGCCTCGGCAGTGGAATGCTGAACGCCGCAACCAGCTCCCTGGTCGTGACAAGGTCCGCGGAGCACGTCCGCGGCCGGGTGATCGCCGCTCTCAACGGGACCGTCCGCACCTTCAGCATCCTGGCTTTGTTGCTGGGCGGGACGGCGGGCGCACTCCTCGGCCCCCGCGGGACCTTCGTGACCTGCGGCATCGCGTGCGCCGTGGCCGCGGCGGTCGCCGGCGTCCTCGTCGTACGAACAAAGGATTCGGAGCTGGAGGCGGTCCTTCATTAGCCTTGAGGCATGACTGACACACACGTGGACCCGGTGCACCCCGACAGCGGGCAGGACGACCTGCCCGAGCAGATGCGGGTCCGCCGGGAGAAGCGTGACCGCCTGCTGGCGGAGGGAGTGCCGCCGTACCCGATCTCGGTCGGCCGGACGCACCTGCTGAAGGACCTCCGGGCGAAGTACGACGCGCAGGAGCTCGAGCCGGACACCCGGACCGGCGAGCAGGTCTCGGTGGCCGGGCGGGTGATCTTCCTGCGCAACACCGGCAAGCTCTGCTTCGTCCGGCTCCGCGAGGGTGACGGGACCGAGCTCCAGGTGATGCTGTCGGTGGCCGACCTCGGCGAGGAGGAGCTGGCCCGGTTCAAGCAGCTCGTCGACATCGGCGACCTGCTGGCCGTCCAGGGCGAGGTGATCACCAGCCGGCGCGGTGAGCTGTCCGTGCAGGCGACCGCGTGGCAGATGGCCGCGAAGACGCTCCGGCCGCTGCCGAACGAGCACAAGCCGCTCAGCGAAGAGGCCCGCGTCCGGATGCGGTACGTCGACCTGATCGTCCGCCCGGAGGCCCGGGAGATGGTCCGCGCGAAGGCTGCCGTGCTGAAGGCGCTGCGCGCGACGTACGACGACCACGGTTTCGTCGAGGTCGAGACGCCGGTGCTGCAGCTGACCAACGGCGGCGCCGCGGCCCGGCCGTTCTCCACCCACCTGAACGCGTTCGACCAGGAGATGAAGCTCCGGATCGCGCTCGAGCTGGACCTGAAGCGGGCGATGATCGGCGGCGTCGACCGGGTGTACGAGATCGGCCGGACGTTCCGTAACGAAGGCCTCGACTCGACGCACTCCGCGGAATTCTCGATGATCGAGGCATATCAGGCGTACGGCGATTACGACACGATGGCCGAGCTGATCCAGGAGCTGATCCGGAACTCCGGTCGCGCGATCGGCCGGACGTCGGTGACCGCACGCGACGGGCAGACCATCGACTTCGACCAGCCGTTCCGGCACGCGACGCTTTTCGGGCTGCTCTCCGAAGCGGTCGGAGAGACCGTCGACGTGACCACCGACCTGGCCACACTGCTGAAGTTGGCCGAGCAGCACGGGGTCGAGCTGCAGCCCGGACGGAATGCCGGTGAGATCGCCGTCGACTTGTTCGAGAAGCTCTGCGAGCACACGCTGATCCAGCCGACCTTTGTCCGCGACTATCCGGAGTCGGCGCGTCCGCTGGCGAAGCCGCACCGCGAAATTCCGGGACTGGTCGAGGCCTGGGACCTGTTCGTCAACGGCGTCGAGCTCGGGGTTGCGTACTCGGAGCTGAACGACCCGGTGATCCAGCGCGATCGCCTGGTCGCGCAGTCGTTGCAGGCCGCGGCCGGCGACCCGGAGGCGATGGATCTGGACGAGGACTTCCTGCGCGCGATGGAATTCGGCATGCCGCCGGCCGGTGGTATGGGGATGGGCCTGGACCGGTTGGTGATGTTGCTCACCGGCACCGGTATCCGGGAGACGATTCTGTTCCCGTTGCTACGCCCTGAGTGATTGCTGGTAGTTGCATAGCACAACGGCTCCGGTCGTTGAATTCAGGGTCGAATTGATTCCGGTCCGGCCGGTTCCCGAACTTCCGAATACTCTTGGTCACGACGACTGCGCAGTGTTGATGAATGACACGAGCCCGGTTTGTGCGGTACAAATCAGGTGCAAACAATTCGGCGCGGAAAGGTTGTCATCGATGGCGCAAAGGGTGCAGGTGGTTCTCGAGGACGATCTCGACGGCGGTAAGGCCGACGAGACCGTCACTTTCGGGCTGGACGGAACGACGTACGAGATCGACCTGTCCAAGAAGAATGCCGCCAAGCTGCGCGACGCCCTGGCCGCATATGTCGGCTCCGGCCGCCGGGTGGCCGGCCGGCGCGGTGCGGCGGGCCGGTCCCGCGGCCGTGGTGGCCGTTCGGCGTCGGACTCCGCGGACATCCGGGCCTGGGCCAAGGAGAACGGGTACGACGTCAGCGAGCGCGGCCGGATCTCCGCCGAGGTGCGCGCGGCGTACAACGAGGCCAAGTAGTTTTCAGCTGCCGCCGGTCCCGGTTCCCCGATTGGGTACCGGGACCGTCCGCATTCCGGTTGTTCCACAGAGTGGGACCGGGCGTGTCGGGCGGGATCGCTGACACCGAAGGTAGCCCGCGGAATTCGCTGGTGGCGAACATGCTGTTGCGATCCGGCCAGGCGGGAACACGCTGGTGATCCGGTCGGTTGTTCCCCTGTGATGCCGCCCGGGTGGCCGTCGGAAACGTGATCGGGTGTTCGCCGAGAGCGAGCCTGTCGGTGCCGGGGACTAAGCTGCATGTACGGGGGTCGGCCACCACGGCACGTCCGACTCCTCTGAGGCAAGGAGCGCTTTGGCGATGTTTGAACGATTTACGGACCGCGCCCGTCGGGTAGTCGTCCTGGCTCAGGAAGAGGCCAGGATGCTCAGCCACAACTACATCGGGACCGAGCACATCCTGCTCGGCCTGATCCACGAGGGTGAGGGTGTCGCCGCCAAGGCTCTCGAGAGCCTGGGTATCTCGCTCGAGGCCGTTCGTTCCCAGGTCGAGGAGATCATCGGCCAGGGGCAGCAGGCACCGAGCGGGCACATCCCGTTCACCCCCCGCGCCAAGAAGGTGCTGGAGCTCTCCCTGCGTGAGGCCCTGCAACTGGGCCACAACTACATCGGCACCGAGCACATCCTGCTCGGCCTCATCCGCGAGGGTGAGGGTGTCGCCGCGCAGGTCCTGGTCAAGCTCGGAGCGGACCTGAACAAGGTCCGGCAGCAGGTCATCCAGCTGCTCAGCGGCTACCAGGGCAAGGAGACCCAGACCACCGGCAGCGGGACCCAGGGTGATGCCCCGAGCAGCTCCCTGGTGCTCGACCAGTTCGGCCGGAACTACACCCAGTCCGCCCGCGAGGCGAAGCTCGACCCGGTGATCGGCCGGGAGACCGAGATCGAGCGGGTCATGCAGGTGCTGTCCCGGCGGACCAAGAACAACCCTGTCCTGATCGGTGAGCCGGGCGTCGGCAAGACCGCCATCGTGGAAGGTCTGGCCCAGCAGATCGTCCGTGGTGACGTCCCGGAGACGTTGAAGGACAAGCAGATCTACTCACTCGACCTGGGTGCCCTGGTGGCCGGTTCGCGCTACCGTGGTGACTTCGAGGAACGCCTGAAGAAGGTGCTCAAGGAGATCCGCACCCGCGGCGACATCGTGCTGTTCATCGACGAGATCCACACCCTCGTCGGGGCCGGCGCGGCCGAGGGCGCGATCGACGCGGCGAGCATCCTGAAGCCGATGCTGGCCCGCGGCGAGCTGCAGACGATCGGCGCCACCACCCTCGACGAGTACCGCAAGTACGTCGAGAAGGACGCCGCACTGGAGCGCCGGTTCCAGCCGATCCAGGTGGCCGAGCCCTCGATCGCGCACACGATCGAGATCCTCAAGGGCCTCCGCGACCGGTACGAGGCACACCACCGGGTGACGATCACCGACGCCGCGCTGGTGAACGCCGCGCAGATGGCCGACCGGTACATCTCCGACCGGTTCCTGCCGGACAAGGCGATCGACCTGATCGACGAGGCCGGTGCCCGGCTCCGGATCCGCCGGATGACCGCGCCGCCGGACCTGCGCGAGTTCGACGAGAAGATCGCGACGGTCCGCCGGGAGAAGGAGTCGGCGATCGACGCGCAGGACTTCGAGCGCGCCGCCCGGCTGCGGGACGACGAGAAGAAGCTGATCAACGCCAAGTCCGAGCGGGAGAAGCAGTGGAAGGCCGGCGACATGGACGTCGTCGCCGAGGTGGACGAGGAGCTGATCGCCGAGGTGCTCAGCACCGCCACCGGCATCCCCGTCTTCAAGCTGACCGAGGAGGAGTCCTCGCGGCTGCTGGACATGGAGAAGGAGCTGGCCAAGCGGTACATCGGCCAGACCGACGCGGTCAAGGCACTGTCCCGCTCGATCCGGCGTACCCGCGCCGGCCTGAAGGACCCGCGCCGCCCGAGCGGCTCGTTCATCTTCGCCGGCCCGTCCGGTGTCGGTAAGACCGAGCTGTCGAAGGCGCTGACCGAGTTCCTGTTCGGCGACGAGAACGCCCTGATCAGCCTCGACATGTCGGAGTACTCGGAGAAGCACACGGCCTCCCGGCTGTTCGGCTCGCCTCCGGGGTACGTCGGCTACGAAGAGGGTGGCCAGCTGACCGAGAAGGTGCGTCGCAAGCCGTTCAGCGTGGTGCTGTTCGACGAGGTGGAGAAGGCCCACCCGGACATCTTCAACTCGCTGCTGCAGATCCTGGACGAAGGCCGGCTGACCGACGCCCAGGGCCGCGTGGTCGACTTCAAGAACACCGTGATCATCATGACCACGAACCTCGGTACCAAGGACATCGCCAAGTCGGTCAGCCTCGGCTTCTCGCAGGCCAACGACACGGTGGGTTCCTACGAGAAGATGAAGTCGAAGGTCACCGAGGAGCTCAAGCAGCACTTCCGGCCGGAGTTCCTGAACCGCGTGGACGAGATCGTGGTCTTCCACCAGCACACGATGGCGGACATCGTCCAGATCGTGGACCTGATGGTCGCCCAGATCGAGCAGCGGCTGAAGGACAAGGACATGGGCATCGAGCTGACGCCCGCCGCGAAGGAACTGGTCGCCAAGCGTGGCTTCGACCCGGTCCTGGGTGCCCGGCCACTGCGCCGCGCGTTGCAGCGCGACGTGGAGGACGTGCTGGCCGAGAAGATCCTGTTCGGGGAACTGCGCCCCGGCCAGATCGTCCTGGTCGACGCGGCACCGGAGGGCACGGTCAACGCCGACGGCCTGACCGAGTACTTCACCTTCACCGGGAACCAGAAGTCCTCGACGTCCGACCTCGAGCTCAGCGACCTGACCACCGGCGGCGGCAGCACCGGCGTTCAGGACTCCTGATCCGCTGACCGACACCAGGGCCTCACGCTTCGGCGTGGGGCCCTGGTGGCGTTCCTTGGGCGGTCGAGGCCGGTTCGCGTTCTTGACAACTGGCCAGTACTCCGCGGCGGTACGGCGTACCGGGAAGACACGCGGGATTTGCACGGAGGCTACTGATTGGTCGTATCGTCCTGCGGAGCGTGATCATCTCGATGCAGATGCGACTCGCTTTCACAGAGGTTTCGATGGGAAGATCGCGCGACTGCTGATGAAGCAGTTACCTACCGCCTGTCTACCGCGTTGTAACCGTCGTGAGCACGCTGTTCGGACCCGGACTGTCGGAAAGGGGGCCGGGAATGGAATCATCTCGTCGCATGGACGCTCCGCGTCTGCCGCTGACCCAGGAACCGGTCGCCGACACCGGTTCCTTCGGCGTGCGGCAGGCGGGTGGAGTGCTCGAGCGGGCGCAGCGGATCGCCGACACGCTCCGCGAGCAGGCCGAGCACGAGAACGACCTGGCCACCGCCGAGGCGAGCCGGATCCGGGCCGCGAGCGAGCGGCTGAAGGCCGAGGCCGAGGCCGCCGCGAAGAAGCTCCGTTCGGACGCGATGACCGCAGCCCAGCGGGTCCTGAACGACGCCGAGCAGGCCGCCGAACAACTCCGCACCGAGTCCGAGGCCGACGCCGAGCGAGTCCGCTCCGAGGCCGCCGAAGCCGCCGACCGCCTCCGCGCGGAGTCCACCGCGGAGGCCGAGCGGGTACGTCGTGAAGCTGCTGCCGCCGCCGAGCAGCTGACCGCCGAGTCCACCGCCGAGGCCGAGCGAGTACGCCGCGAAGCTGCCGCCGCCGCCGAGCAGCTGACCACGGAATCCACCGCCGAGGCCGAGCGGGTGCGGCGGGAAGCTGCTGCGGCGGCCGAGCAGCTGACTGCGGAGTCCACGGCTGAGGCCGAGCGGGTGCGTAGCGAGGCGACGGCCTTTGCGGAGCGGTTGAAGGCGGAGTCGGAGTCGGCGGCCGAGCAGCTGCGGCTGGCGGTCGACGAAGAGGTCGCCAAGCGGCGGGCCGATTCGGAGCGGGCCGCCGAGCAACTGCGGACCGAGAGCGAGGCGGCCGCCAAGCAGTTGCGGGCCGAGACCGAGGCGGCGGCCGAGCGGCTGCGGACCGAGAGCGAAGCCGCGGCGGAGCAGCTCCGGGTCGAGTCGCAGGCCGCGGCCGACCGGCGGATCGCGGCCGCGGAGGCCGAAGCCCGGCAGGTGAAGGACGAGGCCGACGAACTGCTCGAGGACGCGCGGCTGGCCCGCGAGTCCGCGCAGACCGCCGTGGAGCGGGCCGGCCGGGAAGCACAGCAGCTGGTCGCCGACGCCGGCGAACAGGCCGCACTCGTCTCGCAGGCCGCGGTCCGCAACGAGGCCGAGCTGATCGCCCGCGCCGAGTCCGAGGCGAGCGAGCTCCGCGCCGCCGTCGAGCGCGAGGTCGAGGCCGCCCGGGAGAAGTGCCGGCTCGAGATCGCCGAGGCCCATGCCGAGATCGAACGGCTGCGCGGCGAGAACCGGACCGAGCTGGAACGCCGTACCGCCGAACTCGAGGAGACCGAGCGGGCCAAGCTCGCCGCGATCTCGCTCGAGATCGACAAGCTCCGGAACGAGGCGATCGCGGAGATCGCCGAACGCAAGGCCGAGGCCGAGGCGGGCAACGAGCGGCTGATGGCCGACGCCCGCGCCCAGGCCAAGCTGGTCGTGGACTCGATCGAGGCCGACCGCCGGACGGCCGCCGCCGAGGCCCAGCGGATCGTCGAAGAGGCGAACCAGGCGGCCGAGGCGGCACTGGCCGAGGCCGAGCGGCAGACGCAGTGGAGCAAGCAGACCGTCGACGGTCTGATCAGCGCTGCCGAGATCGAGGCACAGGCGATCCGCGACCAAGCCGCTGCCGACGCGGCCGAGCTGATGAAGCGCAAGCGCGCGCACCTGCGCCGCGTGGTCGGTCGTTCGACCAGCCGGCTCAAGCAGACCCAGGACGCGATCGCCAAGGAGAACGCCGAGCTCACCCAGCTCGCCGAGACCACGCTGTACTCGGCCGGCGAGCAGGCCGAGCAGATCCTGGAGTCGGCCAAGCGCGAGGCCGAGAAGGTCACCAAGCAGGCCCAGCTGCGCGCCGACCGGCTGAAGAGCACCGCCGCCGAGGACGCCCGCGAGATCATCGAGCGCGCGAACCGCCGCGAGGCCGAGGCCGAGGCGAGTACGCAAGTACTGCGCGAACGCGCCGCCAACGACCTGTCCGAGGCGCAGCGCCAGTCGCACGAACTGATCCGCAAGTCCCGCGCCGAGGCCCAGCAGCTCGAGGCGCAGGCCCGCGAGCACGCCGACGACCTGCGGGCGCAGGCCCGAAAACTTCTCGCCGACGCCGAGGCGAGGGTCGCGGCGTTGAACCAGCGCCGTGATGAGATCACCAAGGAGCTCACCCAGCTTTCGGGTGTGATCGAGGCACTCGCTGTACCGGGGTTCCGCCCAGGTGGTGGAATGTCCTCCAGTGAGGGTTCCACGGGGGAATCAGGATGAGGACGTGACAGTCAGATCCTTGTCAGTGACAATGTGTGATCCACCCACCCATCGAAGTGAGCATCGGAAAACATGAGCAGTGAAAGCCCAACCCCGTTCCGCACCGTTCTGCGTGGCTACGAGCCTGCCCAGGTGGACCAGCACATCCGTGAGCTGACCACCTCCCTGACCGCGTTGCAGCAGCAGTCCGAGCAGCTGCAGCGCCACGTCCAGGAGTTGCAGTCCCGCACGGACGCCGCGGAAGCGGCCGTCATCTCCGCCCAGGAGGACTCCAAGGACCGCGCCCCGACGTTCACCGAGTTCGGTGAGCGGGTGGCGAAGATCCTGTCGCTGGCCGACGATGAGGCCCGTGACCTGGTGACCCGCGCGCGTACCGACGCCGAGGCGATCGTCGCCGACGCCGAGGCGCACGCGAAGAAGGTCCGCAAGGAGGCCGAGCAGTACTCGCTGGACTGGAAGAGCGAGGTCGACGCCGAGGCCGCCCGGATCCTCGAGGAGGCCCGCACCCAGGCCGACGACATGCGTGACGAGGCCGAGCGCGACGCCACCGCGCGGCGCAGCGAGGCCCAGGCGCTGTACGAGCAGGAGCGGGCCAAGTCCGCGCAGGCCGCGGCCGCCTTCGAGACCACCCTGGCCGAGCGCCGGGGCAAGGTCGAGCAGGAGTTCGCCGCCCGTACCGCGCTGGCCGAGCAGCAGCTGGCCGCCGTCACCGACCGCGCTGCTCAGGTGCAGCGGGAGGCCGACCGGTCCCGGTCCGAGGCGGAGCGCCTGGCCCAGCAGCAGCTGGCCGACGCGAACCGGCAGGCGCAGGAGATCGTCGCCGCCGCGAAGGACAAGGCCGAGCGGATCCGGGCCGAGTCCGAGCGTGAGCTCGCCGCCGCGACGCAGCGCCGGGACAGCATCAACGCGCAGCTGACCAACGTCCGCCAGATGCTGGCGACGCTGTCCGGCAGCCCGGCGATGCCGCTCGACCTGCTGGCCGACGACGACGAGGACGCCACCACCGGCAGCAAGAAGAACTGAAACACCCCGCTGAGAAGCCGGCTCGAGTCGCTCGAGCCGGCTTCTTGCGTTTATCCGGGCAGTCGATAACGGCTGCGCGCCAAGGGCTCGACGAGGCCGTCGGCGACCAGTCCGTCCAGGGCGCGCTCGCGTTGTACGGCGTCCGGCCAGCACGCGTCCAGCTCCGCCTTCGCGACCGGAGCCGACGCGGACCGCAGTACGGCGAGCAGCCGGCCACGCGCCTGCCGGTCCGTGCCCTCGTACGTCTGCCCCTTGCGCGGCGGACCGTCGTACGGCGGACTCCCGGCCAGGACCCAGGCGCACCGGGACCGGATCGGGCAGCCGGCACAGTTCGGTGTCCGGGCGGTGCAGACGAGCGCGCCGAGTTCCATCGACGCCACGGCCCAGCGGGCGGCGGTAGCCTCGTCGTCGGGCAGCGCGCTGACCGCGAGCCGTTGGTCGGCGGCGGTGGGGGAGATGCTCGGCTGCGCGACACCGGTCAGCGAGCGGGCCAGGACCCGGCGGACGTTCGTGTCGACAACCGCGTGCCGTTGGCCGAACGCGAACGACGCGATCGCTGCCGCGGTGTACGTCCCGACGCCAGGCAGCGCGAGCAGCGCGGCGTGGTCGTCGGGGACCTCGCCACCGTGACGCTCCACGATCGCCTGAGCGGCCGCGTGCAGCCGCAGGGCGCGCCTGGGGTACCCGAGCCGGTCCCAGGCCCGCACAGCCTCACCTGGAGCCTCTGCGGCCAGGTCTGCCGGGGTAGGCCACCTCGCCAACCAGCGCTCGTACGCCGGGAGCACCCGATTGACCGGCGTCTGCTGCAACATGAACTCGCTGACCATCACCGCCCACGGACTCGCCCCCGCCTCCCGCCACGGCAACACCCGCTTGTTGGCGTCATACCAGGCCAGAACGGGGTCATGGATGCCGGTCATGGGGCCTCCCGCCCTGGACTGAGGAGCGGAGGGAGCGAAGCGACCGGAGCGACCGGAGCGACGAGGGAAGGGCGGGAGTCACAGCCCCATGACCCGGAGCGACGGAGTCGCGACAATGTGCACAGCGGCGAGCCTGAGTGGTCCAGCACAGTGCCGATATTAGAGTGCGCTCCATGAGCAGCCTGCTCCGTCCGGTCGGGCACCTGCCTGCCAGCGTGTACTGGTTCCGGCGGGGGCTCGTGCTCGCGATCGTGGTGGTGCTGGTCATCGTGCTCTCGAACCTGTTCGGTGGCGGCGGCGACCCGCAGAAGGCGTCCGCGTCCGACCCGCAGCAGAACCCGGCGACCGCGCCGCCGGTCTCGACGCCGAGTCCGTCGCCGACGGCAACGACCGCTACCACCGCGGCGACCCACAAGCCGAGCCCGACGCCGACTCCGACGAAGACCACGCCGCCGACCGACCTGCCGTGCAAGGCGTCGGACCTGGACGTCGACGCGCTGCCGGCGAACCGGAAGATCGTCTCCGGCTCGATGCTGAACTTCGTCGTCCGGCTGGTCCCGACCGGTGACGGCTGCAAGGCCTCGATCGGTGCCGACAAGCTGACCGTCACGGTGACGTCCGGCACGGACCTGATCTGGAGCACCACGCAGTGCGAGAGCGCGATCCCGACCGCCACCCTCGTCGTTGCCAAGGGCAAGCAAACCGCGGTGACCGTGCCGTGGAACGGGCATCGTTCCAGGCCCGGCTGTCTGCCGGGTCAACCGGTCGCCAAGCCTGGAACCTATGTCGTCAAGGCCGAGTACAACGGCCGCCAGTCCGGCGCACAGGCCTTCCTGGTGGTCTGAATCAGGACGCTTCCACCGGCTGGGTCGCGTCGGCCGGTTGCTTGCGCAGGTGGCTCGGGGCGGCGAACAGCAACGCCGCGATCAGCCCGATCACCAGCACCGCCGCGGGCAGCGCCAGCGACTGTGCCATCGAGTCGCTGAACCCCTGCCGGACCACCTGCGGCAGCTTGCCGCCGGCGAACCCTTCGGCGGAGGCGCCACCGGTCATCCCGGGCAGGTTGTGCGCGAGCCGCGATTCCATCAGTACGGCGATACTCGCGCTGCCGAGGACCGCGCCGACCTGGCGGGTCGTGTTGTAGACGCCCGCACCCGCACCCGCCTGGTGCAGCGGGAGGTTCCGGGTGGCGGTCGTACCGATCGGGGCCCACATGAAGCCGTTCGCGACGCCGAGCAGCGCGATCGGCAGCAGCAGGTGCCAGATCGCTACGTCGGGCTCGATCACCCGGCTCATCCAGAACATCGACACCGAGCAGCAGAGCAGGCCGAACCCGGCGATGAACCGCGGCGGCGTCCGGTCGACCAGCCGCCCGACGAACGGCGCGAGTGCGCCGGAGATGACCGCCATCGGGACCAGCAGCAACGCCGATCTGGTCGGGCTCAGGCCGCGGACCGCCTGCGCCCACAGCATCAGCGGGAACGCCATCGCGGTGATCGCGAAGCCGACCGTGGTGATCGCGACGTTGGCCAGCGAGAAGTTCCGGTCCTTGAACAGGCTGAGCGGCAGCAGCGGCTCGCCGCGGTTGCGGGACTGCCAGAACACGAAGCCCGCCAGGACGACGACGCCGGCGATGATCAGGCCCCAGACCGAGATCGGGCCGGTGATCTTGCCCCAGTTGTACTTCTGCCCCTCCTGGATCCCGAACACCAGCAAGAACAGGCCGACCGCGCTGAGCACGACGCCGACCAGGTCGAACTTGTGCTCGTGCGTCGGCAGGTCCGGCACCAGCCGCAGGGCCAGTACGAACCCGACCACGCCGACCGGTGCGTTGATGAAGAAGATCCACTGCCAGCCGAGCCCGTCGACGAGTACGCCGCCGAGGATCGGACCGACGAGGGTCGCGACGCCGGCGGTCGCGCCCCACAGGCTCATCGCCCGGCCGCGCTGGTTCGGCGGGAAGATCCGGGTGATCACCGCCATCGTCTGCGGCGTCATCATCGAGGCGCCGAGGCCCTGGAACACCCGAGCCACGATCAGCAGCTCGATCGTGTTCGTCAGCCCGCACCACACCGACGCCAGCGTGAACAGCGAGAGGCCGGTCAGGTACAGCTTCTTCGGGCCGATCCGGTCGCCGAGGCGGCCGGTGATCAGCAGCGGTACGGCATACGCGAGCAGGTAGGCGCTGGTCACCCAGACCACCGTGCCGACGTCGGAGCCGAGGTCCTCGAGGATCGCCGGGGTGGCGACCGAGACGATGGTCGAGTCGACCAGGATCATGAAGAAACCGAGCACCAGCGCCCACAACGCCGGCCAGGGCCGCACGTCCGGCCTCACTGTGTCCTGCGGGATAGCCATTCCAGTTCCTTGCTCTCGATGCGTTCGATGGTGGTGGCGAGCCAGTTCCGCTCGGCCGAGATCTGGCCCCGGACGTAGTCCGCGGCCATCCAGTACCGCTCCGGTACCCCGGCGCCGCGCGCGAGACCGATCGCCTGGTCGACGTCCGCGAGCCACTTGTCCAGGTCGTCGACCCGGCGGCGGAGCCGCAGGACCGCGTCGTCGGCCTCCAGGTTGTGCGCCTCGCTGAGGACCACGGGGAACACCGGGTACTCGTAGACGAAGTTCTCCAGCCCGGTCTCCACCCGGCGGGTGAGTGCGTCGTTCCCCTCGGGGGTGATCTCGTACGTCGTCCGCTCCGGGCGGTTCCCGGCGCGCTCGGTGCCGATCGCGCGGACGTACTGCTGCCCGGCCAGCCGCTCCACCGTGTGGTAGAGCGAGCCGGGCCGGACCTTCACGATCCGGTTGTTGTGGCGGCTCAACAGCAGTTGGTACATCTCGTACGCGTGCATCGGCCGCTCGTTCAGCAATGCCAGCACCGACATCGCCAACGGGGTCAGCTCGGCCATGATCCTCCAAACGGAATGTTCCATGTGGAGTATTCGCCTCCGCGGCCGGAAACACAAGACGCCTCCGGCTCTTTCACGAACCGGAGGCGTCTGGTGACTGCGGGTAGCTAGACGTAGCGTTCCAGGATGCTGGACTCGGCCAGCCGGGACAGGCCCTCGCGAACCGTGCGGGCGCGGTTCTCGCCGACGCCCTCGACCGTCTGCAGGTCGTCGATGCTTGCCGCCAGCAACTTCTGCAGGTGGCCGAAGTGGTCGATCAGCCGGTCGATCACGGCACCCGGCAACCGCGGCACTTTGGCCAGCAGCCGGTAGCCGCGCGGCGTCACCGCCGCGTCGAGCTGTTCGGCGCCGCCGAGCTGCAGCGCGCGGGCGACCTGGCCGATGTCCAGCAGGTCGGTGGCGCTGACCGCGTCGAGCTCGAGCAGGACGTCGTCGGCCGTCTTGGCGCGCCGCCCGGTGGCCGGCGGGAGGTAGTCGCGGACCACCAGTTCGCGTTCGCCGGCGACGCCCGCGACGAGTTCGTTCAGCTGCAGCGTGAGCAGCCGGCCGTCGGTCCCGAGCTCGACGACGTACCCGTCGATCTCGGTGGCGATCCGGCGGACCATCTCCAGCCGCTGCGCGACCGCGGCGACGTCCCGGACCGTGACCAGGTCCTCGATCTCCAGCGCGGACAGTGTGCCGGACACCTCGTCGAGGCGGAGCTTGTAGCGCTCCAGCGTCGCGAGCGCCTGGTTCGCGCGGGACAGGATCGCGCCGGAGTCCTCGAGCACGTAGCGCTGGTCGTCGACGTACAGCGCGATGATGTGCATCGACTGCGACACCGAGATCACCGGGAACCCGGTCTGCCGGTGCACGCGGTCGGCGGTGCGGTGCCGGGTGCCGGTCTCCTGGGTCGGGATCGCCGGGTCCGGCATCAGGTGCACGGCCGCGCGGATCAGCCGGGTGGCATCCCGGTCGAGGACGATCGCGCCGTCCATCTTGCTGAGCTCCCGCAGCCCGGTCGCGGTGAACTCGACGTCGATCTCGAAACCGCCGGTGGAGATCGCGTCCACGGCCTTGTCGTGCCCGAGCACGATCAGTGCGCCGGTCCGGCCCCGCAGGATCCGTTCCAGTCCTTCGCGCAGTTCGGTCCCGGGAGCGACCGCTGCCAGCGTCGCCCGCAGCCGGGCGCCGGTGTTGTTCTTGTCCGTGTTCGCCGCCACGAAACCTGAGTCTATGCGGTTACGAGCAGCCAGGTGTGCCGATATCCGCGGTCCAGCCCGGTCCGGTCCGCGTGGTCCGGCACACGTGTGCAGGTGCGCGTGCACCCGCTCGTGCATCGGACCGTGCGACAAGCATTTCCCGCGTACGACGCGACGACCGCTGCCGTGTCAGGGGCAGCGGATGACCTGGCCGGCGTACGAAAGACCGCCGCCGAATCCGAACAACAGCACCGGCGCGCCGGACGGGATCTCGCGCTTCTCGACCAGCTTCGACAGTGCGATCGGGATGCTCGCGGCCGAGGTGTTGCCGGACTCCACGACGTCCTTGGCGACCACCGCGTTGACCGCGCCGAGGCGCTTCGCGAGCGGCTCGATGATCCGCAGGTTCGCCTGGTGCAGGACGACGCCGCCGAGCTCCCCGGGCTTCAGGCCGGCCTTCGCGCAGACCTGCTGGGCGATCTCGGGCAGCTGCGTGGTGGCCCAGCGGAAGACGCTCAGGCCTTCCTGCTGGAACGGGCCCTCGCGGCCCTCGATCCGGACCGCGTCGGACATCTCCGGCACCGAACCCCAGACCACCGGGCCGACGCCCGCGACCCCGTCGGCGTCAGCGGTCTCGTCGGCGACCAGGACGGCCGCGCCGGCGCCGTCGCCGATCAGCACGCAGGTGGTGCGGTCGGTCCAGTCGGTCCAGTCGCTGAGCTTCTCGACGCCGATCACGACCGCCTTGGTCGCGGCACCGGCGCGGATCGCCTGGTCCGCGGTCGCCAGCGCGTAGGCGAAGCCGGAGCAGGCGGTGTTCAGGTCGATCGCGGCCGGGTTGCCGAGGCCGAGCCGGGCCGCCACCCGGGCGGCGATGTTCGGCGACCGGTCGATCGCGGTGCAGGTGGCGACGATCACGTAGTCGATCTCGGTGACGTCCAGGCCGGCGTTCGCGATCGCCTTGGCGGCGGCCCGCCAGGCCATCTCGTCGACCGACTCGTCCGGGGCCGCGATCCGGCGCTCCCGGATGCCGACCCGGCTCTGGATCCACTCGTCGTTGGTCTCCACCATCGTGGCGAGCTCGTCGTTGGTGAGCACCCGCTCGGGCTGGTAGTGGCCGAGCGCGACAACTCTTGATCCGGTCATCTACCTGCTCCTGCGGGTCGTCCGGCGGCGTGGGGGCGCACCCAGACTACGTTCCCGGACCAGTCGCTGTTGATCCCCGTCTCACACCTGTGGCAAGGAACACAAGCAGGTCTAGGCCAACCCGGCGGCGCTCAGGGCCGAGCGGAGGTCCGGGGCGGCGAAGGTTCGCAGGCCGTACTTTTTCTGGATGTCCATCGGCTTCGCCTCACGGCTGCGGTTCGGCACGTCGGCCGGGATGATCGCCTTGGTGAACCCGAGCCGGGCCGCCTCCGCGAGCCGCTTCTCCAGCCCGCCGACCCGGCGCACCTCGCCGGCCAGGCCGACCTCGCCGATCGCGACCAGGCCGGGGTGGATCGGTTTGTCCATCACCGACGAGGCGACCGCGATCGCCACCGACAGGTCCGCGACCGGTTCGGCGATCTTCACCCCACCGACGGTCGCGACGTACACCTCCTGGTCGGTCAGCTTCAGCCCGGCCCGGTTGCCCAGCACGGCCAGCACCATCGCGACCCGTGACGACTCCAGCCCGGACGTCGTCCGCCGCGGCTGCGGCGCGGCCGAGGGACCGACGAGGGCCTGTACTTCGGCCAGCAGCGGGCGGCGGCCCTCCATCATCACGGTGACGCACGTGCCTGCGACCGGCTCGGCGTGCTCGGAGACGAACAGCCCGGTCGGGTCGGTGACCTCGACGATGCCGGTGTCGACCATGTCGAAGCAGCCGACCTCGTCGGACGGGCCGAACCGGTTCTTGGTGGCGCGCACCATCCGGAACCCGGAGTGCCGGTCGCCGTCGAACGCCAGCACGACGTCGACCAGGTGCTCGAGCATCCGCGGCCCGGCGATCGCGCCGTCCTTCGTGACGTGGCCGACCAGGACGACCGCGATGTGCCGCTCCTTCGCGAGCCGGACCAGCGCGCCGGTCACCTCACGGACCTGGGTGACGCCACCCGGGGCACCGTCGGCCTCCGGATGCGCCATGGTCTGCACCGAGTCGATCACCAGGAACGACGGCTCGACCGCGTCGACCTGCCCGACCACCGCGCCGAGATCGGTCTCGGCCGCCAGGTACAGGTCGTCGACGAGCGCGTCCGTCCGCCCGGCGCGCAGCCGGACCTGGGCGGCCGACTCCTCACCGGACACGTACAGCGTGCGCTGCCCGCCGCGCGCGGACTGTGCCGCGACCTCGAGCAGCAGCGTGGACTTGCCGACGCCCGGCTCACCGGCGAGCAGGATCACCGCACCCGGTACGACGCCGCCGCCGAGCACGCGGTCCAGCTCGCCGATACCGGTCGGGCGGGACTCGGCCTCGATCGCGGACACCTTGGCGATCGGCATGGCCGGCGAGGTCACCGGCCCGGCCGTGATCCGGGCAGCCTTCGGCGCACCGACCTCGGCGACCGTGCCCCACGCCTGGCACTCGCCGCACCGGCCGATCCAGCGCGCCGAGGTCCAGCCACACTCCGAGCACGCGTACGCCGGCTTGCCCTTGGTCTGAGTCGCCGATTTCGCCATGCAGACAACCTATTTGAGGCCGCCGACAAAACGCCTGAAGGCGCGTTCTGGCCTGGCCGAAGAGCTGCGACTCAGTAGCCGCGGCTCCACAGGTTGACGGCGTAGTCGACCTCGACGCCAGTGTGCGATTGGAGGATCCGCTTCGCGTCCTTCGGGGTGAACTCGATCTTCACCACGGCCTCCAGGTCGGCGCGGGTCTCGAAGCGCCAGCCCATGTCGAGCCGTGTCCGGTGCCAGCCGCGGTCGGTCCAGAACCGTTCCACCACGTCCGGCTTGATCATCGGATACGACGTACTGAACCACTGCCCGAACGTCGACCGGGTCCCGTCGTTGTCGATCACGAACGCCGTCCCGCCGCGGCGCATCACCCGGTCCAGCTCGGCCAGCCCGGGTTCACAGCCCGGTCCGAAGAAGTACGCCCAGCGTGCGTGCATCACGTCCACCGAGGAGTCCGGTACCGGCAACCGCTGCGCCGACCCCTGCCGTACCTCGACGTTCGGCAATGCCCGGGTACGCCGTCGCGCCGCCTCCGCGAGGCCGCCGTGCGGCTCGACGCCGATCACCCGGGCCGCCGTCGCCGCGAACATCGGCAGGTAGAACCCGGTGCCGCAGCCGATGTCGAGCACCGTCGCGCCGGCCCAGTCCCGGATCGCCCGCATCGCCGGCTCGATCACGCCGTTCGGATCGACCGCCCGGTTCTCGATCTCGTACACCTTCGGGTGGTGCCAGATGTTCGGGCTCGGGATCCCGCCCTCCGCGATGCTCACCTGTCAGACCCTAGCCACGACCTGCTTGGTGGTAGCGGCGAGCAGTGCCGCCGGGACGAGGAGGATGCCGCAGAAGACGGCCAGCCAGTGGAAGCCGAGGTAAGCGAGGACCGGACCGGCGGCTGTGCCCGAAAGCGAAGCCAGGACGCCCATCGTGAGGTCGGACAGGCCCTGGGCCGAGGTACGGATCTCGTCGGGTACCGACCGCGACAGCAGCGTGGAGCCCGCGACCAAGCAGGCGGACCAGCCGAGGCCCAGCGTGAACAGCGCGAGCCCTGTCAGCGCGTGAGCGTCGTCGGGGGCTACTGCGGCCAGGGTCATCGCGATGGCCAGGATGCCGAGGCCTATACCGATCGTGGGGATGCGGCCGAGCCGGTCGGCCAGCCAGCCGGTCAGTGGAGACAGGGCATACATGCCGGCCACGTGACCGCTGATGACGAAGCCGACGATGGTCAGCGAAGCACCGTGATGCCGTAGATGTACCGACGTCATCGACATGACTCCGACCATCACCGCATGGGCCGTGGCGATCGCCAGCAGGCCGAGGCGGGCGTGGGGGATGCTGACAACCTGGCGGAACGTCTGGGCGAGCGGCTGGCGCTCCACCTTCGCCGGGCGTACCTGGCTGCGCATCCCGAGCCAGACCGTGGCCGCACTGAGGCCGAAGGCGACCACGGAGAACACGTACGGACCGGCCAGCGACAGGAGGCCCAGGGACGTACCGATGGAGCCACCGACGCCGGTGAGGTTCGGGCCGACGATCACGCCGATCGTGGTGGCCCAGACGACCAGGCCGAGCGAGCGGGCGATCCGGCTGGGCTCTGCCGCGTCGGTGGCGGCGTACCGCGACTGGAGGTTGGAGGCTGAGCCGCTGCCGAACAGGCAGCCTGCCGCCAGCAGCAGCGCGAGTGAACCGATCTGTGCGGCGAGGATGGTCAAACCGGCGCCGAGGAACGCGATCAGATAGCCGACCGACAGCGAAACCCTTCGACCGTGGGTACGCGCCAGTCCTGCGAGAGGTACGGCGAGAATGGCGGCGCCTAGTGTGGTGGACGTGGCTACCAGTCCGGCGAGTGAGGTGGAGCCGGAGACGTTCTCGGCGAGAAGGGCCGCTACCGCGAAGCCGCTGGCGGTGGCGACGCCACCGAGCGCGTTGCTGGCCACCAGAACCCGCAGAGTTGTCCGCTGCCGCTCGCTCGTCACGGGCAAACCCTCTCATGAACCTGACAGGGAAGCGGCTTATAGAATCGTCCTGACATAAATCCATGTCCTTCCCCTGGAGTCCGGATGTCCGACATCGCGATCGTTCCTGCCCCGCGTGAACTCACCGTCGACGAGGGCCGGTGGGTCACCGCCGACCCGGTCGCCGACGCCGTCCGGGACGTCGTCGAGAACCTCGACGCCACCGAGTACCGGATCGACATCGGCACCGACGGCGCGCGCCTGACGGCCGGCTCCGAGGACGCGCTGCGGCACGCGGAGACGACGTACGCGCAGCTCGTCGAGGCCGCCGAGGACGCCGGCGACGGGCAGGTCGCCGTACCGCTGGCGCACGTCGCGGACGCGCCGCGGTTCGGCTGGCGCGGGATGATGCTCGACGTCGCCCGGCACTTCATGCCGAAGGAGTTCGTCCGGAACGTCATCGACGTACTGGCTCTGCACCGGCTGAACGTGCTGCACTTCCACCTCACCGACGACCAGGGCTGGCGGGTCGAGATCGAGGCGTACCCGCGGCTCACCGAGGTCGGGGCGTGGCGCGAGCACACCATGGTCGGGAAGATGTCGCACGGCCAGACCGAGTTCACCTACGACGGGATCCGGCACGGCGGGTTCTACACCAAGGACGACCTCCGCGAGATCGTCGCGTACGCGGCCGAGCGCGGGATCACCGTCGTACCGGAGATCGACCTGCCGGGGCACATGCAGGCGGCGATCGCGGCGTACCCGGAGCTCGGGAACCACCCGGACCAGCAGCTCACCGTCCGGCCTTACTGGGGGATCAGCGAGGACGTGCTGAACGTCAACGACGCGACGGTCGAGTTCGTGAAGACCGTGCTCCGGGAGGTGCTGGACATCTTCCCCTCGCCGTACGTGCACCTGGGTGGAGACGAGTGCCCGTCGGTGCAGTGGGCGGAATCGGACGCGGCGCAGAAGCGGCAGGCCGAGCTCGGCCTCGGCGAGCCGGGACAGCTGCAGGGGTGGTTCACCGCGCAGGTCGCGGAGGTGCTGGCCGAGCAGGGGCGCCGGCTGGTCGGGTGGGACGAGATGGTCGAGACCGACTGCCCGAAGGACGCGGTGATCATGGCGTGGCGGAGCGCCGAGCGCGGTGTGGTGGCGGCGAAGGCCGGCCACGAGGTCGTGATGGCGCCGTGCGAGTCGGTGTACTTCGACTACTACCAAGGCGATCCGGCGACCGAGCCGCTCGCGATCGGGGGCAACATCACGCTGGAGAAGGTGTACGACTTCGAGGTGATCCCGGCGGCGCTGTCGGAGGCTGAGCAGGAGCTGATCATCGGGACCCAGTGCCAGATCTGGACCGAGTACATGGAAGGGCCGGAGCAGGTCGGGTACATGCTGCTGCCGCGGCTGTCGGCGTTCGCCGAGCGGGCGTGGGGCTCGCCGAAGGTGTCGTACGACGAGTTCCTGGGCCGGCTTCGCCCGCACCTCAAGCGGATCGAGAAGCTCGGGGTGAACTACCGGCCGCTGGATAGCTGAGGGGATAACAAAATCTCCCTCAGCCCTGTTAGAAGGGGTAGACGACCCGGCCGGGCCTGGCAAGCATGGCAAGGGATGGGGGGCCGGGTCGGGAGCGGAGGCGCGCGCGGATGACCGCTGTAGGGCCGCTGGATGCGATGTTCCTGGGCGGGGAGTCGCGGGAGCAGCCGATGCATGTCGGTGGGTTGATGCTGTTCGAACTGCCGGAGGGCGCCGGGCGGGATCAGGTGTTCCCGGAGAGTTCGCGGGAGTTCGTCTCGCGGCTGTACCAGGAGCTGCTCGCGGCGCCGGAGGTGAACCCGCTGTTCGCGCGGCGGGTTCGGAACCGGGCGGTCGACCTCGGGTACTGGTCGTGGGAACAGGATGACGAGGTCGACCTCGAGTACCACGTCCGGCTGTCGGCGTTACCGCGTCCCGGGCGATACCGAGAACTGTTCGAACTCACCAGCCGCTTGCACGGCACCCTGCTCGACCGCCATCGCCCGCTGTGGGAAATGCACCTGATCGAAGGTGTCGAGGGCCGCCGCTTCGCCGTTTACAGCAAGATCCACCACGCGCTGCTGGACGGCGTCACCGCCCTCCGCCTGATGCAACGAACCCTCAGCACGGATCCCGCACGTATGCACATGCCCGCCACCTACGCCGTACCGCCGGAACCGCTCGAGCCGGTGCCGGGGAGTGGATGGCTGCCGACGTTGACCCGAATGCCGGGTGACGCTCTGAAGACCGCCGCCGGCCTCGCCGGGCTCCCGGTCGCCGGGTTGAACAGCTTGCTGCGTTCGACGATGCCGTTTCGGGCGCCTCGGACGGTGTTCAACCAGACGGTGACGGGGGCCCGGCGGTTCGCGGCGCAGTCCTGGGCGATCGAGCGGTTGGAGAAGGTACGGGCGATCACCGGGGCGACGTTGAACGACGTACTGCTGGCGATGTGTTCAGGGGCCCTGCGCAACTATCTGCTCGAGCAGAACGCACTGCCGGACAAGTCGCTCACCGCGATGGTTCCGGTCAACCTCCGCACCAAGGACACCGGCCCGGGCGGCGGGAACTCGCTCGCCACGCTGATCGCCGACCTCGCCACCGACCTGTCCGACCCGGAGCAGCGCATCCGCCGGATCATGGCGTCGACCGCCCAGGCGAAGAGCGTCCTGTCCGGCCTCACCCCGCTCCAGAACCTCGTCGTCGGCGCGCTCGGTTTCGCCGTCGCCGGGCCCGGTGCGGTCCTGCCGGGAGTGGCCGGCCGTACGGCGCCGCCGTACAACCTCGTCATCTCGAACGTCCCCGGCCCGACGCAGAGCCCGCTGTACTGGAACGGCTCGCGCCTGCTCGGGCTCTACCCCGCGAGCATCGTCATGAACGGCCAGGCGCTGAACATCAGCGTCACCAGCTACGCCCACCAACTCCACTTCGGCCTGGTCGGCTGCCGCCGCACCGTCCCACACCTCCAACGCCTACTCACCCACCTCGAAACCTCTCTGAGCGAACTCGAGAACATCCACTGATCGGGCTCGCCGGTCAGACCGGAGACGGCAGTGGCGGCAGGACGCTGTCGACCTGCAGGGCCAGTGCCAACAGTTCCTGGTCGTGGTTGCAGGGTCCGTTGAGTTCGATCCCGACGGGCAGGCCGGCCTTGGTCAGTCCGGCCGGGAGGCTGATGCCCGGGAGGCCGGCGCCGCTGGCCGGAACAGTGTTCTTCGCGAGGAACAGGTGCTCCACCTGCTGGCCGGCGACAGTGAACACCCACTGGTCTGCGATGCGTGGGGCCGGCGCGGGCGTCGTGGGGAAGATCAGGGCGTCGATGCCCTCGCGTTCGAAGACCTGGGCGAAGCGGCGCTGGAGGGCGGGGCGGTCTACGCCGACAGTGGTTGCGCGGCCCTCGTCCGAGAGGTACCCGGGGCTCCCGGGAACGACGACCGTGCTCCACACGTCGTGCAACTGTGGCTTGAGCGACTGATAGATGTCGTCGACCGACACCGGGTAGCCGTTCTCGGCGAGGAAGGCGGAAATCGCTTCATAGGTGTCGCGGAGGAAGAGGTTCCACGCGGTGCGATCGGCCAACTCGGTGAAGTCGTCACCGAGGTCGACTTCGACTACTTCGGCACCTGCTTCGCGGATCCGGGACACGGTTTCGTGGAACAGTCGCTCGACCTCCGGATCCACCAGGGCCAAGTGGTGCTTGGGGGCGTAGGCGAGCCGCGTTCTGCTGAAGTCCGGCCGCGCCACGCTGGGGCCGTCGAGCCGGCCGGTGACGACCTGGTCGATGAGGAGTACATCTTCGACGTGGCGCGCAAGAAGTCCCGTGGTGTCGAGGACGTGGGAGATCGGGGCGACGCCGCCGCGCGGCCACCTGCCTGTCGTCGGCTTGTAGCCCACGACGCCGTTGAGCGCGGCCGGGATCCGGATGGAACCCACGGTGTCGCCGCCGAAGGATGCCGGGACCATTCGCGCAGCGACGGATGCCGCGGAGCCGCTGGAGGAGCCGCCGGTCAGATGCTCGTGGTTGTACGGGTTCAGTACCTGCCCGTACTCGGCATTGTGGCCGGTGACGCCGTACGACATCTCGACGAGATTGTTCTTGCCGAACACGATCGCGCCTGCGCCCTTGATTGCCGTGACGACCTCGGCCTCGGTTGGGGGGACGAAATCCTTGAGCGAGCGGAGACCGAGAGACGTTGGTAGGTCCTTGGTTTGATAGCTGTCCTTAACTCCCAGCGGTACTCCGAGCAGAGGGGCGGTCGCTCCGGCCGCGCGTGCCTTGTCCGCGGCGGAAGCGGCAGCGAGTACCGACGACTCGTCGATGGTGGCGAACGAGTGGATCGCGGACTGTGCGCGTGCCTGATCGAGGAGCGCGGCGGCGTACGACTCCGCGGTGATGTCGCCGCGACGGATCGCGGCGGCAGCCGCCGCGACACCGAGCTCCGTCAACTGCCTGTTGCTGCTGGGAATGGCCGAGGGGTCGGTGTGGGTCACCGGCGTACTCCGTCCGTGAACAGGGCGTCGGAGACCGGGACGTCGAGGATCTTGAGCAAGTGGATGACCTTGCGGTCGAGCTCTTCTCCGACAGCGGCGATGGCTGGGTTGCCGAAACTCGAGAAGCGTGTGCTGGGTTGGTCGATCGAGAATCGGACGGTGCCCTCGGCGTCGCGGTGGATCGCCGTTCGCAAGGGCGCGTAGAGCATCACGGCAGGGTCGTGGCGGTACATCTGCTCCGCGATGGTGTGGTTGCCCATCAGGTACGTGGCGCAGTCGCCCGCGTTGCCGGCGAGCTGCATCGTGGCGCCGACGTCGGTACTCCAGAACCGCAGGAAGCCGTGCGGAGCGTTCTCCGCGGCCGCCTCGAGCACCGTGTTCCAGTCGGCGCGGTCGGCTCGTAGTTGATCCAGGCGGGGCAGGTCCAGAACGGGTACCGCTGCCTCGTACCGGTTGCGGAAGTCCTCGAACGATGTGCCGGTGTCGATCGACCAGCGGACGACCTGGTGCGGTACGGCGATTGCTGTGTGGTCGGACATGCGTCTGCTCACTTCCTCTTCAAGTAAAGCGATCACTGTACTTTGGACTGTAGCGGTGGTTGACCGCGAAGTACAGTGATCGCTATACTTTAGTGATGAACGTGACACCGGAGGCCGCGTCGACGAAGCGTGGCGGGCGCGGGGCGCGAGAACGCATCCTGAAAGCGACCGTCGAACTCTTTGCTCGCGACGGCATCCATGCGACCGGGGTGGCGAAGGTGACCGAGGTCGCGCAGGTTTCCACCCGCACCCTGTATCAGCACTTCCCGAGCAAGGAAGCACTGATCAGCGCGTATCTGGAACGGCTCGAGTCCGATCCGGACGGGCCGGCCGAGATCGAGACCGTGCTCACGCGCGACGATCTCCCGCCCCGCGACCGGTTGATCGCGCTGTTCTCGGCGCCGGCCGATCCGGCGGGGCCGGTGCTGCGCGGGTGTCCGTTCCACAACACGGCGGTCGAGGCGGCGGGGGGCATGCCGGAAGCCGCTGCCTTCGTCGAACGCCACAAGCGGGAGCTGACCGCGAGCCTCATCGCCACGGCGCAGGCCGCCGGAGCCGGCGACCCCGAGGAACTAGGACGCCGCCTCGCTGTCCTCTTCGAAGGCGCCCGCGCCCTCGCCACCTCCCTCAACGACCCCCAGCCGTTCGACGATGCGGGCGCTCTAGCAGTCGCACTGATCGACAACGCGATCGGCGCAACCTCACCGGCCTGAAAACCGTCGCGTCAACAGTTCAAGAAGACGGCGCGTGGGGCCGTTCTCAGAGGCGGACGGGGCCGTTGGGGGTTTGGAAGGTGGCGGCTACTAGGCCGGGTTGGCCGTTGGGGCCGGCCCAGGTGACGTCTAGGTCGTCGAGGAGGTGGTCGGCGGGGTGGCCGATCCAGTCGGTGACGCGGGTCGGGTCGCCGGCGATCTCCAGGCCGGTCAGCTTGATGTCCTTGCCGCCGATCGACGGGTGCTGGCCGAGGTCGTCCCAGTGGATGAAGAACGGCAGCTGCGGGTCCGCGATCAGGCCCTTGACGCCGATCTGCCGCCAGGTCAGGTTCACCCCGTCCGGCCGGTGCCGGTTGCCGGGCACCGCCTGCCGGCCGAGGCGCTTCTCCATCGCCTCCATGTCGGTGACCTCGACGACCCAGCCGAGCCAGCCGCCGCCGAGCTCCTTGCGGGCCCGGACCGCTTGCCCGAACGGCGCCTTGTCCGACGCGGGGTGGTCGAGCACGTCGACGACCTCGATGTACCGGTCGTTCTCCAGCGGGAGGATGTGGTTCACCGTGCCGAACCGTGGATGCACCCCGCCGTCCACGAACTCAGCACCGAGCAGCGCGGACAGCCGCTCGATCGTGGCTCCGCAGCCATCCGGCCCGCACGCGTACGACAGATGATCCAGACGCATGGCAGCCATTCTTACCGCCCCCACCGACAGAAGTTGTACAAGGGTGTGTCGCTACGCTCGACCCATGCGCACAGTCGTCATCGGTGGTACCGGACATATCGGCACCTATCTCGTTCCGCAGCTGGTTCAGCTGGGCCACGACGTCACGGTGCTCAGCCGCGGCGAGCGTACGGCGTACCAGCCTGACGCCGCCTGGGACAAGGTCGACCGGATCCAGGTGGACCGGGAGGCGGAAGATGCCGCGGGCACCTTCGGCCGGCGGGTGGCGGAGCTCGAGCCCGACATCGTCGTGGACCTGATCTGTTTCACCGAGGACAGTGCTCGGCAGCTCACCGAGGCCATCCGGGGAAACGTCCAGCACTTCCTGCACTGCGGCACGATCTGGGTGCACGGACCGAGTGTTACCGTGCCGACCACGGAAGACGCCCCGCGCCGCCCCTGGGGTGACTACGGGATCCAGAAGGCCGCGATCGAGAAGTACCTGCTCGCCGAGGCACGACGGACCGGCCTCCCGGTCACGGTGATCCACCCCGGTCACATCTGCGGTCCCGGCTGGACGCCGATCAACCCCGCCGGCAACTTCGACCGCGCCGTCTACGACACCCTGGCCAAGGGCGAGGAGCTCCAGCTCCCCAACTTCGGCCTGGAGACGATCAACCCGGTCCATGCCGAGGACGTCGCAAGTCTCTTCACCGCGGCCATCACCAGCCGCGCCACCGCGATCGGAGAGAACTTCCACGCGGTCGCCAGTGACGCGATCACGCTCCGCGGGTACGCCGAGCAGCTCTCGGCCTGGTACGGCCACGAGGCCAACCTGACCTACCACCCGTGGGAGGAATGGGCGAAGGACAACCCCAACGCGCAGACCACCCACGACCACATCCTCCACAGCCCCAACTGCTCCATGGAGAAGGCGGCCAGACTCCTCGGCTACCGTCCGCGCTACTCCGCCTTCGAGGCCGCGCTGGCCGGGATCAAGGCGCTCACTTAGAAGCTGGGTGCGGCAGCAACGGCCGCGCCGCGTCCAGGTGCTGGCGGCACAGCGCGGCGAGTACGTCGTACGCCTTGAGACCCATCAGCGTCTGCAGTTCGACCTTGCTCGACTCGAACACCGGCTCGACCGCGATATGGGCCTCGGTGTTGCCCGTGCAGTACCAGTCGAGGTCGTGACCGCCGGGGCCCCAGCCGCGGCGGTCGTACTCCCCGATGCCGACCTCGGTGTACGACGTGCCGTCCGGGCGCTCGACCTCGCGGAACGTCCGCCGGATCGGCAGCTGCCAGCACACGTCCGGCTTGGTCTCGACGAAGTGCACGCCGCGCTTGAGTGCCAGCCCGTGCAGCGCACAGCCGGCGCCGCCGGCGAACCCCGGGCGGTTCAGGAAGATGCAGGCACCGTCCCAGACCCGGGTCTTGCGCTCACCCTCGTCGTCGGTCTCGACCCAACCGTTGGTCCGGCCCTCCTTGCGGAACTGCCAGTCGTCCTTGGACAGCTCCTTGGCGTACTTCTTCACGCGCTTCTCGTCGTCGGCGTCGGAGAAGTGCGCACCGAGCGTGCAGCAGCCGTCGTTCGGACGGCCCTTGTAGATCCCCTGGCAGCCGCCACCGAAGATGCAGGACCAGTTGGACGTCAGCCAGGTCAGGTCGCAGCGGAAGACCTGGTCGGAGTCGTCGGGGTCGACGAACTCGACCCAGGCACGGGGAAAGTCGAGAGAAACCTCAGGCACCTGGAAAGCCTACGCGCAACCGCGAACACACCGATACTCCGGTTGTCCAGTAGCGTGAGGGTATGCGGCTCGGCGTACTCGACGTGGGATCCAACACCGTCCACCTGCTCGTGGTGGACGCGCATCGTGGTGCCGCGCCACTCCCGGCGTACTCGCACAAGACCGAGCTGCGGCTGGCCGAGCACCTCGACAAGGACGGCAAGATCGACCAGTCCGGTGCCGACGGGCTGATCGCGTTCACCAAGGAAGCCGTCGAGCTCGCCGAGGACAAGGGCTGCGAGTCGGTGCTCGCGTTCGCGACGTCCGCGCTGCGCGAGGCGCCGAACGGCGAGAAGGTGCTGGACCGCGTCCGCAACGAGACCGGCGTACACCTCGAGGTGCTCAGTGGTGAGGACGAGGCCCGGCTGACGTTCCTGGCCGTCCGTCGTTGGTTCGGCTGGTCCTCCGGCCGGCTGGCGGTGTTCGACATCGGCGGCGGCTCGCTGGAGATCGCGGCCGGATCGGACGAGCAGCCGACGGTCGCGGAGTCGGTCCAGCTGGGCGCCGGCCGGCTGACCCGCGAGAGCCTGACCACGGACCCGCCGGCCAAGGACGAGGTGCGCGCACTCCGCCGCCGGATCCGGATGGAGCTGGCCGCGGTCGCCGGTCCGGTACTGCGGGCCGGCAAGCCCCAGCGTTCCGTGGCCACCAGCAAGACCTTCCGCTCGCTCGCCCGGATCACCGGTGCCGCGCCGTCCGCCGACGGACCGTACGTGCCGCGCACCCTGAACCGGGACGACCTGAACGAGTGGATCCCGAAGCTGACCAAGATGTCGGCCGCCGAGCGGGCCGCGCTGCCCGGCGTCTCGGCCGGCCGCTCCGCGCAGCTGACCGCCGGCGCGCTGGTCGCCGACGCGGTGATGGACCTGTTCGATCTGCCCGCGCTCGAGATCTGCCCGTGGGCGCTCCGCGAGGGTGTCATCCTGTCAAGGCTCGACCAGCTGCAGCCCCGGTGAACCGATGAACTCCCGTACGACCGCGAAGATCGGCCTGTCCACCGCCTCCGTCTACCCAGAGTCCACCGCCAGCGGTTTCGAGCTGGCCTCCCGGCTCGGGTACGACGGTGTCGAGGTGATGATCGGCATCGATCCGCTGAGCACCCAGATCGACGCGATCCAGCGGCTGATCGACTACCACCAACTGCCGGTGCTGGCGATCCACGCGCCGACACTGCTGATCATGCAGCGCGTCTGGGGTACCGACCCGTGGAGCAAGCTCGAGCGCAGCGCCGAGGCGGCGAAGGAGCTGGGCGCGGACGTGGTCGTCGTCCATCCGCCGTTCCGCTGGCAGCGCGACTACGCGCGCGGGTTCGTCGAGGGCATCGCCCGGCTCGAGGCCGAGACCGGTGTGACGCTGGCCGTCGAGAACATGTACCCGTGGCGCGCGCCGGGGCGGGACCTGCAGGCGTACGCGCCGAGCTGGGACCCGACCGAGCAGACGTACGCGCACACCACGCTCGACCTGTCGCACGCGTCCACGGCCGAGCAGGACTGCGTCGAGCTGGCGGCGACGATGGGCAAGAGCCTCACCCACGTACACCTCACCGACGGCACCGGCTCCGCGAAGGACGAGCACCTGGTCCCCGGCCGCGGCACGCAGCGCGCCGCCGACCTGCTGAACGAACTGGCCCGGCAGGACTTCCGTGGGCACATCATCGTCGAGATCAACACCCGGCGCGCGACCAGCCGCTCCGAGCGCGAGGTCGACCTGGTCGAGTCGCTGGAGTTCACCCGCCGGCACTTCGTGAAGTCGCGCCGGACGCCGTTCGCGGTCACCCCGGAGGGCGAGATCTCGGAGCTGACCTCGTGACGGCCCGATGACACCGGTACGCCGGACGCCGGGACGCCGGCCGGGCGGCCCGGACACCCGCGGGGAGATCGTCCAGGCGGCCCGGGAATCCTTTGCGGACAAGGGTTTCGAGGCTACCTCGATGCGCGCCGTCGCCCGGCAGGCCGGTGTCGACGCGGCGCTCGTGCACCACTACTTCGACAGCAAGGACGAGCTGTTCATCGAGGCGCTGGCGCTGCCGGTGGACCCGCGGATGATCGCGGCGCGCATCGTCGACGGCCCGCGGGACGAGATCGGCCGCCGGATCGCGACCGCGTTCCTCGGTATCTGGGAGTCGGCGGAGGGCCAGCAGCGGATGCGGGCGCTGTTCCGCAGCGTGCTCAGCAGCGACGAGGTAGCCCGGATGATGCGTGAAGGCATCACCCAGATGATCGTCGTACCGGTCTCGCAGATGCTCGCCGTACCCGATGCCAGGCTGCGGGTCGGTCTGGTCGCGACGCAGCTGGTCGGGGCTGCCATCGTCCGGTACCTGGTGGGTCTGGAGCCGATCGCGTCGGTCGACGTCGAGACGCTGATCGACCGGTTGGCGCCGGTCCTGCAGCAACATCTGACCGGCTGATGCAGGTCCCCGGCGACGCGGAGATCCGCGAGTTGCATCGCATGTACGCGCCGAGTCGCGAGGCGTTCGACCTCGTGTACGAGCACTGCGAACTGGTCGCCGACGTGGCGGCGCAGTTCTACGACCGTCTCGACGTGGATACCGATCTCGT
This sequence comes from Kribbella jejuensis, assembly GCF_006715085.1. Classification (NCBI taxonomy): domain Bacteria; kingdom Bacillati; phylum Actinomycetota; class Actinomycetes; order Propionibacteriales; family Kribbellaceae; genus Kribbella; species Kribbella jejuensis. The sequence continues at coordinate 2,431,233 of NZ_VFMM01000001.1, read as the reverse complement.
CCGGGCGGGGGCGTTGCTGCACGACATCGGCGTGTACCGGCTGGAGACGTCGGCGTACGTACGGCACGGCGTACTCGGGCACGAGCTGCTCGCCTCGCTCGGGTATCCGGTCGAGCTGTGCCGGTTCGCCTCGTGTCATACCGGCATGGGCATCACCCGGGAGGACGTGGTCCGGCAGGGGTTGCCGATCCCGGTGGACGACTACCTGCCGCGGACGCCGGAGGAGGAGCTCGTCATGTACGCCGACAAGTTCCACAGCAAGCGGATGCCACCGGTGTTCGTGTCGGCGGACACGTACGCGACCGAGGTCGGGCGGTTCGGGGCGGACAAGGTCCGGCGGTTCGCCGGCCTCCGGGCGCGGTACGGCGACCCGCGGCTCGGCCCGCTCAGCGACGCCACCGGGTACGCGGTCATCTGAACTCTTGCTACGCGGCGAGCTGCGAGCTAAATTCATCATATGATGAAAAACGCGGTGAGCTGCCACGACCTGGTCGTGGTGCGCGGTGCGCGGGAGGTCCTGCACGGGATCGGGTTCGACCTCCGGGCCGGCAGTGTGACCGGTCTGCTCGGGCCGTCCGGGTGCGGCAAGACCACGCTGATCCGTGCGATCGTCGGTCTGCAGGACCGCGTCACCGGCGACATCTCGGTGCTCGGGCTGCCCGCCGGCGCGGCCGAGCTGCGCGGCCGGATCGGGTACGTGACCCAGGAGCCGAGTGTGTACGGCGATCTGACCGTGCTGGAGAACGTCCGCTTCTTCGCCGCGGTGCTCGGTGTCGCGGCGGCCGAGGTGGATCGGGTGATCGCCGCCGTCGACCTCACCGGACACGCGGACGCGCGGGTGGACAGTCTGTCCGGCGGTCAACGCTCGCGCGCCTCGCTGGCGGTCGCGTTGCTGGGCAGCCCTGAGCTGCTGGTGTTGGACGAACCAACGGTTGGCCTGGATCCCGTGCTGCGCAGGGATTTGTGGGCGCTCTTCCACGAGTTGGCCGACGCCGGTTCGACGCTGCTCGTGTCGAGTCACGTGATGGACGAGGCGTCGCGGTGCGACCGGTTGCTGCTGATGCGGGACGGCGAGCTGCTCGCCGACGAGACGCCCGAGGCGCTGCTCGACTCGGTCGGGACCACCGACATCGAGCAGGCGTTCCTCACGTTGATCGAGCGGAAGGCGGGGGCGCGATGACTCCGCGGGTGATGTTCGCGATCGCGGCCAGGGTGCTGGCCCAGCTGCGCCGGGACGGCCGGACGGTGGCGATGCTGATCCTGCTGCCGGCCTTCTTCATCAGCCTGATGTGGTGGATGTTCCACGACAAGCCGACGGTCTTCGACCAGGTCGGTGGCCCGCTGCTCGCGGTGTTCCCGTCGATCATCATGTTCGTGGTCACGTCGGTGACGACCCTGCGCGAACGCTCCAGCGGCACGTTGTCGCGGTTGTTCACGATGCCGATGTCCAAGCTGGACTTCCTGCTCGGGTACGCGCTGGCGTTCGCGCTGGTCGCCGTCGTCCAGGCGCTGGTCGTGGTGTCGATCGCCTTGTATTTGCTGGGTTTGGACATCAAGGGCGCTGCTTGGCAGCTGGGCGTCGTCGCCGTACTGGACGGCGTACTGGGTGCTGCCCTGGGGCTGTTCGCCAGCGCATTCGCGGCCACCGAGTTCCAGGCCGTGCAGATGATGCCGGCCATCATGATCCCGCAGATCCTGCTCTGCGGCCTGTTCGTCCCGCGCGACCAGCTGCCGTCGGTGCTGCACGCGATCAGCGACATCCTGCCGCTGTCCTACGCGGTCGACGCCGTCCTGGGAGTTGCTAAAGGCAACGACCTGACCACCGGCACGGGCGGCGACACCTTGGTCGTGGCCGGCTTCATCCTCGCCGCCCTCGGCCTGGGTGCCGCCACCCTCAAACGCCGGACTGCCTGAAGACCCGGGCCGAATCGCTTCGGTTGCCGGCGATCCGGCCCGGGCGAGCAGTCACTGGAAGGTCTTGACGAGCTTCCCGGACCGGTCGTACGCGGCGACTTTCGGGTGGTCGCTCAGCTTGGACCTCGACGTGTTCACCCAGGTGAACGCGAACCATCCGCCCTTGCTGACCGGGACCTTGTACACCGGCCCGGAGCCGATCCGCAGCCGGACGTCGGTCGCGTCCTTCGAGGCGACCCGTCCCCAGCCGGTCAGGTTGTACGTCGAACAGTTGGCGGTGCTGCAGGGCCCGCCACCGCCGCCGGCCACGTACAGGTCGGTACGTGCCGATTTGTCGGCCGGGTCGAGCGCCGGATCGTCGCCCCGAATGTCGGTCAGCGTCAGGAACCTCGTGCTGCCAGGTCCGCCGAGCAGGGTCTTGTCGTTCAACAGGTTGCAGCTCATCGCCTTGCGGCCGGACGGTGACACCGCGACCAGGACGGCCTGACCGAGCGCCTTCGAGCGGTCCACGGCGACGACCTGCCAGTTCGTCACGTCGACCCAGGCCAGCACCGAGCAGATCTTCAACTGCCCCGCGACGTCTGCGGTCGCCGGCAGCCGCCGCACCTCCGCGACCAGCGCCGCCGTGGGCCGGTCGCCGCCCGGGATGATGCACTGCGCCTCCTTGGCACCGTTCTTCAGGTCGTACGTCGTCAGACTGCCCGACCGGAAGCCGCCCGTCGCGCTCAGCTGCCGGTGCTCCTGCGGATTCCGCAGCGCGCACCGCCGTGTGGCCTCCTCCTTGCTGATCCGCTGATCGGCGCCGTCCTCGCCGCTGGGTACGCCAGGGACAGGCTCGAACAGTGCGCTGTGCTGCTGACTCCCCGCGACGGTCGGCTGCTTGTCGGCCGCCGTCAGGTTGGGCACGAGGCTGACCACGAGCGCCACGGCAGCCACGCCGGCCGCGGCCCCGCCGACGCCGAGAAGCCGGCGGCGGCGCCTGCCACGGCGGCCGCGTTCCAGGATCCGGGTGGTGTCGAAGGGCTCCAGGGGTTCGTCGGCGGCGAGCCTGTGGAGCTCGGCGCTGACTTCGCGTACGTCTTCCATCTCGTTCTCCTTCACAGCGCCGCCCGGCCCGTCCGCCGGAGGTCGATGGCTCGTCGGAGAGTGTCGAGACCCCGTGCCGACTGGCTCTTCACGGTGCCTTCCGAGCAGCCGAGGAGTTCCGCGGTCTGCTCGACGGACAGGTCCTCGTAGTAGCGCAGTACGACGCACGCGCGCTGCCGTGGTCCGAGTGACTTCAGTGCTTCGAGTACCTCGTCCCGTTCGGCGTACCCGTGCGCGAAGTCGTCGCCGGCCACCGTGTCCGGTACGTCGGCGATCGTCACCTCACGGCGCCACGGCCGGCGTTTTCCGTCGTACGCCGCGTTCACGACCATCCGGCGCGCGTACGCCAGCGGGTTGCCGACCCGCCGGACCTTCGGCCAGGCCAGGTACAGCCGGTAGAACGCGTCCTGGACGATGTCGTCGGCCCGGTGCCGGTCGCCCGACACCAGGAACGCCGTCCGCCGCAGTCCCGCTCCGGCCTGCTCGACGAACTCGACGAACTCCCGGTCCCGCTCCGCCATCCGCGCCTCCACTCTCCATCTCCCCCTCAAGACGGAAAGGCCGAACTCCTAGGTTGCACCCCGGATCAGCCGGACAGGTGCGAGACGTTGTGCCAGGCGGGGTCGGGGGTGCTGGTGACGGTGACTTTCCCGTGCGGCCAGCCGGTGGTGGCGGCTCGGAGTTGGGCGTCGGCGGGCGTGGTGCCGTCGGTGTAGTAGTGCAGGATGCGCACGCCGGCGGAGGTCTCGTGGGCGAGCAGGTTGCCGGAGCCGCCGAGCCGGTCGGTCAGGTGGTCCTCGAACGCGCGGAGTTCGTCGAGCATCTCGGACTCCGGCAGGCCGTCCTCCCGGACGACCGGGTACCGGATCGCCACCGCCACATGCGTGTCGAGGTGCGGACGCCGGATCGAGCGCAGCGGGTACTCGGCCGTCGCGATCACCCGGTGACCGTCGCGAGTACCCTCCAGCATCTTCCAGGCCGGACTGCCGTCCTCCAGCGTGTGCTCGGCGGCGAACCCGGCCACCGCCGGCAGCAGCTCCATCACCGGTACGGCGTCCGCCGGGGCATCCGGGAGCGTGTCGATCGCGCCGACCCAGGTCTCCACCATCTCCTCGCCGAGCACCAGGTCGAGGATCAGGAACGTCACCCGCCGCTGCGCGTCCACCGACAGCGACGCGAATGACGGATGGTGTACGCCGACGTGCACCGACGCGGAGTCCGGCTCGATCGACACCAGCGACTCGTCGACCGCGACCGGCGGCAGCCCCTCGAACTGGATCGTCACGGCAGCGCCGGGGCGGCGCAGATCGGCGTACTCCCAGATGTCGTCGGACGGCGGCGCCGCGCGCAGCCAGCGCCGGGCGGTCGCGCGTTGCGCCGGGTTCCCGGCCGCGGTGACGATCAGCACGTGTTCGGCGTGCAGGCCGGGCCCGAGTTCCCACTCCAGGTCCGGGTGGATCCGGCCGACCCGCTCGTTCAGTTCGGCGTTCGCGTCACCCGGTTCGCGGCGCGCGACGGCGTCCGCGACGGGCGCGCTGCCGGTGGTCGTCCACCAGGACCAGAACGCGCCGATCGGGTCGGCCTCCACGGCGTTCCGGCGGCGGCGTCTGAAGATGGGCATAGCCGCATCCTCTCCCAACCAGGGGTGCGACCAGCGACCGTGGAACGAACCACTATGACCGGTGGTGTGGTCCGGGCCACACGATTCCGCAAAGCATGGTTCAGGCGCGTAACCTGCAAACACCACTGGCGACCACAGCCGCGCGTGGGTTCACGAGGAGGAACACGTAGTGCTTCGGCGAGTCCTGCTGGGCATGTCCCGCAGCCCCCAGATCAAGAAGGCCGTGTCGTCGCTGCCGGTGTCCAGCGGCATCGTCGCGCGGTTCGTCGCCGGTGAGACCGCTCCGGAGGCCGTGCTCGCCACCGAGAAGCTGGTCAGTAACGGCCTGCGGGTCACTCTCGACCACCTCGGTGAGGACGTCACCGACCCGGCCGCGGCGACCGCGACCGCCGACGCGTACCTGGACCTGCTGAAGAAGCTGGCCGCGGCCGGTCTGACCGCGAACGCCGAGGTCTCGGTGAAGCTGTCCGCGGTCGGCCAGGCGCTGCCCGGCGACGGCGAGAAGATCGCGCTGGAGAACGCGCGGACGATCTGCCACGCCGCCCGCAACGCAGGCACGACGGTGACGCTGGACATGGAGGACCACACCACCACCGACTCCACGTTGGGCATCCTTCGTGAGCTGCGCCAGGACTTCCCGGAGACCGGCGCGGTCCTGCAGGCGTACCTGCGCCGGACCGAGGCCGACTGCCGCGACCTCGCCTACGAGGGCTCCCGGGTCCGCCTCTGCAAAGGCGCGTACAAGGAGCCCGAGTCGGTCGCGTTCCAGGACAAGCGCCAGGTCGACAAGGCGTACGTGCGCGCGATGAAGGTGCTGATGAACGGCGAGGGCTACCCGATGATCGCCTCGCACGACCCGCGGCTGATCTCGATCGCGGGCGCGCTCGCCGACCGCGCCGGCCGCAAGCCGGGCAGCTTCGAGTACCAGATGCTGTACGGCATCCGCCCCGAGGAGCAGCTCCGCCTCGCGGGCCTCGGGCACACCGTGCGGATCTACATCCCGTATGGCGAGGACTGGTACGGCTACCTGGTCCGCCGACTGGCCGAGCGCCCCGCGAACCTGCAGTTCTTCGCCCGCTCCTTGATCAGCAAGAAGTAGCTCGAACCGGGACGGCTAACCTTTGGCATATGAGTGCAAAGGTGGCCGTCCTCGGGGCGGGTGTGATGGGGGAGACGTTGCTGTCCGGGCTGATTCGGGCCGGCCGGCGACCGGAGGACCTCCTGATCACCGAGCGCCGGGAGGAGCGCGCCGCCGAGCTGCGTGAGCGGTACGGCGTCGACGTGGTGTCGAACCTGGACGCCGCGAAACAGGCGGACACGCTGGTCCTCGTGGTGAAGCCGCAGGACATGCCCGATCTGCTCGCCGAGATCGCCCCGGCCGTTCAGCCGACCCAGACAATCGTGTCGCTCGCGGCCGGTATCAGTACCGGCTTCGTCGAGTCGCGGCTGCCCGAAGGTGTCGCCGTCGTCCGCGTGATGCCGAACACGCCTGCCCTGGTCGACGAGGGGATGGCCGCGATCTCCCGCGGCGCGCACTGCGACGAGAGCCACCTGGAGCTGGCCGAGAGCCTGCTGGCTGCGACCGGCCGGGTGGTCCGGGTGCCGGAGAAGCAGCAGGACGCGGTCACCGCGATCTCCGGCTCGGGTCCGGCGTACATCTTCTTCGTCGTCGAGGCGATGATCGAGGCCGGTGTGCACATGGGACTTCCGCGCGGTACGGCGACCGACCTCGTCGTACAGACCGTCGTCGGATCGGCGAAGCTGCTCCGCGAAACCGGCGAACACCCGACCGTGCTGCGCGAGCGCGTCACCTCTCCGGGAGGTACGACGGCCGCCGCCGTCCGCGAACTCGAGGACCACAAGGTGCGAGCCGCTTTCCTGTCCGCGATCGAAGCCGCCCGCAATCGCTCGCGCGCTCTCGCAGCCGAGTAACACCTCTTGCTCAGGTGGCGTTAAGGTAGCCCGGCCGAGGTTTCCTGCCATGTTCGAGGATGAGTCCGCCCATGGGTAATGGTTCGGTCGAGCCGGCCACCGCACCTGTCCAACCGCAGCAGGAGCACGAACTGCCGCAGCTGCCGTGGCGTGTGCCGCTGGACCCGGCGCCCTGGTGGGCGTGGGCCCTGTTCGTGCTGCCGTTCGTCGCCGTCCCGGCGCTGAACTCGTGGCTGTGGATGGGTGCCCGCGACATGCTCGCGGTCGGTCTGCTGACGATCATCGGCGCGTCCGTGGTCCGGGTCGCCGGTGGTGTCGTGCTGTACCGGGTGGAGCTGTTCCCGACCGGTCTGAAGGCACGTACCAGCATGCTGATCCGCAGCCTCGCCTGGCAGGACGTCGGCAAGATCGAGATCGGCGAGGACAGCGTCGTGCTCACCCGCGGCCCGGACGAGCACGAGATCAACGGCATCCGGAAGGACCGTACCGCCGAGGTCGCCGCCGTGATGGAGGCGCTGCGCGAACGCTCGCTGACCTCCCGGGTCCGCCGGCACCGCCCGCGCCCCGGCATCGGCACCCTGCTCGTCCTGCTCTACGTCGTGCTGTCGATCGGCGCCTTCATGCTCCGCTGGCACCTGGTCATCTGACCGTCCACGGCCCTTCGCCGGTCAGTTGGTCGGCAACCACCCGGACGACGGTCGCGCCCGCGGCCACGTCCTCGTTCCAGAACGGGAACTCGTCGCGGCCGAGATACTACTGGCTCAGCCGGTCCATCAACTCCTTGTACCGCTGCGGATCCCGCTCGAGTTTCGCCGTACCGCGCACGACGAGGTACTGCGTGAGCCCGCGCGGGCTGATCCGGTCGTCCTGCACGACCAACGTGATCCGCGGATCGCGGCGCAGGTTGCGGGTCTTGCGGTGCTTCTGCTCGACGCCGATCAGCAGCTCGTCGCCGTCCCGCCCGACCCACACCAGCGCGGCCTGGGGTGACCCGTCCGGGTCGATCGTGATCATCGTGGCGTCCTTGGGCTCGTCGAAGAGCCGATAGGTGCTTTCGGGAAGGTTCATGGCACAAAACGCTAGCCAGCGCCGTGGGAACCTCTGGGTACCCTGACGACTGTGCATGGACTGGAACCCGGCGACGTCTTCCTGGCCGACTGCCCGGCTCGGCTCGCGGTCGAGGTGATCGCGGACAAGTGGGCGGTCGTCGTGCTGTGGGGTCTCAACGACCACGCCAGACGGCATTCCGAGCTGATCGAGCTGATCGGCGGGATCTCGAAGAAGGTCCTCACCCAGACACTGCGCCGCCTGCAGGCCAACGGCCTCGTCACCCGCACCGACTACGGCGGCGTCCCGCCCCGCGTCGAGTACGACCTGACCGATCTCGGCCGCACGTTGATGGGCCCGATCCGCCAGCTCACGGAGTGGGCAGAAGCGAACGGCGAGAAGGTGCTCGAGGCCCAAGAGGGAAGATGAACCCCATGGACTTCTCTTTGTGGCCCGCCGCGGCTCGTTCTTGGCAGTCTGTGCTCGACGGAGCGGAGTACGCCGAACGCACCGGATGGCACGGGGTCTGGATCGCCGACCATTTCATGCAGAACGGTGACGACCTGAGCGTGCCGGTCAACGAATGCCTCGCGTTGATCGCGGGCATCGCCGCCCGGACCGAGCGCGTTCGGGTCGGGTCGATGGTGCTCGGCAACACGTACCGGCATCCGGCCGTGGTCGCGAACGCTGCCGCGACCATCGACCAGCTCGCGGGCGGCCGGTTCGTGCTCGGGATCGGCGCGGGCTGGCAGGTCAACGAGCACGAGGTGTACGGGATCGAGTTGCCGGCCGTCGGGCCGCGGTTGAAGCGGTTCGAGGAAGCCTGTCAGGTGATCACCGGGCTGCTGACCCAGGAACGCACGACGTTCGACGGCAAGTACTACCAACTGAAGGACGCGCCCTGTGAACCGAAGCCTGCCCGGTTGCCGATCCTGATCGGGGCGTCGGGCGAAAAAGTTGCCCTGGGCATCGTCGCGAAGTATGCGGACGAGTGGAACCACTGGGGCCGGCCGGACCTGGCGGCTCAGAAGGGTGAGGTGTTCGCCGAGCGCTGCGAGCGGATCGGGCGTGATCCCGGCGAGGTGCGGAGGTCGGCTCAGACGTTCCTGGAGGTTGTTGTGCCCGGGGATTCCGAGGCCGGCGAGCGGAAGGCCCGGTTGGAGAGCCGCGGGGCGCATGTGGTGATGGGGTCGGCGCAGGAAGTGCTGGATGTGGTGGCGCAGTACCCGGCCGCGGGGATCGACGAGTTGCTGGTGCCGGATGCGTTTCTCGGTGAGGGCAACAGGCGGTTCGAGGCGTTGGAGCGGCTGCGCGAAGAGGTGCTACTGAAGCTCTAAGGTCGCGACGACCGGCCAGTGGTCGCTCGGTACCCGGCCGTCGGGGCGGAAGTGCGAGACGGCCGCGTCCGTCACGGTCCACTCCGGGGTGATCAGCAGGTGGTCGATCCGGTCGTCGTCGACGGCGCCGGTGAAGTCGTGCCAGCTGCCGCCCTCGGACAGCGGTACGGCGAGCCGCAGCCCGGCGTCGACCAGGGTCTTGACCGGCGGCGAGTCCGGGGTCGCGTTCAGGTCGCCCATCACGATCCACGGCAGCGATCCGCTGATCCAGCGCGCGATCAGCCGCGACGACTGCAGTTGCGCGACCTCGCCCGCGTGGTCGTAGTGCGTGTTGACGACACCGACCGTCGTACCGTTGCGATGCCGCAGCCAGACCAGCGTCGCGATCCGGGTCAGGTCGGCGTCCCAACCGATCGAGCCTGGCGTAGCGGGGTCGTCGGACAGCCAGCGGGTCTCGTACCGCTCGATCCGCCAGTCGCCGGGCCGGACCAGGACGGGGGAGTGCTCACCGGCACTCATCCCGTCGTCCCGGCCCGCGCCGACGATCTCGTATTTGCCGAACCGCCAGCGCAGGTACTCGAGCTGGTCGGGCAGCACCTCCTGCAGGCCGACCACGTCCGCGTCCAGGTGTTCGATCGCCGCCACCGTCGCCTTCCGCCGCACCGGCCAGGCGTTCTCGCCGTCCGGTGCCGAGGAGTTGCGGATATTAAAGGAAGCGGCGCGGATCTTCATGGAGCCGATCCTGCCAAACCCATCGCCCGGGACGCAGCCTGGAGTCGCGGCGTACCCGCCTCGAGCGCCCGGTCCCGGCCCTGGGCGAGCAGGTGGTCGATCGCGCCCGGGTCGGTCGCCAGTCGCGCATACTCCTTCTGCAGCGGCTCGATGACGGCCAGTACGGCGTCCGCGACGTCCTGCTTCAGCGCGCCGTACGACGTGTACGCCGCGGCCAGCTCGACCGGGTCCCCGTCGGTACAGGCGGCGAGGATGTCCAGCAGGTTGGTGATGCCAGGCTTGTTCTGCTCGTCGTGCCGGACGACGTTCTCGGAATCCGTCACCGCGCGCATGATCTGCCGGCGGATCACGTCCACCGGGTCGAGCAGCCGGATCGTGCCGATCGCGTCGTCCGCGTCGGACTTGCTCATCTTCGCGGTCGGGTTCTGCAGGTCCTTCACCCGGGTCGCCAGCGCTGCCTTGTTCAGTTGCGGTACGACGAACGTCTCGCCGTACTCGCGGTTGAACCGGATCGCGACGTCCCGGGCCAGTTCGACGTGCTGGTCCTGGTCACCGCCGACCGGCACCCGCTCGGCACCGTACAGCAGGATGTCCGCGGCCATCAGGCACGGGTACGTGAACAGCGACGCCCGCGTCATCGGGCGGCCCTTGCCCTTCTCCTTGTACTGGATCATCCGGGACAGCTCCCCGACGTACGACGTGCACTCGAGCAGGTACGCGAGCTGCGCGTGCGTGGGTACGTCGGACTGGACGAACACTGTGCCCTCCGGGACGCCGGCCGCGAGCATCAGCGTCGCGAACTCGCGGGTGAGTGTGGCGAGTCTTCGGGGATCGTGCTTGGTCGTCATCGCGTGCAGGTTCGCGACGAAGTAGAAGCCATCCGGGTCGGTGAATCGGCGGAGTGCGCCGAGGTGGTTGCCGAGCGTCAGCCGGCCGGACGGGGTGATGCCGGAAAGCGAGGTCATGATCTTTCTCCTTCGGTGATGGGAGCCTCACCGAAGAAGGGCATGAAAAAGGCCGCCTCGGTGAGGCGGCCGTGGTGGCTGCGTGCGAACACGCGCTGGGATGGACCGCCCTAGACGGCCCACCACAGCTGCAAGTTTGTGTTCATGCGGGTGTTCACGGTTTCAGCTTAGCAGCGATTGGACGATCAGCTCGTTGCGGGCGTCCTGGCCCAGCGGCACCGACGGGTGCACGCCGTCGCGCAGGTAGTTGGCCAGCCGGTACGGCTTCACCCAGAGCCACTCGGCCCAGCGGATGATCCGGAGGTTCGAGTACTGCTCCTGCGCGTCGTACAGCTGCATGTTCAGCCACGAGCTGTTGCGCTGGTCGGCCAGCTGCACCGGCGCGGTGACGGCCTTGCGGACGACCTGCAGGTTGACCCAGAACACGGTCCGGTCCCGGCCGACGATGCTCATTGCCCGGTCGACCTGGGCCCGGAACTTCGGCGGGTCGAAGATGTCGTTCGAGCCGCTGGCCATCAGGATCCGCCGCGGCAGCCCGTACGCCGACGCGATCTGCTGCAGCGCGTCGACCGCGCCGGAGGTCGGGCGGCTGGACCAGTTGTGCACAGCGAGCTGGGTGCCGTTCCGGTTCAGCAGCCGGATCGCCAGCGCCTTGCCGTCCTGCACCGAGATGCTGTCGCCGAACATGTAGACGCCGTTGGTCTCGCGGGTGCGCTGGAACTGCGCGGCGGTCGAGATCGCGTGCGTCGCACTCGTCCAGGACCCGGCCACGCCGGAGCCGTACGGCCCGGTGGACGCGGACGCACCGGCGAACGCATTGGTGAACGCGGACGTGTTCGCGGATGCGGTCTGGGTCTGGGCTGCGCCGGCCGCCGTCACCGCGGCCGCCGCTGCGCCGACTGTGAAGATCTGCCGACGGTTGGGTTTCATCTGCCTCACAGGGAGAACCTTGGGCCCCTCGGTCGGGTACTCGCAAGTCCGCATCTCACTGTCCGCAGTCGGATGACGGCGGAACCGATGCAGATTCTCCGGTCTTCCGGCTCAGGTTTGCAAAACCTGTAACGCTTTGCAGTCCGCCGCCGATGAATCGACTGTTGGACCTAACGGGTCGGCGCGGCCAGGGAGGGGTGCCGCGCCGCCCGTTCGTCCTTCACCAGCTCCTCGATCAGTGGACCGGCAATCGCCATCAGTTGGTCCGGGGGTACGTCGAAACCATCGAGCCTGACCAGGTGCCGGGAGATCACCAGGCCGAGGGTGAGCGCGCCGAGTACGCCGGACCGAATCAGTGCATCGTCGCCGGGGAGTTGTTCGGCGATCTGCCGTTGCTGGGCCGTCATCGCCGTACGAACCTCAGCGGCGGCCTCGGGGTGACTGAACATCGCCCGCAGCGCGGCCAGTGCGGCGGCCGGTTCCTCGGCGAGTTTGCCGGTCAGCGCCGCGATCAGTTGCTCGGCGATCTCCGCGGGTGAACCCTCGATCGCCCCGTCCGGCGGGATCGAGGCGGCCTGCGCGAACAGCTTCTCCTTCGATCCGAAGTACCGCATCACCAGCCCGGGATCACTGCCGGCCCGGGTCGCCACCATCCGCACGGTGGTCCGGTCGAACCCGTGCTCGCCGAACAACTCCCGCGCCGCGGTGAGGATGCGGGCCTCGGTCTGCCTGCGTTGCTCCGCCCTGGTGGTCACGAGATTCAGTCTACGCATGTTGACTGATTCTTGTTACGCTTTCAGTCAACGCTCGTAGACTGAAAGGGGATCGTGATGGTCCAGGCGATCGTGCTGGCCTTCCTGGCCGGACTGATGGGGCTCAACGGCGTCCCACACTTCGTCACCGGAATCACCGGGCACGAGTTCCCGAATCTGACCGGCAACTCCGCCACCAACAACGCTGTCGGCGGCCTCGCGGCCTTCGCGATCGCGGCCGCCCTGCTCGCGGCGGCCCACGTCGGCACCCATCCGTGGGCCGCCCTGTTCGCCGGCGCCGTCGGGGCCGTGCTGATGACCGTCTTCCATGCTCGCCGCGGCGCCTACTGGATGAGCCGACGCTTCGGGAGGCCCCTTCCGGAAGCCTGACGGCTAAGGTCACTTGCATGAGTGGTGAGGCGTTGCTGGTCTTTGACGACGGGTTGACGGCGTACGACTTCGGGCGTGGGCATCCGATGAGTCCGATCCGGGTCGAGCTGACGATCAAGCTCGCCCGGGAGCTCGGGGTGCTCGATCAGCTCAAGATCGTGCCGGCGCCGGTCGCGGACGACGCGCTGCTCGGGACCGTGCACACCGCGGAGTACATCGCCGCGGTGAAGCGCGCCGGTGCGGACCCGGACGAGTCCGACCCGGTGCACGGCCTCGGTACGTCGGACACGTACTGCTTCCCGCACATGCACGACGTCTCCGCCCGGATCGCCGGCGCCTCCGTCGAGGCGGCCCGCGCGGTCTGGGAGGGCGACGTACTGCACGCCGTGAACATCGCCGGTGGACTGCATCACGCGATGCCCAACCAGGCCAGCGGTTTCTGCGTGTACAACGACCCGGCGATCGCGATCCAGTGGTTGCTCGACCACGGTGCCGAGCGGATCGCGTACGTCGACGTCGACGTGCACCACGGGGACGGCGTCCAGACCGTCTTCTACAACGACCCGCGCGTACTCACGGTCAGCCTGCACGAGTCGCCGACCACGCTCTTCCCGGGCACCGGCAGCGCCGGCGAGACGGGCGGCCCGGACGCGGAAGGTACGGCGGTCAACGTCGCGCTCCCACCCGGTACCGGGGACGCGGGCTGGTTGCGCGCGTTCCACGCCGTCGTACCGGACGTGGTGAAGGCGTTCCGTCCGCAGGTGCTCGTCACGCAGCACGGGTGCGACTCGCACGTCGAGGATCCGCTGGCGCACCTGACCAAGACGATCGACGGGCAGCGGGCGGCGTACGTCGCTCTGCACGATCTCGCGCACCAGGTCACCGGCGGAAAGTGGATCGCTACCGGCGGTGGCGGGTACGCGATCATCGACGTGGTGCCGCGGGCGTGGACGCATCTGCTCGCGATCGTCGCCGGAAGCCCCATCGACCCGGCGACCGCGGTGCCGGAAGGGTGGCGCGAGGAGGTGCAGTTGCGGTTCGGTCGGGTCGCGCCGGTCCGGATGACCGACGGCCGGGATGCGTCGTACGTGGACTGGTCGAGCGGCTACAACCCGGACACCTGGCTCGACCGGGCGATCAACGCGACCCGCGAAGCGAGCTTTCCGCTGCTCGGGCTGGACCCGAGCTATTAGGTCGTGGCTGATGGCCCAGCGCCTACTGCGCGGCACTCGGCACGGCTCGCGACGGGGCTGGCCCATCAGCCACGACCAGTCACACGAGTCCCCCTCTTTCCCATTCGTACCAACAGCCACTACGCTCGTGGCATGCACGGACGGAGGTGCCGGAGGGGAAGCCGGCGCACGATCCGTGCTGGAAGTGCGGTGCGCAATGGCATCAAAGAAGTCCGGCGGTGAGCAGCCGCTCGCCGAGGTGAAGTTTCTGACCGTGGCGGAGGTCGCCACGGCCATGCGCGTGTCCAAGATGACGGTGTACCGGCTGGTGCACTCCGGTGAGCTGCCCGCGGTGCGGGTGGGTCGTTCCTTCCGGGTCTCCGAGGACGCGGTGCACGACTACCTCAAGGGCGCCTTCTTCCAGGCCGGATAATCACAGAAGCCGAAGGGGCCGGATCCACGGACCGGCCCCTTCGTCATGCCTGCTCGTCACGCCTGGAGCTTTCGGAGCGCGGCGGTTGCCTGCTCGACGACCTCGTCCGGCAGCCCGGCCCACAGCTCGTGATGGGCGGCGGAGCTCGCCTTCACCGCCTTCTCGGCGAGCGCGATCCCCTCGTCGGTGAGCCGGATCTGGGTCCCGCGGCCGTCGGCCGGATCAGGCTCGCGGACGACGAGACCGCGGCGTACCAGCTGATTCGTGACGTTGCTGGTGCCGCCCGTCGACAGCAGCAGGCTCCGGCTGAGGTCGGAGGGCTTCTGGCGGTACGGCGTACCCGAGCGGCGCAGCGAGACGATCACGTCGAACTCGGCCGTGGTCAGCTCGAGATCGCGGAGCACCCGCCGGGTCGTCTCGTTCAGCAGGCCGGACAGCACCAGGATCCGCTTCGTCAGCTCGCTGGACGGATAGAGCACCTCCGGCAACTCCTGGTCCCAGGACGCGATCAGCCGGTCCACCGGATCGTCGTTCATGGTTGACATCCTAGAATGCTTTGATGATAGCTTTTCATAAAGCTTTCTATTGAGGGAGATGCTCGTGAGGCTGTTGCTGAAGGGCGGGACGGTGATCGACACCCATCCGGAGGTGGTCGTCCGCCGGAACACCGACGTACTGATCGAGCACGGCCGGATCGCGGCGGTCGGGCCGGACCTGCGGGCCGACGCGGAGCTGATCGATGCGCGGGAACGAATCGTGCTGCCCGGGTTCGTGGACACGCACCGGCACCTGTGGCAGACGGCGTTGCGCGGGATCGCGGTGGACGCGGATCTCGGGGTGTACTTCGAGCGGGTGCTCGGGTCGTTCGGATCCCGGTTCCGCGCCGAGGATGTTGCTGCGGGCAACCTTGTCGGGGCGTTGGAATGCCTGGACGGCGGGATCACCACGGTGCAGGACTATTCGCACGTACAGCGGACGCCGGATCACACCGACGCGGCGCTGGACGCGTTGGAGCGGAGCGGGATCCGGGCGGTGTTCGGATACGGGCCGTCGCCGTTGAGCGGTGGTGCGGTGAACGCGGACGAGATGCGCCGGATCATGGCGCGCCGGTCTGCGCGGCTCGGGTTGGCGGTGGCGGCGATCGGACCGTCGTTCGCGGCCTTCGAGACGGTACGGGCCGACTGGGAGCTGGCGGATTCGCTCGGCTTGCCGGTAGTGGTGCACATCAGCAGTAGTTCGGACATCCCGGATCCGGTGATGCGGCTACGGGACGCCGGATTGGCGCGGGCGAACACGTTGTATGTCCACGGGAATCTCCTGCCAGACGCCGAGCTGAAGGTGATCGCGGAAACCGGCGCCGCGGTTTCCGCAACCCCGACGGTCGAGGCCCGGATGCAGATGGGTCCACCGCTGGCCGGCCGCCTGCGTTCAGCCGGAGTCGACGTCAGTCTGGGAATCGACGTGGTGACGACCGCCGGCGGCGACATGTTCCGCGCCATGCACGAGGTGCTTGCCCTAGGCTACAAGACGTTCACCGCCGCCGAGGTTCTTCAACTGGCAACCTACGGCGGCGCCCGAGCGCTAGGCCTCCACGATGTCGGATCGCTTGCCATCGGCAACCAGGCCGACCTGATCCTGCTGCGCACCACCGACCTCAACCTGGTCGGCGGCCTGCACGATCCGGTCGCCACAGTCGTCACCGCCGCTCACCCCGGCAACGTCGACACCGTCCTGGTAGGCGGCACCCCCGTCAAACGCGACGGCCGGCTGACGAACCCTTCCCTGCAGGCCGCTCTGGCCGCCCTGGCTGAATCGACCGCCTACCTCACCGCTTGAGCAGGTCCCGGACGGCCGCGGTGATCTCGCCGGGAGATTCTTCGGCCATGAAGTGGCCGGCGGTGGTGGTCCGGTGGTCGAGGTTGGTGGCCCAGTTCTTCCAGCGGGCGGCCGCGTCGAAGCCCAGCGCGGCTCCCCAGTCCTGCTGGATCACCGTCACCGGCATCCGGAGCTTGTTGCCTGCAGCAAGGTCCTCGGAGTCCTGCTGGACGTCGATCGTCGCCGACGCCCGGTAGTCCGCGACGATCGACGGTACGGCGTTCCGCGACGCCGCCAGGTACTCCGCCCGCACGTCCGCCGGAATCGCCGCCGGATCCTTCCCCCACAGATCCAGGAAGTACCCGAAGAACTCGTCCGCGGCAGCCGCGATCATCCGCTCGGGCAGCCCGACCGGCTGCGCCATCAGATACAGATGGAACCCGACCGCAGCCGTCGTCCCGTGCATCACATCCCACATGTCCAGCGTCGGCAGTACGTCGAGACACATCAAATGTGTGACGACGTCCGGATGATCAAGCCCCGCCCGGAAGGCCACCAATGCGCCTCGATCGTGGCCCACCAGCGCGAACTGCGAATGTCCCAGCTCGGCCGCCACCCCGACCACATCCGCCGCCATGGTCCGCTTCGAGTAGCCGTCCAACGGTTTCCCGCTCTCGCCGTACCCGCGCAGATCCGGGCAGATCACCGTGTGATCCACCGCCAGCTCACGCGCCACCTCACGCCAGATCAGGTGCGTCTGCGGAAACCCGTGCAACAACACCACCGGCGGTCCCGACCCGCCGACGGCAACGTTCAGTTCGACACCGTCGACGCCCGACAGACGGTGGTACGCAAATCCTTCGATCCTCATACCGCCCAGCGTCGCGCCGGCCGATGAGCATTCGATGAGCGGTACCGTGGGCGGGTGGAGTTCGGCGTGCTCGGTCCGGTGGTGGCGTGGGACCGGGAGCCGGTCGACCTGAAGGGCCCGCGGCACCGCGCAGTCCTCGCGCGGCTGATCGTCGCGCGCGGCCGGGTGGTGCCGGCGAACGTCCTGGTCGACGACCTCTGGGCCGATCCACCCGACGGCGCGTTGAGCGCACTGCGGACGTTCGTCGCGGCGCTCCGCCGGGCGATCGAACCCGATCGTGCGCCGCGGACGCCGGCTCGGCTGCTGGTCACCGAAGGCCCTGGGTACGCCTTGCGGACCGAGAACGTCGACGCGCTGCGCTTCGAGGCCTCCGTCAAAGCCGTTGAACTGAAGGAACTCCTGGGGGGCCTGGAGCTGTGGCGCGGTCCGGCGTACGCCGAGTTCGCGGACGAGCCGTGGGCGCTCGCGGAGCGTTCCCGGCTGACCGAGCTCCGCCTGCACGCCGTCGAGCGCGTGGCGGCGACCCGCCTGGACCTGGGGCTCGCGGCCGAGGCGGTGCCTGACCTCGACGCGCACGTCACCGAGCACCCGTGGCGCGAGGACGCCTGGCGGCTGCTCGCGCTGGCCCTGTACCGAAGCGACCGGCAAGGCGATGCTCTCGCCGTACTGCGCCGCGCCCGGGCGACCCTGGTCGGGCAGCTCGGCGTTGATCCTGGTCCCGCGCTGAGCCGGTTGGAGAGCGACATCCTCAACCAGGCAACCCATCTTGCCCCGGCCGGCAACGTGTGGGCCGAGACGGCGGCGGCGTACGACCGCGTCGTCGGCGGCACGCGGGCCCGGATCGAGTCGACGGTCGGCCTGCTCCGCAACCTCGCGGTCACCGGGGGCGGCGGGCTCGAGGCCGCCCGTCGTCATCGCCTGGCCGCCGTTCGAGCAGCCGAAGAGCTCTCCGACCCGGATCTGACCGCGCGCATCATCGGCGGGTACGACGTACCCGCGATCTGGACCCGCTCCGACGACGAGGCACAGGCCGCCGCGATCGTGGCCGCGGCCGAGCGCGTACTGCCGACGCAGGACCATCCGAGCATCCGCGCCCGGCTGCTGGCCACGATCGCGCTCGAATCCCGCGGTTCCCGGGAGGCCCGACCGCGCGAGGCCGCCCTCGAAGCCGAGCAGCTCGCGCGCGGTCTCGACGATCCCGCGCTGCTGGCGTTCACGTTGAACGGGGTCTTCATGCAGACCTACTACCGCACCGGCCTCGCACCGGAGCGGGACGCGATCGGCGCGGAGCTCATCACGCTGTCGCAGCGCCACAACCTCTTTACCTATGAGGTTCTGGGTCAGCTGATCCGTCTGCAGGCGGCCTGTGCACGCGCCGATCACACGGCCGCTGACGAGCACGCCGCCGCGGCGGATGCGTTGGCTGAGCGGCATGAGCTTCCACTGGTCGCGGTCTTCACGCGGTGGTACGGCGCGCTGCGTGAAGACACCCCTGAGGCATACCGTGCCGCGGCCGAGTTGCTCGACGGTGCGGGGATGCCTGGCCTGAGTGATGGCTTGCTCCCGCTGGCGTTGGCCGGGTACGCCGTACGGCACGGCGAGCCGGTGCCGGAGGCGGAGTACCGCCCGACGCCTGGTCTGCTGCTCGAAGCTCAGTGGTGCTTGACGGCGCACGCTGCCAAACAGGCGGGAGACCTGGAGTTGTTGAGGCGAGCGCGAGAAGCGTTGGCGCCGGCCGCGAACGAACACGCGGCGGGGAGTGGACTGCTCACCCTCGGCCCGGTCGCCGACTACCTGGACTAGAGGTCGTCGGGCGATCCGGTCTCGGACCTGCGGCCCGCCTGCCGGCGAATCTCGTGCTGGGACTGGTCAACCGCCATTCCCAGAGGGGTCCCAGGAATCCTGCAGGACCCTCGCAGGGCGCGCGACCAGGATGGAGTCACCAACCTGAAGGAGGCTCCCGATGCCGATCCGAATCGTCAAGACCGTTGCCGTAGGCACCATCGCGACCCTGGGCCTGGCCGCCGTCGTCTTCACCCCGGCCGCCTATGCGAGCACCAGCAAACAGACCGCCACCCCGCACCTCGCGGTGCTGACCGACAAGATCGCTCCGGTCCGCAGAGCCGCCTAAGGCTTCCGTGCCCGGAAGGCGAGCGCGTGCGGGATGTCGTATCCCGCGGGTTCCTCGAACCGTTCGGCGACCAGCCCGCTCCCGACGATCGCGTTGAGGTAGTCGGCCAGGGTGAGGTGCGACATACCGATCCGCCGCCGGATCCCGTCCTCGGCCCACCACGGCATGTCCGTGTGCCAGCCGGTGCGCCGATACGTCGGATACACGGTCCGCCGGCCGTCGTCCTCGTACACGACGTGCGGCCCGTTGAAGCACGGATGCACGCCGTACGCGACCAGCACACCGCCGGGCCGTAGCACCCGCGCGGCCTCCCGGAGCACGGCGCCGAAGTCGTCGACGTCGGTGGAGGTCCACAACGTGATCGCGGTGTCGAAGGACCCGTCGGCGAACGGCAACGCCGCCGCGTCGCCGTGGAGCAGCGGCCCGTCGGTCCGCGTCCGGGCTCGGCGCAACTGGTCGATCGAGAAGTCCAGCCCGACCACCGAACGCCCGCCGGCGCGGATGCTGTCGAAGTTGCGTCCGGTGCCACAGCCGATGTCCAGGCAGGGTCCCGAACCGGTGCCGAGCAGCTCCAGCAGACCGGGCTGATGAGGTGGCGCGTCCGCCCCGAAACGCTCGTCGTACCACTCCGCCAGACCGTCGTACCGAGCGCGCATCCAGCCTCCCCGGGTAGGGTCCGAGTCTACCGATCGAGCCTGCTTTAGGTCCGCGAAGCGACCTACGGGTAAGCTTTGCCGACGTTCTCTTTGAGTTTGGATGGTCAACTGTGGGTTCGGTAATCAAGAAGCGCCGTAAGCGGATGGCGAAGAAGAAGCACCGCAAGCTGCTGAAGAAGACGCGGGTGCAGCGCCGCAAGCTCGGCAAGTAGCCCGGCACGCACCAGGTAGCAGTAGGTAGCACTGGTCTGCCGCGCCCGGTCCGGCTGGGGGTAGCTCGTGGCACAGGTAGTGATGGTGACCGGCGTCTCGCGAGACGCCGGTGCTCGCTGTGCCCGGAGACTGGCCGAGGACCCGTCGATCGGCACCGTGATCGGTGTCGACGTGGTCCCGCCGCGCGCGGAGCTCGGCCGGGTCCGGTTCGTCCGGGCCGACATCCGCAACCCGGTGATCGCCAAGGTGATCGCCGCGGAGGATGTGGACACGGTCGTGCACACCGGCGTGGTGGCCACCCCTGGCAGCGCCGGCGGCCGCTCGTCGATGAAGGAGATCAACGTCATCGGCACCATGCAGCTGCTCGCCGCGTGCCAGAAGGCGCCCGGTGTGGCGAAGCTGGTGGTGAAGTCGTCGACCACGGTGTACGGCGCGGGTCCGCGGGATCCGGCGATGTTCACCGAGGAGATGGCGCCGCGGGCGATCCATCACCACGGGCTGAGCAAGGACGCGGTCGAGGTCGAGGGGTACGTCCGGGGATTCGCCCGGCGCCGCCCCGACGTCTGCGTCTCCACGCTCCGGATGGCGAACTGGATCGGCCCGAAGACCGACTCCCCGATGACGCGGTACTTCGCCCTCCCGGTGGTCCCGACCGTTTTCGGGTACGACGCACGCCTGCAGTTCCTGCACGAGGACGACGGCGTCGAGGCGATCCACCACGCGACCGTCGAAGAGCTGCCGGGGACCTTCAACCTGGCCGGTGACGGCGTCCTTTCGCTGTCCCAGGCGATCCGCCGGCTCGGCCGGCCGACGCTGCGGCTGCCCTCGTTCACCGCGTCGAGTACGGCCGCCGTCGTCCGGCGCGCGCGGCTGGCGGACTTCTCACCGGACCAGATCACGTTCCTGACGTACGGGCGGGGTGTGGACACGACACGGATGCGCAGCGAGTTCGGGTTCGAGCCGAAGTACACGACCGCGGAGGCGTTCGACGACTTCCGCAGGTCGCTCGGCACCGGCGCGGTGACCCGCGCCTCCGGCCTGCTGCGCGCCGGCCTGGGAGCGCTCCGTGGCTGACGCAGACGTCATCCCGATCGGCTCCGGCGGCCGCCCCGGCCGCGGCAACCGCCGAACCACCCCGTCGGCAGCAGCCCGCGCGCTCGCCGGTGACCAGACCCGGCCGAAGAAGAGCCGCAAGCAGCCCGTTGAAGAGACGGCAGAGCCGGTCGTCGAGTCCCCGGCCTACACCGAGGAGCGACCAACCGACGCAAGCTTCGACTTCGCCGGTCTGGAGCGGGCGGTGCGGGGGTTGTTCGGGGCTGAAGGGGAGCGGCGGGTCGCGGAGTGGCTGGCGTTTCTTCGGCGGCGGGTGACAGGCGACTACGAGCTCGACGAGTTCGGGTACGACGCCGACCTCAACGACCAGGTCCTGCTGCCGCTGCTGCGGCCGATGGTGGAGAATTGGTTCCGGGTCGAGGTCCGCGGGATCGAGAACATCCCGTCCGACGGCAGCGCGCTGATCGTCGCGAACCACTCCGGCACGATGCCGCTCGACGGTCTGGTCAGCCAGGTGGTGGTCGCGGACCACACCGGCCGCCCACTGCGGACGCTCGCCGCGGATCTGGTCTTCCAGACCCCGTTCGTCGGTGAACTGTCCCGCAAGGGCGGTGCGACGCTCGCGAACAACGACGACGCCGAACGCCTGCTCCGGCAGGGCAACCTGGTCGGCGTCTGGCCGGAAGGTTTCAAGGGTCTCGGCAAGCCGTTCTCCGAGCGGTACAAGCTGCAGCGGTTCGGCCGCGGTGGGTTCGTCAGCGCGGCGATGCGGACCGGCGTACCGATCGTGCCGTGCTCGATCGTCGGCGCCGAGGAGATCTATCCGCTGGTCGGCAACATCGCCTCGCTGGCCCGGCTGCTCGGCGTCCCGTACATCCCGGTGACGCCGTTCTTCCCGTTGCTCGGCCCGCTCGGGCTGATCCCGCTGCCGTCGAAGTGGCTGATCGAGTTCGGCGAACCGATCCGGACCGACGACTTCCCCGACGGCGCCGCGGACGACCCGATGCTGGTCTTCAACGTCACCGACCAGGTCCGCGAGACCATCCAGCAGACCCTCTACACGCTGCTCATGCAGCGCCGCAGCGTCTTCTTCTGACCTTTCTGACCACAACAGGCACCAACAGGCACCAACAGGCACCAAGAAACACGCGAAAGACCCCCGGCGAATGCCGGGGGCCTTTGCACGACTGGTGCCTGCTACTTCCAGGGCGGAAGCAACGTCTGGAGAACGCCGGGCAGGTTGATCAGCGGGGTGGACGGGAACGGCCACGGCCACGCCGGTGTGGACGGGGTCAGGGTGGAAGGCAGCACCGTGGGCGTCGCAATCGGCGAGTTCGACGACGACGTCTTGGGTGGTGTCTTCAGGGCGCTCGGCGGCGGAGCGGTGGACTCCTCGACGATCGTCGTGTTCGGCAGGTTGGTCGGCGCGGTGCTGGGCTGCAGCGAGCCGGAGTCCACCGGGGTCGGGATCGTCGCCGAGGCCTTCGGACTCGTCGAGGACGCCTGGACCGGATCGCTCGGCTGGGTAGCGCCGGGGCTGGTGCGGTTCGGACGGTTCGAACCGGTGCTCGGTGCACCGGAAGCCGGCTTCGGTGCGTCGCACTTCGGGCAGGCGGCCGCGGTGTGGCCGGCCAGCTGCTCGATGGTGGCGAGCGCCTCGACTCCGGACTTCAGCGATTCGGGTGGCAACTGCGGCGCGAGCTCACCGAGAGCCTGGCGGGCGCTGGTGATGAAGCTCGTGATCGCCGTGATCGAACTCTGGTCGCTGTTCTGCTGGTACGACGCGAGCAGTCTGGACACGCCCTGGCGGGCCTGCTTCGAGAAGTCGTCCAGGGTCGCGTTGATCGTGCCCACCGAGCCGCCGTTGGTGGCCAGCTCCTGGACTTCGGACAGCCGGGTCATGGCATGTTCGAGATCGCGCCGGCCGCGGGAGTCGTCGCCGACGCCCACATTGGTGGCCACGTTCTCGATGCTGCGCTTCATCCCGTACAAGGTGTCGCCGGGCATCGCCTGCTGGGCGGCGGCGGCAGAACCGATGCCACCTCCCAGCAGCACCAGCGCGGCAGTCGATGCCACCAGCCGGATCCTCCGGCTCTGGCGGCGGCGGATATCTGTCACGGACGCGCCAACGTCCTCGCTACCCGGCGGGTCGTCCGAGTCGTCTGGTGCTGTGTGCACCGTCAGTTGAGTCGCAGTGGTCGCCGCCCGCGCCGCCGCCTGCTCCATCAGGCGGTGCCGCAGCTCGGCACTGAACTCGGGTCGCGGTGCAACTGCGCCGGCGGTCCTCAGCCGTCCGACCAGCTCCACAGCTTCCAGCAACTCTGGATCGTCGCCCAGTCGCGCGGAGTGACGGGGCCCGTGATCGACGGCGTGCGCGAATGCCTCCGCGCGCGCTCGAGCCCTGTGTAGGTCACTCATGAGTTCTCGTTCTCCTCAATGGCCAGTCGGGGTCACCGACAGGTCCTCACCAGGCAAACGAGGTAACTCCCTGACGGGTTACGAAAGACGTTCGTTGTCATCCGCCTCATCTCAAGTCCTTGGGGATAACCTTCGCCAAGTGCCGTACGGCCCTCAGTTGCAGTTGCTTGACGGCGCCTTCGGACTTCTCCAGCGCCTTGGCCGTCTCGGCGATCGACAGACCGGCGAAGAACCGCATGGTCAGGCAGTCGCGCTGCTCGTCGGGCAGGCCGGCCACCGCGTCCCGGAGTACCTCGGCGGTGGCCGCGGCCAGCACGTCGATCTCCGGGCCCTCGGTCTGCCGGTCGTGGGTCTCGATCTCGTCGGTGACCACCTCGAGCCGGACCCGGCCGGACTTGTAGTGGTCGGTGATCAGGTTCCGGGCGATCGTCACCAGCCAGGCGCCGAAGTCCCGGCCCTGCCAGCGGAACGAGTCCAGCGCCCGGAGCGCCCGGACGAAGGTCTCGCTGGTCAGGTCCTCGGCGAGTGCCGACGACGACACCCGGGCGTAGATGTAGCGATAGACGGTGAGCGAGTACTCGTCGTACAGCTCACCGAAGGCACCGACGTCCCCGGCCTGGGCGCGATCGACGAGCTCAGCACGTCGCATCCCGTCCGGGCTTGGTTCCGGCGTGGTCAAGTTGTCTCCCCGTTCGACTGACACGTCGTTCGACACATCCGCGAATGGCCTCAGTGACTCTGGGACAGCACCGAACGTTACTGCTCATGTACGGGCTGTCAACAGGCTGGGGCGTGCCGCCTTCCGTCCGGTCCGAAGCTTGCGTGAATGCGCCAGCGGACCGCGTCCGCACATCACGGAGCAGCCTGCTGTCGGGGGTGGTACATCGCGCATGAGGGTCCCCGCGCGGACGGGTTTCTGCAGTGTGAGGTTCAGCAGAAGCTCGCTCGCGAAGTCACCTGTATATCGGTGGTCACGCTCTGCTGCAACCGTTCTGGCCAAACCCGGTGCGTCCGTGCCTGCATCCCGGCCGTGACAGACTCGCCTGGTGAACGTGAATTTCGCGGACATCCTTCGTGACACAGCGCAACGTCACGGCGAGCGTCTCGCGCTGGTCGACGGCGACCGGCGGCTGACCTGGAGCGAGCTCGACCAGGCCGTCGACCGGACCGCGCGGGGGCTCGCCGCGGCCGGCCTGGTGCCCGGGTACCGGGTCCTGCTCCTGGTTGCCAACAGCATCGAATTTGTCACGTCCTACCTGGGCGTTCTTCGCGCCGGCCTGGTCGCCGTACCGCTGAACACCGGTCTCACGAAGCCCGAGCTGGCGACTGTCGCGGCGCACTCCGGGGCCCGGCTGGCGATCGCCGACGCGGTCCTTGCCGACCGCATCGAAGGTCTCCGGGCGGTGGCTCCGGACGAGCTCCATGGTGACGTTCCGTTACCGCCGCCGATCGATCCCGAGTCGCTCGCGGTGCTTCTGTACACGTCCGGAACCAGTGGAGATCCGCGTGCCGCGATGCTCACCCATCGGGCACTTGCCGCAAACGTGCGAAACCTCACCGAGCTCGGCGAGGACCGGATGGGCCCCGACGACGTGGTCCTCGGGGTGCTGCCGATGTTCCACGCCTTCGGTCTGAACGCGGTCCTCGGCTGGGCGGTCGCGACCGGCGCCGCGCTGATCGTCGAGCGCCGCTTCGACCCCGAGCAGACCCTCGAGCTGATCCGACGGTACGGCGTGACGCGGCTGCCGCTCGCCCCGCCGGCCCTGCACGCGCTGCTGTCCCGCCCGGATCTGCGCGCCGCACTGAAGACGGTCAAGGTCGTCCTGACCGGCGCGTCCACGCTCGACCGCGGGCTCGCGGACCGGTTCGAGCAGGCGACCGGGCTGTACGTCCACCAGGGGTACGGACTGACCGAGGCCTCCCCAGGCGTCACCACGACGCTCGGCGAGGCCGCGCCGAAGCCCGGCTCGGTCGGTCGTCCGCTGCCGAACGTCGAGCTGCGGATCGCCGACGAGCGCGGCGAGGACGTCGAGGGCGACGACCCCGGCGAGATCCTGATCCGCGGCGGCAACCTGTTCTCCGGCTACTGGCCGGACGGGGCGGACGGCCCGGACGCCGACGGCTGGTACCGGACCGGCGACGTCGGGTTCCTGGACGCCGACGGCGACCTGTTCCTGGTCGACCGGCTGCGCGAGCTGATCATCGTGTCCGGCTTCAACGTCTTCCCGAGCGAGGTCGAGGACGTCCTGGTCGCGGCTCCGGGGGTCCGGGAGGCGGCGGTGATCGGCGTACCGTCGGAGGAGACCGGCGAGGCGGTGAAGGCGTTCGTCGTGCCGTTGCCGGACGCATCGGTCGACGTCCGGGAGGTGCGCGCGTACGCCGAGGGCCGGCTGGCCCGGTTCAAGAGCCCGGTCGACATCGAGGTGGTCGACCACCTCCCGCACTCGGTCACCGGCAAGGTCGCGAAGGGACGGTTGCGGGAGCGATGACCAGAGTCGTCATGTATGGAAAGCCGGGCTGTCATCTCTGCGACGACGCCCGGGAGGTCATCCGGGCGGTCTGCGCCGAGGCGGGCGTGGAGTGGAGCGAGGTCGACATCACCCAGGATGACCGCCTGTTCACGCAGTACGGGGAACAGATCCCGGTCACCTTCGTGGACGGCAAGCAGCACGACTTCTGGCGTGTGGACCCCGCCCGACTGCGAAAAGCCCTGATGAGGTAGGGCTCACTTCCACCGATTTTGTTCTCACGTTCACAAGCTCCTAGAGTAAGAGAGCCGCCGGCCGTCAGACCGCGGTGAACCAACCGCTCCCAGGAGAATTGTGACGCGTGCCAGCAGCCGTCGCCCCGGCCCGCCGACGAGAACCGAACGCGGCATCCCCGAGGCGACTGTCGCGCGCTTGCCGGTGTATCTGCGGGCCCTGACCGCGCTCTCCGACGGTGGGACCGCCACCGCGTCGAGCGAGGACCTGGCGACCGCGGCCGGCGTGAACTCGGCCAAGCTCCGCAAGGACCTGTCCTACCTGGGGTCGTACGGCACCCGCGGCGTCGGCTACGACGTCGAGTACCTGCGCTACCAGATCGCCCGCGAGATCGGCGTCACCCAGGACTGGGCGGTCGTCATCGTCGGGATCGGAAACCTCGGCCACGCGCTGGCGAACTACTCCGGCTTCGGCACCCGCGGCTTCCGGATCGTCGCGCTGCTCGACGCCGACCCGAACCTGGTCGGTGAGCGGATCGGCGACATGGAGGTCCGCGACTTCGCCCAGCTCGAGGACATCGTGAAGGCCGATCGGGTCTCGATCGGGGTCATCACCACTCCCGCCGGTCCGGCGCAGGAGGTGTGCGACCGGCTGGTCGCCGCCGGCGTCACCAGCATCCTGAACTTCGCGCCCGTGGTGCTGTCCGTGCCCGACGGCGTCGACATCCGCAAGGTGGACCTCTCGATCGAGCTTCAGATCCTGGCGTACCACGAACAACGAAAGTCCGGAGAGGCGGCGCTCCCCGAGGTGCCCGAACTACCAACGATGAACGGCCTGACGGATCTCCCGAGTGTCGGGGGAGGCCTCGGCGCATGAGCTATCTGGTAGTCGGTATCAGCCATCGTTCCGCTGCGATCGATGTGCTCGAGCGGGTTGCGCTGGACGCGGAGGCCGCGACCAAGCTCGGTCTGATGGTCCGCAACTCGGCTGCCGTGGCGGAGTCCGCGGTCGTTGCCACCTGCAACCGCACCGAGGTGTACGCAGTGGTC
This sequence comes from Kribbella jejuensis, assembly GCF_006715085.1. NCBI lineage: Bacteria > Bacillati > Actinomycetota > Actinomycetes > Propionibacteriales > Kribbellaceae > Kribbella > Kribbella jejuensis. The sequence continues at coordinate 2,404,014 of NZ_VFMM01000001.1, read as the reverse complement.
GACCGGTTCCACGCCGGGATGGACGAGGTCACCGCGATCCTGTCCGACGTCACCGGCGTACCGCTGCTCGACCTCGCCGAGCACCTGTACGTGCACTTCGAGGAGGGCGCGGTCGCGCACCTGTTCCAGGTCGCGGTCGGGCTGGACTCGATGATCGTCGGCGAGAGCCAGATCCTCGGCCAGCTCAAGGAGACGCTCCGGGCCGCCCAGGACAACGAGACCATCGGCACCGACCTGAACGCCCTGTTCCAGCACGCGTTGCGGGTCGGCAAGCGGGCCCGGACCGAGACCGGCATCGATTCGGCCGGCCGCTCGGTCGTCTCCGCCGGGCTGGAAGCCGTCGGTGGTAGCGAGGGTCGCCGGGCGCTGATCGTCGGCGCCGGTTCGATGGCCTCGCTGGCCGCGCAGACCCTGATGACCAACGGCGCGCAGAGCGTGACGGTTGCCAACCGCAACTACGACCGCGCGGTCGCGCTGACCGACCGGATCGGCGGTACGGCGATCCGGCTGGCCGACGTACCGGCCGCGCTGACCGAGGCCGATCTGCTGGTGTCCTGCACCGGCGCTCGCGGCGTGGTGATCACCGAGGAGATGATCCGGAACGCCGCCGACGGGCGCGCCCTCGGCGTACTGGACGTGGCGCTCCCGCGCGACGTCGCACCCGAGGCGGCCCGGATCCCGGGCGTCACGCTGATCACGCTGGCCGACCTGGTCGGTACGGCGGGCGGCAGCGAGGCCGACATCGACGAGGTACGGCGGATCGTCGGCGAGGAGACCGGTGCGTTCGAGGCGACCCGGCGGGCCGCGTCGGTGGCGCCGACGGTGGTCGCGCTGCGGGCGATGGCGACCTCGCTGGTCGAGCAGGAACTGGCCCGGCTGGAGCGCCGGCTGCCGGACCTCGACGAGCACGAGCGGCACGAGGTCGAGCGGACCATCCACCGGGTCGTCGACAAAGTGCTGCACAACCCGACCGTCCGGGTGAAGGAACTCGGCGGCGATCCGGGCGGACCGACGTACGCCGACGCGCTGCGGCAGCTGTTCGCACTCGACCAGGCGGCCGTCGACGCGGTCACCACGCCGAAGGGTGGTGAGCAGGCATGACCCAGCAGATTCGGCAGATTCGACTTGGTACCCGCCGGTCCAAGCTGGCGATCGCGCAGTCCACGCTGGTCGCGGACGCGCTCCGGAACCTCGGTCACGAGGTCGAGTTGGTCCCGATCTCCACCACCGGCGACGTGGACAAGGTGTCGCCGGTCGAGCAGATCGGTGGCACCGGGATCTACGTGAGCGCGCTGCGGGACGCGCTGCTGGCCGGCGAGATCGACATCGCCGTGCACTCGCTGAAGGATCTCCCGACCGCGCCGGTCGACGGTCTGGTGATCGGCGCGATCCCGGTCCGTGAGGACCCGCGCGACGTCCTGGTCGCCCGCGACGGGCTGACCCTCGGTGAGCTGCCGCGCGGCGCGGTGATCGGTACCGGTGCGCCGCGCCGGTCGGCGCAGATCGAGGCGCTCGGTCTGGGCCTGGAGTGCACGGGCATCCGCGGCAACGTGGACACCCGGATCGGCCTCGTTGCCGACGGCAAGGTCGACGCGGTGGTGCTGGCCCGCGCCGGGCTGGCCCGGCTGGGACGGCTCGACGAGGTGACCGAGACGCTGGACCCGATCCAGATGCTGCCGTCGCCGGGACAGGCGGCCCTGGCTGTCGAGTGCCGTGCGGACGCCACCGACGTACTGGCTGCGCTCGCACCGCTGGAGGACCCGGCCACCCGGGCGGCGGTCACCGCGGAGCGGCAGTTGCTGGCCACCCTCGAGGCAGGCTGCACGGCTCCGGTCGGCGCGCTCGCCGAGGTGGTCGAGGGCGACGACGGCCCGGAGCTGTGGCTGCGGGGTGCGCTCGGCCAGGAGGACGGCGTCCGGCGGCTGTCCGCGAACGGCCCGGTGGACGACCCCGCGGGTCTCGGCAGAGCGCTGGCGAACGAGTTGCTGGAGCGAACATGACACCGGCACAGGGCACGAGCACGGCGCACAAGAAGGCCCAGACGGCCCAGAAAACAGCCCAGAAGACGGTCCAGAAAACTGCCCGGAAGACGGCGCAGAAGACGGCCCACAGGACGAGCACGAAAACGACGAGGGCGAAGGCAGACGTGAGCGCGAAGACAGCCGCCACCGCGGCACCGCAGAAGGCCGCCACCAGTACCGTCAAGCAGACCAAACCGCTCGGCCATGTCACGTTCGTCGGCGTCGGTCCTGGTGACCCGGCGCTGCTGACGCTGGCCGGCCGGGACGTGCTCGCGAACGCCGACGCGGTCGTTGTCGAGGGCCCCGAACACGACCCGTTCCTGGCATACTGCCGGCCCGGCGTCGAGGTCGTCGACGGCTCCGGTACCGAGGGCAGCCGGGCGCTGAAGGTCGCGGCCCGGGCCCGGCTCGTGGTGAAGACGGCCAAGACCGCGGCGAACGTCGTCCGGCTGCTGACCGGTGACCCGTTCACCTTCTCCAGCGGCGCCGAGGAGGCGGCCGCGTGCAAGAAGGCGGGCATCGGGTTCAACGTCGTCCCGGGTGTCAGCGAGGTGAGCGCGGTGCCGACGTACGCCGGGATCCCGCTGACCATGAAGGGCGACCGCGAGGTCACCGTCGTCGACCTCGCCGAGAACAAGCTCGACCTGACCCGGCTGCAGCCGAAGCAGACCCTGGTGCTGCTGAACACGTCCGAGGTGCTGAAGGAGACGGTCGCCGGGCTGATCGAGGCCGGCTTCGACGCCGCCACCCCGGTCGCCGCGACCGTCGGCGGTACGACGACCTCGCAGACCAGCGTGGTCGGCACGCTCGAGACGATCGTCACCGACCTGCGGACCGCGAAGGTCACCGGCGAGGCCGTGATCGTGGTCGGCGCGGTGGTCGAGCAGCGTGAGTCGCTGTCCTGGTTCGAGACCAAGCCGCTGTTCGGCTGGCGGATCCTGGTGCCGCGGACCAAGGACCAGGCCGGTCCGCTGATGGACCGGCTGCGTCGCTACGGCGCGATGCCGGAAGAGGTACCGACGATCTCCGTCGAGCCGCCGCGGAACCCGCAGCAGATGGACAAGGCGATCCGCGGCCTGGTCGAGGGCCGGTACGAGTGGGTCGCGTTCACCTCGGTCAACGCGGTGAAGGCGGTCCGGGAGAAGTTCGACGAGTACGGGCTGGACGCGCGGGCGTTCTCCGGGCTGAAGATCGCCGCGGTCGGCGACAAGACCGCCGAGGCGATCGGTGCCTGGGGCATCCGTCCGGACCTGGTCCCGTCCGGTGAGCAGTCGGCCGCCGGGCTGGTCGAGGACTGGCCGCCGTACGACGAGCTGCTCGACCCGATCAACCGGGTCTTCCTGCCGCGTGCCGACATCGCCACCGAGACGCTGGTCGCGGGCCTGACCGATCTGGGCTGGGAGGTCGACGACGTGACGGCGTACCGGACCGTCCGGGCCGCCCCGCCGCCCGCGCCGACCCGCGAGGCGATCAAGTCCGGCAAGTTCGACGCGGTCGTGTTCACGTCGTCGTCGACGGTCCGGAACCTGGTCGGCATCGCCGGCAAGCCGCACGCGTCGACCGTGATCGCGGTGATCGGTCCGGCCACGCTGAAGACCGCCGAGGAACATGGCCTGCGGGTCGACGCGATGGCCGAGACGCCGTCGGTCGAGGAGCTCGCCGACGCCCTCGCCCGGTTCGGTGCGGATCGGCGTGACACGATGGTGGAGGCCGGTGAGCCGGTCACCCGTCCGTCCGAACGTCGCTCGGGTTCACGTCGTAAGAGCTGAGGCATCGTGTCTGGTGGTTTCCCGGAGGTCAGGCCGCGGCGGCTTCGGTCGTCGGCGGCGGTACGTCGGCTGGTCGCGGAGACCACGCTCGAACCGCGGCAGCTGATCCTGCCGATGTTCGTCCGCGAGGACGCGCGGGAGCCGATCCCGATCCGGTCGATGCCGGGCGTCGTCCAGCACACCCGGGACACCGCGCGGAAGGCGGTCGCGGAGGCGGCGCAGCT